>NZ_JBFULY010000002.1:0-349020 GCF_054049655.1 Cellulomonas sp. P5_C5 | reverse complement strand
ATCGACGTCATCGCCACACCCACGCACTACACGTGGGACTTCAACGACGGCAGCCACGACCTGTCCACCGACAGCCCCGGCACGCCCTACCCCGAGTTCGACGTCTTCCACGTGTTCACCGACACCGGAACCACCACCATCGAGCTCACCACCACCTGGTCCGGCCGCTACCGGATCGACGGCGACGACACCTGGCTTGACGTCGTCGGCACCGCCCAGACCACCAGCACGACACCTGAGTTCGAGATCGTCGAGCGCCGCTCCCGCCTCGTCGCCCGCGACTGCAACGAAGACCCCGACCAACCCGACTGCCACTGACCACCCCCCTCAGTCACCCACGTCCCGCGCGAAACGTCCCCGCACGCCCGACKACACCCGCCGGACCGCACCCGCCGCACGACGCGGACAGCAGCAGCCCCCGCGCCGCAGTCGCACTTCCGCATCAGCCTCTCCCACAACCAGAAGCGTTGGTCGCGCCAGACAGGACCACGTCTTCGCGCTGGCGTGGGGGCGCGTCGGGGGTCGCGAGGGGTTGCCCCTTGGGGTCGACGGTGTGGCTGTGCCGCCTTCGGGCGTGGGACGGTGGGCGGGCACTGCGACTGGTCAGGGGGCCACGGCATGGACGTCGTCATCGCGTTGTTCCGGTTCGCCGTCGCGGCGCTCGCGCTGGTCGGCACGGAGGACATCTGGCTGAAGGGGCACCTGGGTGGGTTGCTGTACTTCACCAACCAGGCGGGTCTGCTGCTGGCGACGGTGATGATCTGGGGCGGGATCGCGTCGCTCGCCAAGAAGCCGCAGCCGCCGGGGTGGCTCAAGGGCGGGGTGACGCTGTTCCTGCTGATCACGGGTCTGGTCGCGACGTTCGTGCTGGCGCCCGAGGCAGCGGACGCGCCGAGCGTGGCGCTCGGGCTGACCTCGGGGCAGATCGAGCACCAGATCGACCCGACGGCCGCATTTCTCGACTTCCTCCTGTTCGACGCCCACCGCAGGCTCAAGCTCCGGTACAGCCTGTTCTGGCTCGGTTACCTGCTGGTCTACGTCGCGCTGGTCACGGTCCGCGGGGTGGTGTGGCCGTCGCTCGAGTATCCGTACGGGTTCATCGACCGCGGGGAGCTGGGTTGGGGCGGCCTCGGGCTGAACGTCGCGCTCTACGGCGCGGGGTTCTACCTGCTGGGTCTGGTCATCATCGGGATCGACCGGCTCCTGCCTGCGCGGGCGCTGTTCGGGTCCGCTGGACGAGTTGCGGTGCCCGACTGAATTCGAGCCGTGCTGATGCCGACAAGAGAGGGAGGGCATCGGATGCGGGGGTCACTCCGCGCGGCGAGGACGAGGAGGGCGCTCTGTGTYGACACCGAGCGACGTGCTGCACGCGGCCTTGTGCGCGCGCCCTCTGCAGACGGCGTCGGAGCTGACCCTGAGCGTCGCGAGCTCCGATCAGGAAGCGCTCACGACCGCCGAGGTCGAGCGGCTCCTGGTCAGCGACCCGCGGCTGCGAGCCGACACCAGCACGCCGCCGCGCTGGCGTGCGCTGGGCGCCGGTCACCCCGCGACGCTCCTGAAGCTGCCGACCCCGCGCCGTCGGGCCCAGCAGGTGATCGCGCCGGCGGCGTCGTTCGGTGAGCGGACCGGGTCCGCGGTCGTGGAGCTGCCGGACCCCAGTGGTGGGATCCTGCCGGCCGCGGCGTTCGCGGGCCGGCCCTCGGTGCGGCTCCAGGAAGAGTCTCCGAGCGTCCCCGTCCGGGTGCCGGTGAGCGAGCGGCTCGCGGCCGTCTCGAAGCCGACGGTCGAAGCACCTGCCGAGCCGAGCGTCGAGCCGAGCATCGCAGCCCACGCAAGACCGCCCATCGACCCGGGCCCGCTGGAGGTCGTTCTCGCCGCCCTCTCCGGGACGACCGTCGCGGCACCGGCCGCGCCGACCTCCGAGCCGACCGTCGCCGTCCCCGCTGGACCGACAGTCGCAGCACCGCTCTGGCCGACGGTCGAGCCGACGGTCGCCACCCCGGTCGCGCCCGTCAAGCAGGCGGTCCCGGTCGCGCCACGCGAGGCGACGCCCGCAGCCCCGGTCGCACCAGCCGAGCCGACTGCCTCGACACCGGTCTGGCCGACGGTCGTCGCCCCGGTCGCGCCGGTTGAGGCAACGCACGCCGCCCCCGTCGCGCCAGCCGAGCCGACGGTCGCGGCACCTTCCGAACGGATCGTCGCGCCGACGGTCGCGGCACCTGCCGAACGGATCGTCGCGCCGACGGTCGCCGCATCGGTCGCGCGGACACTCGCAGCACCCGCCGCACCAACGCTCGCAGCACCCGCCGCACCAACGCTCGCAGCACCCGCCGCAGCACCGATCGAAGCACTGATCGAAGCACCGGTCGCAGCGCCGGTCGAAGCGCCCGCCGAGCCGGTGTCCGCGACGCCGACCAACCCGACCGCTCGCGTCGCCGAGGCCCTCCCGGTGCGGGTCGCCGCCGAGGACCGCCCGCACCCTGAGCCGATCGCCGCCACGGCGCCGGGCGGGTTGTTCCGGGCGCTCGCCGCGACCGCCGTGGTCGAGCGGGGGCCGCTCCCGCCCGGTGGCGACGTCCGGTACGTCGGACCGCAGCTGCGCCGCTGGCAGAAGGACGTGCTCGATGCGTGGCTGGCGGAGGAGCGGCGCGGGATCGTCGAGGCGGTCAGCGCGCCGGGCCGTGTCATCGTCGGGGTGCTCGCGGCCTGGGACGCTCTGACGCGCGGCGAGAAGGTGCTGGTCCTGGTGCCGACGACGGACCTGCTGGAGCAGTGGTTCTCGACGCTGGAGCTGCACCTGCCGGGGTTGTCGATCGGGCGTCGGGACATCACGACGGCGCACACGTTCGACGAGTGCGACGTGCTGGTGTCGCTGGTGAGCGCGGCGTTCGGGCGCCAGCTGCTGGAGGACGGCCGGGCAGGGCTGGTCATCGCGGACGAGGTCCACAAGTACGGGTCGGCGCGCCCGGCGGAGACGCTGCGCGACGGGTTCCGCGCGCGGCTCGGTCTGACGTCGGCGATGGAGCGGCAGGACGCCGGGTTCGACGAGGTCCTGCGGCCGTACTTCGGTGCCGTGCTGGACGGGTGCGACCTGCGCCGCGGCCGGAAGGACGGTGTCCTCGCCCCGTTCCGGCTCGCGTACCTCGCGGTGGACCTCGACGCGGACGAGCAGGCGGAGCACGACGCCCTGTCCGCGCAGATCACGGACCTTGCCGGGCGTCTGACGGACCACGGCTGCAGCCCGCACAGGTTCGCCGACGACGTCATCCGTCTCCAGGGCGGCTGGCGCGAGAACTCCCGCGCGGCCGCGGACGCCAGCGCGTACCTGCGCGCGGTGAGCACCCGTCGGGACCTGCTGGCGACGTCGCCGGCGAAGACCGGGGCCCTCGCCACGCTCGCTCCGACGCTCGCCCGGTCCGCCCACGCGCTCGTCTTCGCGCACACCAAGGACGGCGCGGACGCTGCGGCGGCCGGTCTGCGTGCTGCCGGTGTCAGTGCGGCGTGGTTGCACAACGGCCTGGAACCCGAGGTCCGTCGGAACACCCTGCGTGACCTGCGCACCGACCGGCTGAAGGCGATCACGACGCCCAAGGTGCTCGACGAGGGTCTCGACCTGCCTGCCGTCGACGTGGTCGTCGTGCTCGCCGCCAGCCGGACCTACCGGCAGCTCGTGCAGCGCGCGAGCGCCGTGCTGTCGCCGACGGAGGCCGACCGGCTCCCCGTGGTCCTCGTCGTGCACGCGCGCGGGACCGTGGACACCGACGACGGCTTCGTCGCGGACCTCGCCGCTGTGGCGACAGAGGTGCGCACGTTCGACGTCGGCACCTCGGGCGCTGCGCTCGCTGCCTGGTTCCTCGGCGTCTAGAGGACGGTCGGCTCAGCTCGCGGCCCCGCACCGGGGCTCAGACAACCCCACGCGGGACACCTGACCGTCGCGACGACCCGACGAGCGGTCGGCCGGCGGGACCGCTGACCGTCGCGACTGCCTCGGCTCAGGCGCCCCGCGAGCAGGCCCGGCGGACCGACGACATCGAGGCGACGACTCCCTCGGTGACCGTGACCGACCCGACGGTGCCCGCGAACGGCGACGCGCCCCCGAACCCCTGACCGAGCCGGAACGGTCCCGACGACGCAGAGGTGGAGGCGCCGACGGGTCCGTCGGTCACGGGGTTCATGTCCCCGGGCTCGTCGGCGGTCCCGAGCTCGCAGACGTAGAGCGCGACGGTGCCCGCGACCGCGTCGTACGTGCCGGTGAGGTGCACCCACGAGCCGACGTTCGCCGCCCCGGCCGAGCGCGTGACGGACGTGCCGCCGACGCCGGTCGCAAAGGTCCAGCAGGCCGGCACGCCGTCGGCGCAGCCGGTGGTGTCGTACCCGAGCGCGAACCCGCCGTCCTGGCTCACCGCGGCGCCCTGGGTGCCGAGCGCGTCGACCCGCAGGAAGGCCGAGACGGTGAACGGCAGCGTGGTGTCGACGATCGCGCCCGCCGTGGCGGCGCCGTCGGCGGGGTCGTCGAAGAGGAGCGCGTGGTCGGAGTCGTCACCGGCGAGCTCGGCCAGCACGCCGGACGTCCACGTGGTGGTGGGGCTGAGGGTCAGCGGTGCGCCGGTGCCGGTCGCGGTGTCGCCCGCACCCTCGTCGAGAAGCCAGGTACCGCCGCCGCCCGTGGGGACGGGCCACGCGACGTCGAAGCGGTAGACGCGCGCCTCGCTCACGTTGCCCGCGCGGTCCACGGCCTGCACCTGCAGCAAGTGCGGTCCGGACGTCGTCGGCGTGTAGGAGATCGTCGGGGCGGTGGCGGGGACGGACTGTCCGAACCCGCTCCCGTCGAACGCGTACTGGTAGGCGACGACGTCGGGGGACTCGCTGCTCAGGGTGAACGACCCCCGCTGGCTGACCCCGCCCGCCGTCGCGTCCTCGACGTAGACCGCGGGCTCGCCGTCGACCGGCGTGATGACCGGGACGGCGGGGGCGGCGGCGTCGACGGTGAACTGGCAGAGCTTCGGCAGCCCCCAGCGGCCGCCGTCGTCCCGGCCGGTGACCAGCCAGGTGTACGTCCCGCCGTCGGTGAGCCGCCCTTCGGGCACCGTCGCGGCGTGCCGGGAGCCCGACGCCTGCTGTCCGGTCGCGGGCGGCGCCCAGACGACGCGGGCACGGGAGTCGAGCACCACGAACGTCGCCCGGACGCCCTGGCCGTCGGCGTCGCTCAGCGTCGCGCGCAGCGTCGGGGTGGTGCCCCGGACCCAGGGGCGGGCCGCGCCGGACGCGCAGGCGGTCACCGGGTTCGACGTCCCGGCCTCCGTCACGACGGGCGCCTTGCCGCTGGGGGGCGTCCAGGCGGACGCGGAGGTTGCCGGCACGACGAGCGCCGACACCACCGCCAGGACGACGGCACTGAGACGGAATCTGGCTGCGCGCACGGGGCCCCCTCGCTGGTGCTGACGGCTGGTTGCCGCAGGCTGCGATCGGAAGGTACTAGCCGGGACGTAGCGGTGGAAACAGGGCCGACGAGTGATACGTCGGAGCCGCCCTCTACCCTCGGCGCATGTTCCTCCTCGCCGACGGCGGCCTCGTCCTCAGCCCGAGCGACCTCGCCAACGCCGCCGCGTGCGAGCTCGCCGTGCTGGGTGATCTGGACGGTCGGCTCGGCTGGGCGCCACCGGCGCCGATCGCCGCGGACGCGATGCTCGCGCGCGTGGCCGCGCTGGGCACCGCGCACGAGGACGCGGTGCTGCAGCGGTACCGCGCGACGGCGGACGTCGTGACGATCGCGCGCCCGCGGTACGACGAGTCCGGCGAGCGCGCCGCTCTGGAACGGGTGCACGCCGCGACGCTGGCGGCCCTGTCGTCGGACGCGGACGTCGTCTACCAGGCCGGGTTCTTCGACGGACGGTTCACCGGCTGGGCGGACTTCGTGGTGCGCGAGGGCGACCGGTGGGCGGTGCTCGACACCAAGCTGGCGCGCAGCGTGAAGGTCACCGCGCTGCTGCAGCTCACCGCGTACGCGGACCAGCTGGTCACCGCCGGCGTCCCGGTCACGGACGACGTGCACCTGGTCCTCGGCGACCGCTCCCGGTCCAGCCACCGCCTCGCGGACCTCCTGCCGCTGTACCGCGAGCGCCGCACCCGCCTGGAGGCGCTGCTCGACGAGCACCGCGCCGCGCAGAGGCCGGTGACCTGGGGCGACACCCGCTACCGGGCGTGCGGCCGGTGCGACACCTGCACGGCGCACGTGGTCGCGCACCGGGACGTCCTCCTGGTCGCCGGGCTGCGGTCGACGCAGCGGGTGCGGCTGGCGGCGGCGGGCGTCGAGACGATCGACCAGCTGGCGGCGAGCACCGGGGCGGTGCCGGGCATCGGCGGCGCGACGCTGGCGAACCTCCGTCGGCAGGCTGCCCTCCAGGTCCGGCAGGAGATCGCGTCGGAGCCGCTGGTGTTCGAGGTCGTCGAGCCGGCAGCGATCGGCGACCTGCCGGTGCCCGACGAGGGCGACATCTTCTTCGACTTCGAAGGAGACCCGCTGTGGACGGGCGACACGGGCCCCGCGGACTGGGGCCTGGAGTACCTGTTCGGGGTGGTGGAGCCCGACGGCGCGTTCCGGCCGTTCTGGGCGCACGACCGCGCACAGGAGAAGCAGGCGTTCGTCGACTTCCTGGCCTACGTCGAGCAGCGCCGCGCCGCGCACCCCGGCATGCACGTCTACCACTACGCCCCCTACGAGCGGTCGGCGCTGCTGCGGCTCGCGGGCCGGCACGGCGTCGGCGAGGCCGCCGTCGACCAGCTCCTGCGCGACGGGGTGCTCGTCGACCTGTACGCGACGGTGCGCCGCGGCCTGCGGGTGGGCAGCAGCTCGTACTCGCTGAAGAAGCTCGAGCCGCTGTACATGGGCTCGGAGAAGCGCGGCGGCGCGGTCACCACCGCCACCGACTCCATCACCGAGTACGCGGAGGCGTGCGACCTGCGCGACGCCGGCGACGAGACCGCCTGGCGCGCCAAGCTCGCCGAGATCGGCGAGTACAACCGCTACGACTGCGAGTCCACGCTGCGGCTGCGCGACTGGCTGCTGGCGCACGGTCCGGCGCCGACGGGGTCCGCCGCGACGGAGGTCGAGGAGCCGGCGGAGGACGACCCGCTGGTCACCGACGTGCTCGCGAGGGCCGAGGGCATCGACGACCCGCGCGACGCCCAGGCGCTGCGGATGCTCGCGGCGGCCGTCGGCTACCACTCCCGCGAGGCCAAGCCGTTCTGGTGGGCGCACTTCGACCGGCTGCAGTCCGACCCGGCGGAGTGGATGGACCCCCGCGGCACGCTGCTCGTCGACGGGACGCCCGAGGTGGTCGAGGACTGGGGCATCGGCGCCGGACGGCAGACCTTCAGCCGCGTCCTGCGCGTCGCGGGCCACCTCGAGCCCGGCAGCGACCTGCGCGCCGGCGGCAAGGCCTACGCCCTCTACGACCCACCGCCCACCTACGCGCAGACCTCGACAACCGGGCACCGCGGCTGGACGCAGAGCGTGGAGATCCTCGACGTCACGTCGCAACGCGCGCCGGACTCACCGTCCGGCACCCGCGACGTCCTGCGCGTGGTCGAACGGCTCCCCAAGGGCGCGACCCCGGAGCGGGACCTGCCGATGGCCCTCGCACCGTCGGCGCCGCCGCAGACCACGAGCATCGTCGCGGCCATCCGCACCCTGGTGGAGAGCATCACCGGCGACCTGCCCGCCCTCCCCGCGGTCGACCTCCTGCGCCGGGTACCGCCGCGCACCCGGGCCCTCCCGCTCCCCCGTCCCGACGACGTCACCGGCACCACCGAGGCGATCATCGACGCTGTGCTCGACCTCGACGGCTCCTACCTCGCCGTGCAGGGACCTCCGGGCACCGGCAAGACGTACACCGGCGGGCACGTGATCGCGGCGCTCGCGGCGCAGGGGTGGAAGGTCGGTGTCGTCGCGCAGTCCCACGCGGTGGTCGAGAACATGCTGCKCGCGGTCAACGACGCCGGGCTGGCGGCGGAGCGCATCGGCAAGAAGGCGCAGGACGAGCACCCGGACGACGCCGTGTGGGAGTCGCTGCCGCAGCCCAAGAACGCGGTCGCGTTCCACGCCCGGCAGCCCGGCGGCTTCGTCATCGGCGGCACCAAGTGGGACTTCACCAGCCGGGACCGGATCCCCGACGGCGGGTTCGACCTGCTGGTCATCGACGAGGCCGGCCAGTTCTCGCTCGCCGACACGATCGCCGTCTCGACGTCGGCCCGGAACCTGCTGCTCCTCGGGGACCCGCAGCAGCTCCCGCAGGTCACCCAGGGCCGACACCCGGAGCCGGTGGACCGGTCGGCGCTCGGCTGGCTGGTCGACGGGCACGACACCCTGCCCGACGAGCTCGGCTACTTCCTGGCCCGCACCTGGCGGATGCACCCGACGCTCTGCGCGGCCGTCTCGCACCTGTCCTACGAGGACCGGCTGACCGCCGTCCCGCACACCGCCGAGCGGTCGCTGGACGGTGTCGCGCCCGGGCTGCGGACGGTCGTCGTCGACCATGCCGGCAACGCCGTCTCGTCACCCGAGGAGGCCGCGGTCGTCGTCGAGGAGGTCCGTGACCTGCTCGGTCGCCGCTGGACCGACGGAGCCAGCCGGCCGCTGACAGGGTCGGACATCCTCGTCGTCGCCCCCTACAACGCGCAGGTCTGGACCGTCCGCCGGGCCCTGGCCGCGGCGGGCATCGCCGACGTCCGCGTGGGCACCGTCGACAAGTTCCAGGGCCAGGAGGCGGCGGTCGTGCTGGTCACCACCTGCGCGTCGTCCGCGGACGAGGTGCCGCGCGGGATGGAGTTCCTGCTGAACCGCAACCGCCTGAACGTGGCCGTCTCCCGGGCGCAGTGGTGCGCGGTCATCATCCGGTCCCGCCGCCTGACCGACTACCTGCCCACCCGCCCGGAGACCCTGGCCGAGCTGGGCGCGTTCATCGGGCTGTGCGCGGCCGCTCACCGCGCGGAGGAGCCCGACACCCGGTAGAACCGATCCCCATGACCATCGTCGGAATCCACAACTCGCACGAGCAGGTCCATCCCGCAGCGCTCCTCGCGGCCACCCAGCGCGCGGAGCAGGCGGGGTTCGACGCAGCCATGTGCTCGGACCACTGGGCACCCTGGTCGGTCCGGCAGGGGCACTCCGGGTTCGCCTGGACGTGGCTCGGCGCTGCGCTGGCGACGACCGGGCTGTCGCTCGGCGCGGTGAACGCACCGGGCCAGCGGTACCACCCGGCGATCATCGCGCAGGCCGCGGCGACGCTGGCCGCGATGTTCCCCGGACGGTTCTGGGTCGCGCTGGGCTCGGGCGAGAACGTCAACGAGCACATCACCGGCGGGCGCTGGCCGGCCAAGGCCGAGCGGGACGCGCGCCTGCGGGAGTGCGTCGCGATCATCCGCGCGCTGCTCGACGGTGAGGAGGTGACGCACGACGGGCTGGTCACGGTGGACCGGGCCAAGCTGTGGACGCTTCCCGACGAGAAGCCGCTGCTCATCGGCCCCGCGGTGACGCCCGCGACGGCCCGCGCGCACGCCGACTGGGCCGACGGCCTGGTCACGGTCAACCAGTCGCCGGACGTCCTGAAGCAGGTCGTGCAGGAGTATCGCGACGCCGGTGGGCGCGGCGCACTGAACCTGCAGGTCCACGTGTCGTGGGCGCCCGACGCGGAGACCGCCCTGGCCGTGGCGCGCGACCAGATGGCCGGCCAGGTGTTCGGTCCGCCGGTCGCGTGGGACCTGGACACCCCCGAGGCGTTCGACTCCCTCGGCGCCCACGTCGGCGACGAGGCCCTGCGTCGCAGCGTGCTGGTCGACCACGACCCGGCGCGCCTGGCGGACCGCATCAGCGAGCTCGTGGCCATCGGCTTCGACGCGGTCTATCTGCACCAGGTGGCGACCGATCCCGCGCCGAGCGACGAGAAGCACGACGACGCCGCCCGCACGAGCACCCCCCGCAGCGCGACGCTCGACGCGTTCGTCGACATGGCCGCCGAGCACCTCCTCCCCCAGCTGAAGCAGGTGACCGCATGAGGATCCACGACACCGGCGACCTCTGGTGGAAGAACGCCGTCATCTACTGCCTGGACGTCGAGACGTTCATGGACTGGAACGACGACGGCATCGGCGACCTGCCGGGCCTGGTCCAGCGCATCGACCACCTGGCCGACCTGGGCGTCACGTGCCTCTGGCTCATGCCGTTCTACCCGACGGCCGACTACGACGACGGCTACGACATCTCCGACTTCTACGGGGTCGACCCGCGCCTCGGCGACGCCGGCGACCTGGTCGAGGCGATCCGCACGGCGAAGGACCGCGGGATCCGGGTGATCGTCGACCTCGTCGTGAACCACACGTCCGAGAAGCACCCGTGGTTCCAGAGCGCCCGCAAGTCCAAGGACAGCCCGTTCCACGACTTCTACGTCTGGCGCACGGACAAGCCGCCGTCGACCAAGGACAAGGTCGTCTTCCCCGACAAGGAGACGGGCATCTGGACCAAGAACGACCCCACCGGCGAGTGGTACCGGCACACCTTCTACCACCAGCAGCCCGACCTGAACACCGCGAACCCGCAGGTCAGGGACGCGATAGCGAAGGTCATCGGGTACTGGGCGGAGCTGGGCCTGAGCGGGTTCCGCGTGGACGCCGTGCCGTTCTTCCTGGCCGACGCCGCCAAGACGCCCGGGGACAAGGTCGAGGACAAGCACGACTTCCTCAAGGAGCTGCGGGCGTTCCTCACGCGGCGGGTGGGCGACGCGATCCTCATGGGCGAGGTCAACCTGCCGTACGCGGAGCAGCAGAAGTACTTCGGTGGCGACGGCGCCGACAGCGACGAGCTGACCCTGCAGTTCGACTTCATCGGGATGCAGAACCTGTACCTGGCCCTCGCCCGGCAGGACGCGCGGCCCGTCGCGAAGGCTCTGGAGCAGAGGCCGGAGATCCCGCACGACGCCCAGTGGGCCACGTTCGTGCGCAACCACGACGAGCTCACCCTGGACAAGCTGTCGGAGGACGAGAAGCAGGAGGTGTTCGCCGCCTTCGGCCCCGACCCCGACATGCAGCTGTACGACCGCGGCCTGCGCCGACGCCTCCCGACGATGCTCGGCGGCGACCCGCGCCGCCTCCGGATGGTCTACTCGCTGCTCTTCTCCCTGCCCGGCACCCCGGTGCTGTTCTACGGCGAGGAGATCGGCATGGGCGAGAACCTGGCGGCCGAGGGGCGGCTGGCGGTCCGCACCCCGATGCAGTGGACGTCCGGGCTCAACGGCGGGTTCTCCCGGGCGCCGAAGCGCGCGCTGTCCGGGCCGGTCACCGAGGGCGGGTTCGCCCCCGAGCACGTGAACGTCGCCGACCAGCGTCGCGACCCCGACTCGCTCCTGACCTTCGTGCAGCTCCTGGTCCGGCGGTACCGCGAGTGCCCCGAGCTCGGCTGGACGCCCCGCGCCGAGATCCTCGACCAGCCGCACGCCGCCGTCCTCGCGCACCGGAGCACCTGGGACGACGGGTCGCTCGTCGCGCTGCACAACCTGGGCACCGAGCCCGTGATGGTCCCGCTGAAGCTGGCCGACTGCGACGACACCGTCGAGCTGGTCGACCTGCTCCAGGACGGCTCGTGCACCATCGACGCCCACGGCCGCACGGAGGTCGAGCTCGACGGCTACGGCTACCGCTGGCTCCGCGTCGTCCGCGAGAACGACCGCCGCCTGCTCTGACCGTCGATGGTCGAACCGGTCATGGCTGCTGCATCGACCCGGGTTCACGGCACCAACCCCCGGTTCGGCCCCGGCGGGGTCGGGACGCGGCCGCCGGGGTCGAGGTCACGTCACGTCGACCAAGCCATGGCTGCCGCATCGGCCCCGGTTGATGGCACCCATGGCTCGGTCGTCCGGGGAACGTGGGCGAACCCGACATGGGTGCCGTCATTGACGAGGATGGCGGCACCCATGTCGGGTTCGGTTTCCGGGGTCAGCCGGCTGCGCAGGTGAGCGTCGGGGTGCCGGCGCCCGTCGCTGAGTTGGCGATGAAGCCGAAAGCCGTGCGGCCGCCCGCCGCGAGCGAGCCGTTCCAGGTGACGTTGCGGGCCGTGAGCGCCGATCCGCTGCCGGTGACCGTCGCGTTCCACGACTGGCTCAGCGTCACGCCCGCGGGCAGGGCAAGAGTGACCGCCCAGCCGGTCAGCGGCGCGGACCCTGCGGTCACCGTGACCTCGCCCTGGAACCCGCCGTTCCAGCGGGAGACCGCGGTGAACGTGGCTGAGCAGGCGCCCCCGGGGACCGACGTGGGCGTCGGCGTGGGCGTCGGCGAAGCAGTCGGTGTCGGCGTGGGCGTCGGTGACGCAGTCGGCGTCGGCGAAGGCGTGGGTGAAGGCGTGGGGGTCGGTGTCGGTGTCACCGGCGTCGTCGGACCACCCCATGCCGCCGACGTGTCCAGCCACGCGGCCCGGCGCAGCATCCAGGACTGCAGCTCCGACACCTGCCCCTGCCACGTCCCGGTGGTCGAGGTGATGAACGGCCCGATCATCCGCGTCGAGAGGTTCGGGTACCGCGTGAAGTTGCGTGCGGCGGCACCGCTGAGCGGCGCGGTCAGCCCGCTCACCCGGGTCCGCAGCTCGTTGTCGGACAGGGTGCTGCGGCGCAGCTCCTGCCACCGGACCTTGACCTGGTTGACGAAGGCGGGGTCCTGCATCAGCACGGTGAACCAGTCGAACGCGATCGGCTGCCGCGTCTGCTGGTACTGCCAGCCCTGCACCTGCTCGTTGCCGAAGTAGCCGCCCACCCCGAAGGTCAGGTCGAAGTCCCAGAGCGGACCGGCGGTGAGCTTGCCCCCGCGGTCCTTGTAGAAGTACTGGCTCCGGTAGTAGGCGTCGAGGTCCCGGCTCAGCTCGTTGATGATCGCGAAGTCCACGAACGAGGCCACGTCGACGTACGCGGGGTAGCCGGTGGTGGGGTTGAAGCGGTCGGCGCTGTGCAGCACGTCGTTGAGCTTCTGGACGTAGCCGGTGATGTACGCCCTCTGCTGCGGGACGAGGTCGTCCGGGTCCTTGACCTCCAGGTCGGTCCAGCAGGGCGAGCCCGTGCAGGTGAGCCGGGGCTCCTTGGCGGCCAGCCACTCGAACGCCATGATGTAGCCGCCCTCGACCTTCGGCGGGGTGACGTCCTCGGGGTCGAGGCCCTTGAGGTCCAGCCGGTTCTTCTGGTTCTTGATGGTCTCCTCGAGCATGTAGACGCCGCGGTAGTCGTTGGCGGCGACGGGGTTGGCGTCGTCGTTCACGTAGACCTCGACCAGGCGGTACCGGGGCGTCGCCAGACCCATCGCGCGGCCCAGGTCGTAGACGAGCGCCTCGCGGACCAGCGACTTGTCCGCGAACGGGCCGCGCAGCACCCAGTCGGACTCCGCCGGCATGCCGAAGAAGGGCAGGTCGAGGTCGTCGCCGGTGTCGTCCCACAGCTCCAGCCGGTAGGGCAGCTTGTCGAACATCCGGCTCGACTGCCCGCGCAGGTGGTACCCGCCACGGGCCGCGAGCGTCGGTGTCGCCTKGAGCGACGTCGTGCCACCGGACGGCTGGAACTCCATGATCGCGACCGACCGGAAGTCGTCGCCGACCGCCCCGCCGCCGTACGCGTCGAGCAGGAGGACGGGCAGGTCGTGGGCCGTCGAGACGTTCGTCGCGACGTACTGCGCCGACGCCGGAGCCCCCGTCGCCACCCCGCCGACGAACGCCTGCGCCCGGACCTCGGTGCTCCGGGTCAGCTGCACGGGTCCGGAGGCCACGGTCGACGAGGCCGTCGGCGCGCTGCCGTTCGTCGTGTAGCGGACCTGCGCACCGGCGACCGTGGTGCTCAGGCTCACCGACGCCGAGCCGGTGAACGTGCCGCTGGGCCGGGAGAACGTGACGTCCCCGGCCGCGACGGCGGCGGCCACGGGAGCGACCGCGGGCGTCGACCCGAGCAGTGGGAGGGCGAGCGCCGCGGCCAGCACGGCGGCGGTGGCGACTCGGATCGGGCGTGACATCAGCGGCACTCCTCGGTCAGGCGGATCGGTCGGGTGAGGCGACAGCGGGGGGCGGCGGGCGGATCAGGTCGGGGTGGTCGTCGAGCAGGGCAGCAGGTGGCGGTGCAGGGTGCGGCGCCAGCGCGTCGCGGGCAGGTCCGGCTGCAGCGCCGCCAGCCCGGTCGCGTACTTCGAGATGCGCTGCGGCCGGTGCCCGTGGGCCCAGAGCAGGCGGTCGGCGCCGGACGCGGTCGAGCCGGTCTTGGTCTCGACGACGGCGACGCCGCGCAGGGTCAGCGGGGTGCGCCCGTCGTGCCACGAGAGGTCGACGTCGACGGTGACACGGCTCGCGGTCTCCGGCAGGAAGAGCGTCGTGCGCAGGTACCGCGTGACCAGGGTCGGCGCGAAGTCGAGCCCGTCCGTGCCGCGGATCCCGTGGGCGCCGAGCACGCCGGAGACGAACCAGCGTCCGTGCGCGATGGTGTGCCGGTCGTGCAGGTCGTACGGCAGGCGCTCCTTGACGGTGGTGCCTCGCGGCCCGCGTGTCTTGACCTCCAGCCAGCACTGCGCGGAGTCCAGGTAGCTGCGGGTCCGGACCTTGAACCGGCGCCGCCGGCGGTGCGCGGCCAGGTGGTACGCGAGCAGGTCGGGGGTGTCGAAGTAGACGGACTCGTAGTCGAAGAGCCGCTGCCCGCCGATGTMGAGAACCTGCGCCTGGGACGCGAGGCGGTCGAGCAGGACGTCGACCTCGCCGACGGGCACGAGGTACTTGCGGTCGACGCGGGTCTGCAGGCCTGCTCGTTCGATGAGCTCGTCGAGGCTCATCGGGGCGAGGCGGCTCAGGGGCGTGTCGAGGACGGTGGCGGTCATGAGGCCACCCCGACCCGGCGCCGCCCGCTGGCCAGGGCCAGCGTCTCGTAGCGGACGTCCACCCAGGTGGTGTCGTTGACCAGGTCGACGCGCTGCACCGACACGGTGTGCACCCGGGCGCCGAGCAGCTGTTCGAGCCGCGCGACGAGGGCGACGTGGTCCGTCAGGGCCCCGTCGAGCACGAGCTCCTGGCGCTGGTGGCGGCGCAGCAGCCTTGGGTGGTCGCCGACGACGACCGCGACCAGCAGCAGCGCCATGAGCGCGGGCGAGTGCCAGAGCACCGTGCCGGGCAGCGCGCCGAGCACCCCGAGGGCGAGCGCCGCGAAGTAGTAGGCGACCTCCCGCTGGTCGATCTCGGTGGACCGCAGCCGGATGATCGACAGCACCCCGAACAGCCCGAGCCCCAGCCCGGCGCCGATGTTCCCGGACCCGAGCGACGACGCGACGACGAGCACGCCGACGTTGACGCCGATGAACGCCACGACCAGGTCGCGCCGGCGGTGCCGCCGGAAGTAGACGCCGGTGAGCACGACGACCGCCACCAGATCGGCACCGATGAGCATGAGCTGTGGCATGGCGAGAGTGACCCCCTGCGACCCGTGGACGTCGCCGGTGAACACCGGACGAACGTGGTGGAAACACTTGGGGAGCCTGGGGCGGGCGCCACATCTGGTCAATGCGCTAAACGATTTCCATATCGTTATCGATAACGATTGCTACCCGTATTCGCGCGGCGCTTTATCGTCACAACATTGGCCTCCGCCCCGGATCGCGACCATCCGCGGCGGCTCGGGCGACCCGGGCGTCTGAACCGTTTCGTTCCGCTCACCCACCGGCTCACCCAGCGGACTCCCAGCAATCTCGCGTACCGTGCCGAGGTCCGCCGCCTCCCCGGGCGGGACCCGAACCCGACGGAGGACCCTCGTGCGCCGCACGACCACCGCCCGCCGCGGCCTCGCCGCAGCAGCCCTGACCCTGTCCCTCGGCCTCGCGCTGACCRCGTGCTCCGGCGGCTCCGCCGACGACCCGTCGCCGTCCTCGTCGTCGGCGTCGACCGCGAACCCCGCCGACGCCGCCGCGCTGGCGAAGGTCGAGGTCGAGGGCGACCCCGGCAGCAAGCCCACCATCACGCTCCCCGAGACGCCGTTCGAGGTCAGCGCCCTCACGGTCCGCGTGGTCGACGAGGGTGACGGCGACGTCATCACGGAGGGTCAGACCCTCTCGATCGAGACGACGGCCGTCAGCGGTGCGGACGGCAGCGAGCTGGGCGACACGTACTCGACCGCCCCCGAGAAGATCGTCGCCGACGACACCCTGCTGCCCGAGCTGCACGACGCGCTCGTCGGCCAGAAGGTCGGCGTCCGCATCCTCTTCGCCATCCCCGGCACCGCCGAGGAGGGCGCCACGGCGGCCCCCGTCACGAACGTGGTCGTCGGCGAGGTCGTCGAGGCCAAGGACACCCCGAAGCCGCTCGCCGGTCCCGAGGGCCAGGCCGTGACGCCCGCCGCCGGCCTGCCGACGGTCACGCTGGACGCCGACGGCAAGCCGACGGTGACGCCGGTCGCCGGCGACCCGCCCACGACGCTCGTCGTGCAGCCGCTCATCAAGGGCACCGGCGACGAGGTCACGGCGGACCAGACGCTCACCGTGAACTACAGCCTGTTCCTCTGGGACGGCACGCCCGTCGAGTCGTCCTTCGACAGCGGTGAGCCGGCGACGTTCGCGCTGAACGCGGTCATCCCGGGCTGGACCGAGGGCCTCGCCGGCCAGACCGTCGGCAGCCAGGTGCTGCTCGTGGTCCCGCCGGACAAGGGCTACGGCGACCAGGCCAGCGAGTCCATCCCGGCGAACTCCACGCTGATCTTCGTCGTGGACATCCTCGCGGCCTCCTGACAGACCGCTGCACAGCACGAGCCCGGGACGCCTCGCGTCCCGGGCTCGTGGCGTCCTAGGGTGTCCAGAGAGCAAACCCTGGACGGGGAGAGGCCATGGCAGCGTCGCCGAGGATCCGCACCGTGGCGCTGCTGGGCGCCGTCGGCTCGGGCAAGACCACCCTGACCGAGGCGTTGCTGCACCGCGCCGGGGTCCTGACCCGGACCGGTCGCGTCGAGGACGGCTCGACGGTGAGCGACCACGAGCCGGAAGAGATCGCGCGCGGCATCTCCCTGGGCCTCGGCGTCGCCCCCTTTCCGTGGACCGCGACGGACGGCAACGCGTACGACGTGACGCTCCTGGACACCCCCGGGTCGGCGGACTTCGCGGGGTCGGTCGACGCGGCGCTCGCCGCGGCGGACCTGGCGCTGGTCGTCGTCAGCGCGGTCGACGGGGTGCAGGCCGGCACCCACGCGGCGTGGCGGCTCGCGGCCGACGCCGGGGTGCCGCGGATGGTCGTCGTGACCAAGGAGGACAAGGCGCGCGCGGACTTCCGGCACGTGCTGGCGGACCTGCGCGCGGCGTTCGGCGACGGCCTGGTCCCCCTGGAGCTGCCGCTGGGTGAGGAGACGGCGTTCACGGGCGTCGCCGACGTGCTCAGCGAGGAGGGCCTCGCGTACGACGGCGAGGGTCACCACCACGCGGAGGCGCTGCCGGCCGGGCTCGCCGACGAGGAGCACCGCCTGCACGACGAGATCACCGAGGAGATCGTCGCCCACGACGACGACCAGCTCGAGCGGTACCTGTCGGGCGAGGTGCCCACGACGCAGGAGCTGGAGAGCACGCTCGCGCACGAGGTCCTGGCCGGCGAGGCGTTCCCGGTCCTCATGGCGTCGGGGGTCACCGGCGTGGGCGTCGACCGGCTCGCGGACCTGCTGTGCGAGCTGGGCCCGTCGCCGGCGGACCGGACGGCACGGGTGCAGGCCGGCAGGACGGAGGTCGAGGTCGCCGCCGACCCCGCCGGCCCGACGCTGCTGTACGCGTTCCGGACGCTCGCGGACCCGTTCGTCGGCCAGGTCACCATGTTCCGGGTGCTGTCCGGCACGGTCCGCAACGGCGACCGGCTGCTCAACACCGCGACCCGCACGGAGGAGCGCATCCCGGGCCTGTTCCGGCTGCGCGGCAAGGAGCACCTGCCGGTCGACGCGGTGCCGGCGGGCCAGATCGGCGCCGTCGCGAAGCTCACGGGCACCCCGTCGGGAACCCTGCTGGCGGAACGGACCGGGCCGGGCGCGTCGATGACCGCCCGGCCCCCGCGCGAGCGGGCCACGGTGTTCGCCCTGGCTCTGGCACCGCTCACGCAGTCCGACGACGACCGCCTCTCCGCCGCCCTGACCCGGCTCACCGCCGAGGACCCGACGCTGCGCGTCGACCGCTCGGGCGACAGCACTGTCCTGCGCGGCCTCGGCGACACGCACCTGACCGTGGCCCTGGAGCGGCTGGCCCGGGTGTTCGGGGTGCACGTCAGCACCTCCCCGGTGCCGGTCGGGTACCGGGAGACGATCCGGCGGCCGGTCGAGGCCGAGGGCAAGGTCAAGAAGCAGTCGGGCGGGCACGGGCAGTTCGCCGTGGTGCAGCTGCGGGTGTCCCCGCTGCCCAGCGGGTCCGGGTTCGAGTTCGTCGACGCGATCGTCGGCGGCGCGATCCCGCGCACCTACGTCCAGGCGGTGCACAAGGGCGTCGTCGAGGCGATGGCCTCCGGCGGGCCGCACGGGTACCCCGTGGTGGACCTGCGCGTCGAGGTCTACGACGGCAAGTCGCACTCGGTCGACTCCTCCGACATGGCGTTCCGGACGGCCGCCGCGACCGGGGTCCGCGACGCGCTGCACGCCGCGGGCACGACGGTCCTCGAACCGATCAGCCACGTGTCCGTCACCGTGCCGATGGCCGCGCAGGGCGACGTGATGAGCGACCTGTCCGCCCGCCGCGGGCACATCAACGCGACCACGTCCCTCGACGACGGCCTGGTGCTCATCGAGGCGTCGGTGCCGGAGGCCGAGCTGGCCCGGTACGTGCTGGACCTGCGCTCGATCACCGGCGGCCGCGCGGAGCTGACCATCGAGCCCGACCGGTTCGAGGTCTGCCCCGACCACCTGGTCCCCGCGTGAGTGCTGAGCGCGAGCTCGCGGAGCTGACCCGCCTGGTCCGCGAGTTCAGCACCGAGCGTGACTGGCAGCAGTTCCACGACCCGAAGTCGGTGATCCTCGCGCTCGTCGGCGAGGTCGGCGAGCTGGCGGAGCTGTTCCAGTGGGTGCCCGCCGACGAGGCCGTCGCACGGTTCTCTGCGCCGGACCGGCACGCGCGCGTCGCCGAGGAGATGGCCGACGTCCTCGTCTACCTGGTGTGCCTGGCGGACGTGCTCGGCGTCGACCTGGGCGAGGCCGCGCGGACCAAGCTCGCCGACTCCCACCGCCGGTTCGCTGCCGACTCCGTCCGTGGCGTCGCACCCCACAAGCCGTAGCCTCGTCCCCATGGCCCGGTACTTCGACGTCCACCCCGAGAACCCCCAGCCGCGGTCGATCGCGCAGGTGGTCGAGCTGCTCCGCAAGGACGCGGTCATCGCCTACCCCACGGACTCCTGCTACGCGCTCGGTTCCCGGATCGACAACCACGCCGGGGCCGACCGCATCCGCGCGATCCGGCACCTCGACGACCGGCACCACTTCACGCTGATCTGCGCCGACTTCGCGCAGCTGGGGCAGCTGGTGCACCTGGACAACAGCGCCTTCCGCGCCATCAAGTCGGCGACGCCCGGGCCGTACACGTTCATCCTGCTGGCGACCCCCGAGGTGCCCAAGCGGCTGGCGCACGCGAAGAAGCGGTCCGTCGGCGTGCGCATCCCGAACCATCCGGTGGCCCAGGCGATCCTGCGCGAGCTGGGCGAGCCCCTCCTGTCCAGCACCCTGCTGATGCCCGGTGCCGAGTGGCCGATGGTCGAGGGCTGGCAGATCAAGGAGGAGCTGGACCTGGCGCTCGACGCCGTGGTCGACGCCGGCGACTGCGGCACCGAGCCGACCACGGTGGTCGACTGGACGGACGGCGCCCCGGAGGTCGTCCGGGTGGGCGCCGGAGACCCGGACCGCTTCAGCTGACAGGAGCCGAGCGTGGCGTACGTCGGCGTGGTCGGGCCGTCGTCGGCCGACGAGTGCGAGCTGGGTGACGCCGAGGCGCTCGGCCGCGGGCTCGCGCAGCGCGGGCACGTCGTCGTCTGCGGCGGGCTMGGCGGGGTCATGGAGGCCGTCGCGCGGGGGGCCGCGAGCGCCGGCGGCACCGTCCTCGGCCTGCTGCCCGGGAGCGATCGGGCCGACGCCAACCCGCACGTCACGGTCGCCGTCCCGACAGGCCTGGGCGAGCTGCGCAACGGTCTGCTGGTGCGGTCGAGCGACGTCGTCGTGGGCGTCGGCGGGTCCTGGGGAACGCTCAGCGAGATAGCGCTCGCCGTGCGCGCCGGCAGGCCCGTGATCGGGATTCGCGGCTGGGTCCTGACCACGCAGGACGGGCAGGAGATCGCCGGCGGACCGCGGGCGGTGTCGTCGGTCGACGAGGCGCTCGACCTGCTCGACGCCATGCTTTCCGAAGAGCCCTGACCTGCAGGAATGGCACTTCCGGAAGGCATTCGTACATTACCGATACAGCGCGCTCGTATTGACCGATACAGCCCGCCAAGGTGTACCGATACAGCCCAGAAAAGGGCTGAACGACTGCCACTGACGAGTGATTGACAGCCACTTCTTTAACCCACTAGAAACAACCCCCGGCGCCGCTTTCAGTGGAGTGGAAGCGCTCCGACATGGCGGTCGGACCCCCCTGGTCGCCATGACCCTCTTGGCACACCGGAGGTTGTTGCACGTGACACCTGACGCAACGGTGCGGACGCAGGCACCGGGTTCCCAGCGGCACCGTCGCCGCCGCACGATCATCGCGGGAGCGGCCGCGACCGTCCTCGCCGCCACCACCCTCGTCGCCGCCAACGCGAACGCGGCCGTCCCGACGACGCCGTCGGGCTGGTCGCTGCAGTGGAGCGACGACTTCACCGGCTCCGCCGGTCAGCTGCCGTCGTCGAACAACTGGCTCTTCACCACCGGCACGCAGTACTCGGGCGGCCCCGCCAACTTCGGCACCGGCGAGATCCAGACGTACACGACGAGCTCTCAGAACATCGGGCTCGACGGTTCGGGCAACCTGAAGATCACGCCCGTCAAGGCCAGCAACGGGTCCTGGACGTCGGCGCGCATCGAGACGAAGCGGACCAACTTCAAGCCCCCGTCGGGCGGCGTCCTGCGCATCGAGGGCCGTATCGCGATGCCCGACGTCACCGGCGCCTCCGCCGCGGGCTACTGGCCGGCGTTCTGGGCGCTGGGCTCCCCGTACCGCGGCAACTACTGGAACTGGCCGGGCATCGGCGAGCTCGACATCATGGAGAACGTCAACGGCCTGAACCAGGTCTGGGGCACGCTGCACTGCGGCGTGAACCCCGGCGGCCCGTGCAACGAGACCAACGGCCTCGGCGCCACCCGCAGCTGCCCGACCACCAGCTGCCAGGGCAACTTCCACACCTACGCGATCGAGTGGGACACGAGCGTCAGCCCGCAGATCCTGCGCTGGTACGTCGACGGTCAGAACTTCCTGAACATCACGCAGAACCAGGTCGGCGCCCAGTACTGGAGCGACATGACCAGCCACGAGGGCTACTTCATCCTCCTCAACGTGGCCATGGGCGGCGCGTTCCCGAACGGCGTCGCCGGCTCCTCGACCCCGACCAGCAGCACGGTCTCCGGCAAGCCGATGCTCGTCGACTACGTGGCCGTCTACACCAAGGGCGGCGGCGGAAACCCGACGACCACCGCGACGCCGACGGGAACACCGTCCCCGACGTCGACCGGCGGCGGGACCAACCGGAGCGCGTTCAGCACCATCGAGGCGGAGTCGTTCAACGCGCAGTCCGGCGTCGTCGCCGGTGCCACCGAGATCGGCTACATCGCGAACGGTGACTGGGTCCAGTACAACAACGTCGACTTCGGCACCACGTCGCCCAAGGACGTCGTCGTGCGGGCCGGCTCCGGAGCGGGCGGCGGCATCAGCGGTCTGGTCGAGGTCAAGCTCGACAGCCTCAGCAACGGGTCGGTCGCGCAGGTCGCGGTCGGGAACACCGGGGGCTGGAGCACGTGGCAGAACCTGGCGATGAACGTCGGTGCGCAGGTGACCGGCAAGCACACGGTGTACCTGAAGTTCACCAGCGGGCAGCCGCAGGACTTCGTGAACGTCGACTCGTTCGTCTTCCGCAAGTAGCGCACGGCACCCGACAGCCCCGGTGGACTCGTCCGCCGGGGCTGTCGGCCGCTCGACGTCGAAGCGCTTCACACGGTGCGCCGCGCGTCTCCCGGACGCTACGAAGGAACGCGCCGCAGCCGTCCGGCCGGCCACCCACCCGACGAAGGGAACCGGCGTGCGACGACTGCGTGCTGCCTTGACGCTCACCGCGATCGCGACCTGCGCGGCTCTGATCCCCGGAGCGGCCAGCGCCGCCGACACCTCGAGCCTCGCGAGCACCGTCCACACCGCAGGCCGCGTCGCCGTCAGCGGGGACACCTGGCAGCACGCGTGGCCCGGCGTCTACTTCGAGGGCCGGTTCCGGGGCACGGGCGTCGGCATCGTGCTCGACGACACCACCGGGGACTACGAGATCTCCGTCGACGGCGGCGCCGCCACGACGCTCGTGACACCGGGCCGCACCACCCACCGGATCACGGGCCTGTCGAACGGCGAGCACACCGTCCGCGTGGTGAAGCGCAGCGAGGTGCCGTGGGCGACCAGCACGTTCGGCGGCTTCGTCCCGGTCGACGGCAGCGTCATCCTGTCCGCCCCGCCGGCGCGTGACCTGCAGCTCGAGTTCGTCGGCGACTCCTACACGGCCGGCTACGGAAACACCTCGACCAGCCGCGACTGCACCGGCGACCAGGTCACCCGGACCACCAACGCCGACCTGTCGTTCGGCGCCGTGACCGCCCGGGCGCTCGGTGCGGACTACCAGATCAACGCGTTCTCGGGCCGCGGCATGGTGCGCAACTACGCCGGTGGCGAGCCGGGCACCAGCTTCCGCACCTACTACGAGCGCACCCTCCCGTTCGTCGTCGACTCAGTGACCCCACCGGCCGGCTGGGACCCGGACGCCGTCGTCGTCGGGCTCGGGATCAACGACTTCTCCACCGCGCTCAACAGCAACGAGGCGTGGGCGACCCCGGCCGCGCTGCGAGAGGCGTGGGTCACCGCGTACCACGGGTTCATCGACACCCTGCGGGCGCGCTACGGGGCCGACACGTCCATCGTCGTCAGCGCGACCTACGTGTCCACCGGCACCGACCTGGCGGACCTGGCGCAGCGGGTCGTGCGGGAGGAGCAGGCCGCCGGCGACAGCCGCGTCACGTACTGGTACTACGGCAACGAGGGTCTCGACTACGCCGGCTGCCACTGGCACCCGTCGGTCGCCGACGACAAGGTGATCGCCGCCCAGCTCACCAGCCACCTCAAGTCGCTCCCCCTCGGCGGCGGGCCGACCCCGACACCGACGGCCACGGCCACCCCGACGCCGACGGCCTCCCCGACACCCAAGCCCACCGTGACGCCCACGCCGATCCCGACGCCGACGTCCGCGTCGAACGGGTGCACGGCGAAGCTCACGGTCGGCGGCACGTGGCCCGGCGGCTACCAGGCCTCGGTCGAGGTCACCGCGCTCACCGCGATCAGCCGGTGGAGGACGACCCTCACGCTGTCCACGGGCGGGGCGCTCACGCAGGCCTGGTCGACCGACGTCACGACGTCCGGCCAGCTGCTGACCTTCGCGAACGTGGCCTGGAACGGGACCCTGACCACCGGCCGGACCACGGCGTTCGGCTTCCTCGGCACCGGCACCCCGCCCGGGAACGGCGCGCTGCCCTGCTCGGCGACCTGACCGGCAGGAACACCTCGACGGCCCTGACCGCGACCCGCGGTCGGGGCCGTCGGTCGTACGGTGCTGGGTGTGGACGATGCGCTCGGGGTGCCGACGACCCCCGACGACGTCGTCCGCGCCGCCGCCCAGGCGGAGGACCTCGCGGCGCTGGACGCCGTCGTCCCCCGGTGCCGTGCGTGCCCGCGGCTCGTCGCGTGGCGGGAGCTGGTCGGCGTCGAGAAGCGGGCGGCGTTCCGCGACGAGACGTACTGGGCCCGGCCGGTCCCGGGCTTCGGTGATCCGGGGGCGTCGGTGCTCGTCGTCGGGCTGGCCCCGGCCGCGCACGGCGCCAACCGCACCGGCCGGATGTTCACGGGCGACCGGTCGGGCGACTTCCTGTTCGCGGCGATGCACCGGACCGGGTTCGCGTCGCAGGCGACGTCCACCGCCCGCGACGACGGCCTGACCCTCACCGACATCCGCGTCACGGCCCCGGTCCGGTGCGCACCGCCGGGCAACGCACCCACCCCGCAGGAGCGCCGGACGTGCGGGCCGTTCCTCGGCCGGGAGCTGTCGCTGGTCCGCCCGCGGGTCGTCGTCGTGCTCGGCGGGTTCGGGTGGCAGGCGCTGCTGACGACGCTCGCCGAGCAGGGCTGGGCGGTGCCTCGCCCGCGGCCCGCGTTCGGCCACGGCGTGGAGCTGGTGCTCGCCGGGCCCGACGGTGCCGAGCTGGTGCTGCTCGGCTGCTTTCACGTCAGCCAGCAGAACACCTTCACCGGCCGGCTGACCCCGGACATGCTGGACGCGATCCTCGTGCGTGCGCGGACGTTGCTCCACGCCTGACGTCACTTTGTTCGTCGGACTAAGAAAGTCTAGGCTGTCCCTCCTCGGCGATCGAAGGAGATGGCGTGGGCGACCTCGGCTACGTGGCAGGCATGACGTGGGGCTGGACCGGTGTGCGGGGGACGTGGGGCGGTCCGGACGCCGAGCGGTCCATGGACCTCATGGTCGAGCGGCTCGGCGTCAACTGGACCGCGATCACCCTCAGCGCCCTGCAGGACACCCCGCAGTCGACCCAGATCCAGTTCCGGGACCGCCCGACGGTCACCGACGACGAGGTGCGGTGGGCGGTCCGGCAGGCCAAGGCCCGTGGCCTGAAGGTGTGCCTGAAGCCCGTCGTCAACGTCCGGAACGGGACGTGGCGCGCGCACATCAACTTCTTCGACATCGACGTCCCCCCGGAGCCGAAGTGGTCCGAGTGGTTCGCCAGCTACACCGAGTTCATCGTCCACCACGCGCGCATCGCGGCCGAGGAGGGTGCCGAGATGCTCTGCATCGGCTGCGAGATGGTGCAGACGGACCGCCGCGACGCCGAGTGGCGCGCGCTGATCGCGGAGGTCCGGGCGGTCTACGACGGCCTCGTCACGTACAACTGCGACAAGTACCAGGAGGACCACGTCGGCTGGTGGGACGCGGTCGACGTCATCTCGTCGTCGGGCTACTACCCCGTCGACGACTGGGAGAACCAGCTCGACCGCATCGAGCCCGTCGTCGCCGCCTTCGGCAAGCCGTTCTTCTTCATGGAGGCCGGCTGCCCCAGCCGCGTCGGCTCCCCCGCCCTGCCCAACGACTGGAACCTGCGCGGCGCCCCGTCCGAGCAGGCGCAGGTGGACTGGTACGAGGCGGCGTTCACGGCGAGCGCCCGTCGCGACTGGGTACGCGGCTTCATGCTCTGGGACTGGCCGGCGAAGCTGTACGACGAGGCCGCCGCAGCGACCGACGACGACTACTGCATGTTCGACAAGGCCGCCGAGGGCGTGGTGCGCACCGCCTACGCGGACGCGCTGCGCACCGACGTCACCGCGCTACGACCGACTTCGTGAGCTTGTCCGAGAACGTCTGACACTTGCCGTCCCACAACGGCCACAGGTAGCCGAGGTAGAAGATGCCGTCGACGTGGTGCGCGACGTCAGACCGACCACCTTCTTGCCCCACGACTGCCCGGGGCGACCCGCGCGCACCCGACGGTTCCAGGCCCACAGGGCGAGGGTCGACACCGCGCAGACCCCGAAGACGATGCCGCCGACGGATGTCGGCTGGTCCGCGGGGTTGCCGTACCGGTCGACGCACCCATCGACGCGTCCGCCGGACCGGTTGAGCGACGGCGTCACGCAGTTGCGACGAGCGCCGCCTCGATCGCGCCGAGGTACCGCTGCGCGTCCGCGGTCCAGGCGGCCCGGGTCGCGGCGACCTGCCGCCGGTGCACGGGGACCCGGACGCGGTGGACGACCCGGGAACCGTCCGGCAGGGCCTCGACGTGCAGCGCCCGCTCCCAGGCGTGCTCGGCGACGACCGACAGCGCGCGGGTGACGACCGCGCGCCCGGGCTCCTCTCCGACGACCTGCTGGAACGTCGCGGCCCGCCCACCGTCAGGCGTCCCGGTGATCACGCAGACCAGCTCGCCCACCTCGCCCTGGCGGGAGCCGGGCACCGTGAAGCTCGTCGCGGTCGGGTCCGAGGACGCGAGCGCGACGGTCCGGGCGTCACGCAGGTGCGCCCACACGACCTCGGCCGGCACGCGCAGGTCGACGCTGACCGTGACGTCGACGTCGACGATGGCGCTGCCGTCGGTGCACGACGTCACGAAGGGCACCGCCTGCTCGCGCGGCACCTCACCACGCAGGAGCACGGCGATCCGGTCGAGGTGCTCGACGACGGTGCGTTGCACGATCGCCTGCACCTGGCCGGCGCGCAGCTGCCGCGTCTCGACGACGGCCTCCCAGGTCAGCAGCCCGTCGGCGACCGTCGCCGTCTCCAGGTGCCGGTATCCCAGGCTCAGCGCCCGGCCGGCCAGCCGGACCCCGTCGACGCGCTCGACCACCTGCTGGAGCAGCCCGGCCCAGGAGCCGTCCGGACGGCGCAGGACCATGCACTGCACCTCTCCGACGGCACCCGCGGGTGTCCCGGGCACGACGAACGTCCGGACGTGCGCGCCGCCGACGATCGGTCCGTCGTTCGCGGGGTCACTGATGAAGCGCCAGATCTCGGCCGACGGCAGCGGCACCGCGACCTGCTCGCGGACCCGGACCTGGACCAGCGGCAGCCGCTGCACCGAGCGCTGCCGCTGGTCGTCGCGCCACTTCCCGACGCCCGCACGGCCCCGGTCGATCCACGCGTCCACGTCCATGCTGATGGTGTCGACCACTGTGACCTGTTGCTTGAGGCCGGCTACGTGAGCAGCTCCAGGTGCGTCGGCACCCTCGGCTCGACGCGCAGCCGCATCCCCGCCTCCGCGGGCGTGCGGTCGCGCTTGTGGTGGTTGCAGTCGGCGCACGCGGCGACCGTGTTGAGCCACGAGCTCGTCCCGCCGCGGCTGCGGGGCAGCACGTGGTCGACGGTCAGCGCGCCCGCGGTGCCGCAGTACGCGCAGCGGTGGCCGTCGCGCGCGAGCATCCCGGGGCGCGACCACGTCGGCACGCCCGCCCGGTGACGCCAGCGCATCTGCACGTAGCGGACCAGGCGCAGCACGGCAGGCAGCGGGTACGGGCCGAACGTGCGGCCGTCGACCGCGACCTCGACGACCGCCACCCGACGGTGGAGCATGCGGACGGCGTGCGCGAGCGAGACGCGCTGGAGGGGCTCGTAGCCCGCGTTGAGGACGAGTACTCCCGCCATCGTCGACCCTTTCGGTGGTGCCCCACGCTGGAGTCGAACCAGCAGCCTCCGGCGTCGTAGGCCGGCACTCTGTCCTGTTGAGCTAGCGGGGCGGACGGGTGTGTGGTCGCGGGCGGAGGAGTCGAACCCCCCGAGGCGGGACCGTCGCGGACCCGCCGGCGACCTGCGCCCGCGGGCACCAGGGTGCGGTCCCGGCGGGCGGTCGGGCCACTGATTTCCTGGTCAGTCCAGCGTGATGCGCAGCCCGACGCCCGCGGCCGACGTCGCGATGGTGACGTCGAAGAACCGTGCGTGGTCGGCGGCGACGTGGTGCAGGTGGCCGAACAGCTCGACGGAGATCGCACCGATGAGCGACGTGAACAGGGTCGCCGACCGGATCGCGATGCGGGCCACCTCGGGGGGCACGGTCGTCGGGTCGGTGAAGCCGGCGGTGGCGAGGGCCTCGGGGGCCATCCGGCCGGTGGGGTCGAAGTCGGGTCCGGCCGGGTCGAGGGTGCCGTGGCCGTGCGCCGACAGGAGCAGGCCGATGATGACGCCCCACACCCGCACGGCCGATCGCACGGTGTCGTCCGGGGCGCGGTAGCCGCGGACGGGGGTGCCGTAGATGAGCTCGAACGAGTACGGCTGGTCGAGGGCCCACTGCCGCACGGCGCGCGCGACGTCCAGCCAGGTCTGCGCGGCGTCGGCCCCGTCGGACCGGGCCACGACCTTCTCCGCGACCTCTCCGACGGCGTCGTACGCCTCGATGATCAGCAGGGTGAGCAGCGCGTCGCGCGACGGGACGTAGCGGTAGACCGCCGACGACGCCATGCCGAGGTCGCGGGCGACGGCGCGCAGGCTCAGCGCGGCCGACCCCTCGCTCTCGAGGCGGGCGCGTGCCGCGGCGAGCAGCTCGGACATCACCTCGGCGCGCGCGCGGTCGCGGGCACCCAGCGGCGACCTCGTCGGCCCGGCCGTGGCGCGGTCGTCTGCGCGCGGCGGGGTCGTCTGCTCGGTCACGGACGCCAGTGTGCCTGCTCCGTCGGAAAACTGCGAGCACTGCTCTTGTCTTGCGTCGTCGAGTTGTGCGAGCATTGCTCACAGCAGAGAGCACCGCTCTCGTTTCGTCTGGAGGAGATCGCCATGACCCGTCACGTCATCGTCGGCAAGGGTGCCGTCGGCACCACGCTGGCCCACCACCTCGCCGCCGAGGGCAACGACGTCCTGGTGCTCAGCCGGACGGGCGGCACCTCCGCYGGGCGCATCACGCACGCCGCCGTCGACGCCACCGACGCCGACGCCCTGACCGCGGCCACCCGCGGCGCCGACGTCGTCTACAGCTGCGCGGCCCCGCCGTACCACCGCTGGCCCACCGACTGGCCCCCGCTGTGGGCGGCGCTGCTCGACGCGGCTGCCCGGACCGGTGCCGTCCTCGTCGCCGTCGGCAACCTCTACGGGTACGCGACGCACGGCGCCGTGATGACCGAGGAGACCCCGCTCGACAGCACCGAGCGCAAGGGCATGGTCCGCGCCCAGATGTGGCGCGACGCCGAGGCCCGGCACCGTGCGGGCGAGCTGCGGGTCACGGAGGTGCGCGCCGCCGACTACTTCGGGCCGTTCGCGGACTCTCAGGCGATGGTCGGCCCGCGGTTCCTCACGCCGCTGCTCGCCGGCAAGGTGGTCCGGACGATCACGGCCGTGGACCAGCCGCACAGCTGGACCTACCTCCCCGACCTCGCCCGTGCGCTCGTCGCCGCCGGCCGGACGCCGGACGCCTGGGGTCGCGCCTGGCACGTCCCGACCGCGGAGCCCCTGACCGTGCGTGAGCTGGGCGAACGGTTCGTCGCAGGGGGGCCGACGCCCCGGATCCGCCCGCTGCCGTCGGCGGTCGTGCGTGCGCTCGGCCTCGTGTCGCCGCTGCTGCGGGAGGTGGCCAGCGTCTCCGACCACTTCTCCGAGCCGTACGTCATGGACACGGAGGCGTCGTCGCGCGTGCTCGGTCTCGTCGCCACCCCGTGGGACGTCGCCGTCGCCGAGACGGTCGGCCGGACGAGTGTCGGAGGTCGGGCGTAGCGTCGGATCCCATGAAGTTCGGTGTCACCGCGTCCTGCGGATCCGCAGCCCAGAACATCGAGATGGCCGTCGCGGCCGAGGCGGCCGGCTGGGACGCCTTCATGGCCTGGGACGGCATCAGCGTCGGCCCCATGGACACGTTCGACCCGTGGACGGTGCTCGGCGCCGCCGCGGTGCGGACCAGCCGGATCACGCTCGGCGCCATGGTGTTCTCCCTGCCGCGGCGCAAGCCGTGGGAGGTCGCGCGCCAGGCCCTGACCGTCGACCACCTGTCGGGCGGTCGGCTGGTGCTGCCGGTCGGCCTCGGAGCCGTCGACGACGGTGCCTACAGCCGCGTCTCCGGCGAGACCACCGACGTCAAGGAGCGGGCGGCCCTGCTCGACGACTCGCTCGCGATCCTCGACCTCGCCTGGACCGGGGAGAAGTTCAGCTACGCCGGGACCCACCACCAGGTCACCGACCTGGAGTTCCAGCCCCGGCCGGTGCGCGGGACCATCCCCGTCTGGGTCATCGGCGCCTGGTTCGCGCCGCGGTCCCTGCGCCGGGCCGTCGGGCGGGACGGCGTGATCGCGATCCGCCGGGAGGACGGCTTCGACCCGTTGACGCCCGACGAGTGGCGGTCCGTGCGGTCCTGGGTGGACGAGCACAGCGACGGCCGGTCGGTGGAGCTGGTGGCCGAGGGCGTGCTCCCGGCGGACCCGGCCGAGGCCGCGGACAAGATCTCCGCGCTCGAGAACGCGGGCGTCACCTGGTGGATCGACTCCAACTGGAACTTCGACACGGTCACCCCCGACGGCCTTCTCGACCGGATCCGCCAGGGCCCCCTGCCCACGTGAGCGTGACCGTCGCGGACTGCGAGCGCGCCCAGACCAGCTGGTTCCAGCTGCGGTCCGACGTCCTCGGCGTCGACTCGTGGGAGGACACCGGACTGACCTGGGCCAACGGGGACCTGATGTTCCCGCAGGTCATCGACCCGGCAGCGCTCGCCCGCGGCGTGGAACGTGCGCGGGCCGGCGGCAGCACCGTGATCGGCGCGTGGCTCGGGCTCGACGTCGACCCCGCCCCGCTGGCGGCGGCCGGGTTCACCACGGGCTGGTCGCCGTGGTGGATGGCCGGCCCGATCGACCTGGGCGGTCTCCCCGCGGATCCGAGAGTCGAGCTGCTGGACCACACGGTCGAGCCCACGGGCGATGCCGCGGACCTCGCGATGGCGCGGCTGCGGCCCGCGCGCGCCTGGTGCGCCGCCGCCTACGACGACGGCAGGTTCGCGGGACGGGCGTGGTCCCACCACGTCGACGGGCTGGCGGGAGTGTTCGACGTCGACGTCTGGGAGCCGTTCCAGCGACGCGGCCTGGGGACCGGKCTGATGCAGGCCGTGTGCGCCGCCGCAGCCGGCGCGGGCGCCTGGAACGCGGTACTCAACTCGACGCCGGCGGGCCTCCGGCTCTACCGGAAGTGCGGTCTGGAGCTCGTCGGCACGGGCATCACGTGGTGGCTGCATCCACCGACGGTCCCCGGAGCCGGGCGCGGTGCGTCACACTCTCCATAGACACGAAGGAGCACCATGCTGACATGCCCGGCCTGCACGTCCGGAGAGCTCGAGCTCGTCGAACGGTTGGCGGACGATCGCCGCACCATCCGATGCACCGCCTGCAAGCACGAGTGGACCCGTGGAGAGTCGAAGACGTCGGCCCCCCTGCCGTCCTCGTCGGCCGACCTGCAGGCCCGATTCCCCGACCGCTCCGCCGTCGACCCCGAGCGGTGGGAGAAGGTCGCCGCGCTGGCCGCGGCGTCGCCGCCCACCGAGCCCGGGTACGACTGGTCCCACTACCAGCAGGTCTTCGCCCGCGACGAGGTGGCGGACTGCGACCCCCGTGACCTGCTGTCCTTCGTGAACGAGACCCCCGGTGCGACGAACGCGACCACCGCCTCGTTCAACCGCGCGTGGAAGACGATGGGCGAGCGCGAGGCGTCGGCCCGCACCCGCAACACCATCCGCTACCTGCTCTACGGGCCCACCACCGTGCCGCTGCCCGACCGGCTCACCCGGCTGATCCTCGGCCAGGGCGGGCTCGGGATGACCGGCTTCAAGGAGCCGACCCTGACGCGGGTGCTCGTCGCCACGGAGCCCGACTCCTACCTGCCCATCTCCACCTACGGCGGGGCGCGCGGCGGCAAGAAGGAGATCGCCCAGCGCGTCTACGGGCTGACCCTCCCGGAGGTCGCCAAGGAGCAGTTCACCATCGGCCGGCTCATCCTGTGGAGCAACGACCTGCTGGTCGACCTGGTCGAGGACGAGTTCGACGACCTCACCCAGGCCGCCGCGTTCCTCACGACCGTGAAGGTGCCCGCGTAGTCACTCGGTGCTGGCGCGGCTCACGGTGACTCGTCGTGCGGCCGCGTCAGCTCGTCGCGCAGCTTCGCGACAGCCTCCGGACCCAGCTCGAACCCCTGCGAGCTGCCCGGGTTGATCAGGATGCCCACGTCCGCAGGCATCCGCAGCAGCACCTCGCGCACGGGCATCGCGATCGCCTCACCGCCGAGCCGCCCCTCGTCCCGGAACCGCTGCACCGACGAGAACGCCACGAGGTGGTGCCCGCCGTCGCGCTGCACGAGAGCGGGGATGAACCCCTCGAAGTGTTCTCCCACCGGCCCGCCGCTCGGGACCGCGAGCTGCTCGTACGCGAACCGCGTCAGCAGCTTGGCGCCGTCGATCGTGCCGGGGGCCGCCGTGCGCAGCGCCTGGTCGAAGTCCTTCATGGGTGCTCCCTCGTCGTTGCGGGCGAGGTTCACGCTACCTGCGGTTCAGCGCGGAGCCAGCCGGAAGAGGGTCGGTGTCACGACGGAGATCCGACGGATCTCGAACCCCGTGCGTCGGCCGGCGACGTGCCGGGCCCACGCGTGCTCGCGGCAGAGCGCCTCCGTCGACCACACCTGCCCGTGCGGCCACCCCGGGGTGTCGAGCAGGACGCCCAGGACCTCCCCCATCACCGCGACCCAGCGCAGGTCCGGGCCGACGCTCGGCGGCTCCCCGATCGGGTGGGCGACGGCCCAGACGGTCGAACCGAGAACCGGCTCGTGGTGGTCGGCGGCGGAGTAGAGGCGGGTGGCGTCCAGGGTGGTGGCCATGGGTCCATCGAATGCTCCCGAGGTGGCATCCGCGTGACGTGCGGGCTACGCCGGGATGACGTCCTCGCGCTGGTCCGCCGGCGGACCGCCGTGCGCGTCCACCTGCTTCGGCAGCACGAACACCAGCACGAAGCTGACGATCGCCAGGATCGCGCTCACCGCCATGGCGTGCGCGGCGCTGTCCACGAACGCCTGCTGGATCTGCACCGGGTCCTTGCTGGTGATGTGCAGGGTGCCGAACAGGACGCTGCCGATGACCGCGATCCCGATGGCCGACCCGACGCGCTGCATCACGCTGATCACCCCGCTGGCGGCGCCCGCCTCGGACCGGTTGACCGTCGCGACGATGAACTGCGCGTTCGGCGCGATGAACAGCCCGCTGCCGATGCCCGCGACCAGCAGCGGCAGGAGCAGGTCCCAGTTCACCAGGTCCTCCGCGGGGACGAACCGCAGGATGAGCCAGACCGCCACGAGGCCGGCGGCCACCATCGCTGTGCCGACGACGAGCACCGTCCGACCCAGCCGCTGCGACAGCCGGTTGCTCTGCGACGCCCCGATGATGCTCCCGATCGCGAACGGCACCCCGACCACGCCGGACTCGAGCGCCGTGTGGCCCAGACCCGCCTGCCACAGCAACGAGATGGTGAAGAAGATGCTCGTGAACGCGGCGAAGTAGACGAGCGCCAGGATCGTGCCACCGGTGAACGCCGGGTGCGAGAAGAGGTGCGGCGGGACMATCGGGTTCTCGTCCTCGATGCGCTTCTCCCACAACGCGAACGCCAGGATCAGCAGCACCCCCGCCGCGAGCGTGACGAACGTCCACGCCGGCCAGCCCTTGTCCTGCCCCTCGATCAGCGGCACCAACAACGCGATCAGCCCCAGCGTGAGCAACGCCAGACCGACGAAGTCGTACCCCTCCTTGGCCTTCCCCGCCGCACCCGCCGGCAGGATCTTCGCTGCCGCGATCAAGGCGATCACCCCGATCGGGATGTTGACCCAGAACACGAGCCGCCACCCGTTCTCGTCGCCGAACGCCTCGATGATCAGCCCACCGAGGATCGGCCCCAGCGCCGTCGACACCCCGATGACCGACCCCATGATCGCGAACGCCTTCCCGCGCACCGACCCCGGGAACAGCAGCTGGATGAACGCCGTGACAGCCGGCACGAACATGCCGCCCGCCAGCCCCTGCACCACCCGCGCGATGATCAGCTGCAGGCTGTCCTGAGCCAGCCCGCAGAACAGGCTCGCGACCGTGAACAGCAGCAGGCCCGTGAAGAACACCCACTTGTGCCCGATGCGGTCGCCCACCCGGCCCGCCGGGATCAGCGCGATACCGAACGCCAGCGCGTAGCCGCTGATGATCCAGCTCAGCGTCGCCTCGCTCGCGTCCAGGCTGACCTGGATCGTCGGGAGTGCGACGTTGACGATCGTCGTGTCCAGCAGGGCCATGAACATGCCGGCCATGAGGACGATGAGCGCGTTCCACGCGCTGCGGGGCACGGCGGGGGCTTGGCGGGCAGGCTTGGTCTCGGCCACGTGCGTCCTTCGGGACGTGCTCGACGCGCCGCGTCGAACCGGGCAGCGCCTTCTCCGATCATTGCAGCGGTCGGTCGGTCGCGCCCGACCGGACCTGCTCGCGACTCGGCAGAGCTCAGCGCTGACAGCACCGCAGGAATGTCTCGGCCACGTCCCGCATCCGCGCCTCCTGGCTTGCGAGGTCGGCGACGGGTGCGACGAAGTCGATGGTGATGGTGACGTCCGTGCCGGCGGCGCTGGGCGTGAGGGACACGGTGCGGTCGACCTGCGTCGGTGCGGTCCGGTACCGGACGGTCAGGGATCGACCGACCTCCTGCGCGACCACCTCGAGCACCTGCACGAACGGTGGGTCGAAGGCGACGATGCAGATCTGCTCACCGACCTCGCCCGCGGGCGTGCCAGGCACGGTCGTCACGCACGCACCGTCGGGTTCCGCGAGCTCCACCAGCACCCCTCCCGCGGTGCGTACGGCGGTCCAGACCTCGGCCGGCGGCGCGAGGACGGTGCCGACGACGACCACCCGCACGGCCCGAACCTCGACGTGGTCGAGCACGGGCACATCGGACCGCCCGGCCGACGGCGGCTCACCCGCGACGTGTGCGGACATCCTCGCCAGTCGCGCGTCGAGGCTCGCGGCCGCGAGCGGCTCGTCGGCCGGGTCCGTCGCGCCCAGGACGTAGCTCAGCTCGCAGCTGGTCGATCCGCGGGGCTCGACGGTCGTGGTCATCTCGATGCCGTTGACCAGGTTGCGGGTGACCACCTGCCGCCCGTCCTCCATGGCGATCCGCTCCACCAGGGTCGCGGTGATCTGGTCGTCGCCGGATCGGGTCAGGGTGACTCGTCGTTCGCCGACGAACCCGGCCGGCGTGCCCGGGACCACGAAGGTCCAGAGATGCCCGCGGGCGGCAGTCCGTTCGAACAGCCGGGAGTCGCTGACCAGCTCCCAGACCTGGTGCGCCGGGGCCGCGATCAGCGCACCGCGCCGCACGTCCACGCTCGCGCGCCGCCGCCATGGCCACCGCCACCCCATCGCGTACCTCCGTCCTCAGTCATCGGGCACGACGTCGTCGACCTTGATGCGGCGCAGCGTTCTGTAACCCGCCAGACACACTCCCCCCGTACCGTCCCCCCAACGAGGCATAGACGCAGGCGTCGCCCGCACGCGACCCTGTCGTCCCGACGAGGTGCGCGAGGAGCGGCGGATGTTCGAACGCGTCGACCCTTTCATCGGCACGGAGGCCACGAGCCTGCCTCCGCAGCACGGGATCGCGCAGTCGTGGTGGTGGCCGAAGCCGCAGGTGGGCAACACGCACCCGGGTGCGACGTACCCGCTGGGCATGGTCAGCGCGTGCGCGTACAGCGGGGCGTACCCGACGGGGTACGGCCGTTACGACCTGGGCACGGAGGGCCTCCCGACGGAGCTGTACGACCGGCAGGTGGCGAGCGGCTTCACGCACTTCCAGCAGTCKGGCACGGGTGCGATCCGCAAGTACTACAACTACTTCCGCGTCACGCCGATGCTGCAGCCGCTGGACGACCTGGGCCAGCTGTGGGACGTCGTCGACGAGACCGCGGAGCCCGGCTACTACTCGGCGACTCTGGAGAGCGGGATCCGGGCGGAGATCACGGTCGGCCCGAAGAGCGCTGTGCACCGGTACACGTTCCCGGCGCACCGGGACGCGCGGCTGGTGATCGACTTCTCGCTGGGTGGCCTGTCGATCCCGCACGGTCGGACGGTGCCGCTGCGAGCGCACCTGCACTCGATCAGCCCGGGGATCGCGCAGGGCGAGATCGTCGTGGAGGGCGCTCCGCTGGCGATCCACGTGGAGTGTGACGACCCGCGCTGGCGGCAGCTGCTCTGGTACGACCGCCGGCTCATGCCGGGGGGGACGCGGCTGGACTTCGACCGGATCCGGCCGACGACGCTGCGTCCGTTCGGGTTGATGTGGGCGGGGCCGTCGGAACCCGGCCAGGTGGTGGAGCTGCGGTTCGGGTTCTCGCTGCGCGGCGTGGACCAGGCGCGGGAGAACCTCGAGCGGGAGTGCGGGCCGGGGCCGTCGAGCTTTGCGACGAGGCGTGCGGCGACGGCGGAGGTCTGGCAGGAGGGTCTGAGCAAGATCCGGGTGGACACGTCGTCGAAGGACAAGCAGACGGTCTTCTCGACCGCGCTGTACCACTCGCTGATCAAGCCGTGCCTGGCGCCGGACGAGTCGCCGTTCTGGCCGGCCGATGGGCCGTTCGCGTTCGACCTGGCGACGATGTGGGACATCTACCGGACGCAGCTGCCCCTGCTGACGACCCTCCTGCCGGACAAGGCCGTCGAGCTGGCGAACGCGCTGCTGTACATCTCCGAGGAGGAGGGCAACCTCCCGATCGGGTACCGGATGGCGCGCGGCGCGGACCAGTTCAGCCGGCAGGCGTCGGCGCTGGCGCACACGTTCCTGTCGGACCTCTGCCAGCTCGGGCTGCCGGGCATGGACTGGGACTGGGCGTTGGTGCACATGCACAACGACCTGCGCCGGACGTACGGCGAGGACTTCCTGCTGCGCGGCAAGGTGCACCCGATCAGCCACACGCTGGACCTGGCGTTCGGGTACTGGTGCACGTCGCAGATCGCGGCGCACGTCGGCGACCCAGCGCTCGTCGAGCAGTTCACGCCGCTGGCCGCGCGCTGGGTCAACGCGTTCGACGAGGAGACGGGCCTCCTGCAGGACTCCACCTACTACGAGGGCGGGCGCTGGAACTACTCGTTCCGGCTGCTGCACGACATGGCGGCACGCATCAAGCTCTCGGGCGGCGACGACGCGTTCGTGGCGCAGCTCGACCAGTTCTTCGGGTTCGGGGCACCTGCCGTCACGCAGCCGGGCGTCCGGCCGGCGATCGAGGAGATGGCCGCGGGTTACGCGCTGAACCGGTTCGAGGGTCTGAACAACGAGCCGGACATGGAGGCGCCGTGGTCGTACCACTACGCGGGCCGGCCGGACCGGACCGCCGAGGTGGTGCAGGCCATCGTGCAGAACCAGTTCGGCACCGGGCGCGGCGGGCTGCCGGGCAACGACGACTCCGGCGGGCTGTCGTCGTGGTTCGTGTGGGCGTCGCTCGGGCTCTTCCCGGTCGCGGGCCAGAACCTGTTCCTCATCAGCGCACCCGCGTGGCGCGAGTCGAGCATCGACGTCGGCGACCGGAACCTCACGATCGAGACCACCGGGTTCGTCGAACCGACCCCGGACGGACCCACGCAGTACGTCCACTCCGTGCACCTCGACGGTGTGCGGCTCGAGCGCACGTGGCTCACCGGGACGGAGCTCCATCGTGGCGGACGCCTGCACCTGGAGCTCGGCCCGACGCCGAGCGACTGGGGCACCACCGTCCGGCCCCCGTCCGTGAGCACCCACCCCCCGACCGCCGCGCTGCGGCGCTGAACCCAGGAGTCGCCGTGTTCCCGAACCGCCGTCTCGTCATCGTCGTCCGCGCCGACCCGGTCATCTGCGGGCACTCGGGTGAGGCCCGCAACCTCGCCGAGGCCGCCCTGCAGAGGGGTTTCGACGACGTCCGCATCGTCACGTGGCCCATCGACCGGCTGCAGGCGACCGGCCTGCCCCTCAAGCCCCTGGACGGCGTGCTGCCGTACTCGCCGGGGATCACCGTCGAGCGCCCCGAGCCGGTCGGCGACTACAAGGTTCCCGACGGCCGCTGGCTCGCGGGCATCGTCGGCCGCCTCGTCGAGCTGTTCACCGACGGGGTCCCGACGGTCGCGATGTCGCTGTACCTGAGCCCGCACTCGCTCGCCGTGGCCGACGCGGTGCACGTCGCGCGCCGGACCGGTCTGCCGGTGAACGTCACGACCGTCGCCGAGGCCGTCGGTTCCGACGTCACCAACGTGGTCCGCGCCTGCGTCGAGAAGGACCAGTTCGGCGCCGCCGCGCACGTGCTGTCCAGCTACCTGGAGCACGACGTGTGCCTCGCGGTCAGCGACTACACGCGCGAGCTGATCATCGCCGAGGCCGCCGCCATCGACGCGAAGCACGGCACCACGTTCGCCGCGCAGTGCCGCGAGCGCGTCTCCGTCTCCTACCCGGCGATCGACGTCGGCTCCTACCTGGACCTCGACGCGTCCGAGAGCGCCGCCGTCCTGCACAAGCGCGGCCTGACCGCCGACGGCTTCGTCCTGTTCCTCTCGCGCCTCGCGCACGCCAAGGGCGTCGACGACCTCATCGCGGGCTTCGCGCAAAGCCGCGGCTCCGACCATCTCCAGCTGGTCATCGCGGGCAACGGTCCCGACGCCGGCCGCCTGCAGGAGATCGCCGCGGCCTCGTCGGCAGCAGACCGGATCGTGTTCTTCGACGACGTCGACGACGACGAGAAGGCCCACCTCATGGCTGCGTCCGCCGCGTACGTGCTGCCGAGCAAGCCGCGCCCGGAGTTCGTCGAGACGTTCGGCATCGCGCTGGCCGAGAAGATGCTCGCCGGCGGTGGACCGATCATCACCACGGACACCGGCGGCATCGGCGAGGCGGTCGGCGACTGCGCACTCATCGTCCCCGTCGAGTCGCCGTCGGCGATCGCGGAGTCGCTGGACCGCATCCTGGCGATGTCCCCCGACGAGCGCGCCGGCTGGGAGACCCGCGCCCGCCTGCACGCCCTGCAGTTCGACCGCGGGGCAGTGCTCGACGCGATCCTCGACCGCGTGGCTCAGGTGTCGTTACCGAGGGTGCCCGCTCCGGCCTGGTGAACGGAACGCGCGCGACAGTCAGGCGTCGAGCGCGGCGAGCAGTCGGCAGAGCTCGCGTCGGAGGACAGTCTCCGGCGCGCAACCGGGGTCGCTGACCAGCTTCTGCACCGCCGCCTTCGCATACCGATGCTCGTCGCGGAACGGCCGCCTCATGGTCATCGACGACAGCTCGACGGGAGGCGTCACGGCCACGCGTTCCCCGACGATCAGCAGCACCATCCGGTAGAACCTCGTCTCCAACGGGAATGCGTACGCGCCTCTGAAGCAGTCGACCCGGCTGCTGAGCGCCCGGTCGAGGACGGCCATCCCCCGACTCACCTCGCGCCGGTCGGCGGCCGACAGGTCACGCGTGTTCAGCACCATCAGTACCTGCAGAATGGCCGACCGCGCGCCGTCCACAGCGTCGCTGCGGTGTTGGACGCTCGCGCCGACGACCTTGACGAGCGCGCCCACGACCGCCGCGAGGACTGTCCCGACCGCGACGACGTCTGCGACCGCAGCATCCCGCAGCCCGTCGGCGAACAGCTCCAGCACCACCGCAACAGCGAGCGCCGCCAGAGCAACGATCATCACGAGGTGAACGCTCCAGGCGACATCCGCTCGACGAGCCCGGCGATGGCTCGCACCCCTCGGGGCGTCCAGCATCGAGGTGCGCACCATGAGACCGAACGCCCCGACGCCGAGCGCGGTCAGCACGATCGACCTGGAGCTGAGCAGGCTCGCCGCGAGGAACGCGGCCACCACCGCGAGCAGAGGGATCGCGATCCGCTCGTCGTGTCGCACGAAGCGCCTGACACGCTGACGCGCCGACGGCGAGAGATCCACTCCCAGCCTCCACACGGCGAGGACCAGGAGCGCGAGAGCACAGGCGAAGCCACCCACAATCGACGGCACCGGCCACACGCTCGACTGGCTCAGCGCGAGGACAATGACCAGAGCTGAGACCACGGCGGCGATCCGCAGCGACCGGCGGAGTCGGCGCACCCTCACCGAGCTCGAGCGCACCACACGTCCGTCCTGGGGATGGTGGCGTGCGAGCAGTCGACGGGTCGGTGCAGCACGTTCTGCTTCGTCGACGATCTCGAGCACGGCCGAGAACATCTCCGGATTGCTGCTCGTAGTCTTCTGGATCATGGCTCCCCCGACGCTCCCTACGTCCGGAATGTCTAGCAGCGAGGTCTGACATCCATGGCAGCCGCTGCCAGGCGCACGTACCGTCGAGGTTCCATCCCCCGTCGTGAGGACCCAACCCGATGGCGCCCACCGAGCCCCTGATCTTCGTCCTGCACGGCGCCCGCGGTGATCTCGCGAAGCGCATGGTGCTCCCTGCACTGGCCACCCTGCAGCGCCGCGGTCTCCTGCCGGAGAGATGGGCTCTGCTCGGCACGGGCCGCACGCCGATCAGCTCGCACGACTTCGACGAGCTTCTGCGCGCCGCCGTCGCGGAGTTCGGTGACGACGAGGCCGCGGCGGGCGTGCCGGAGCTGACGAGGCACACCGCGTACTGCGGGGACGTCAGCGAGGACGACAGTGCCGACGAGCTGCCCGGCGAGCTCGACCGGCTCCGCGAGGCGCTCGGCGGCGACGTCACCGTCATCCACTACCTCGCGGTCCCGCCGTCGTCGTTCGCGCCGATCACCCGCGCGCTCAAGAAGGCCGGCCTGACCGACGGCATCCGCATCGTCTACGAGAAGCCGTACGGCACCTCGTTGGAGACGTTCCGGGAGCTCGACGCGATCGTGCACGACGCGTTCGACGAGGAGCAGGTGTTCCGGATCGACCACTTCCTGGGCAAGGAGGCGACACAGAACCTGCACGTCCTGCGCTTCGCCAACGAGCTGTTCGGGGGCATCTGGAACCGGCAGCACGTGGCCCAGGTGCAGATCGACGTGCCGGAGACCCTCGACGTGGCGCAGCGCGCGGAGTTCTACGACGCGACCGGTGCGGCCCTCGACATGCTGGTCACCCACCTGTTCCAGGTAGCCGCCGAGGTGGCGATGGAGCCGCCGCGACGGCTCGACGCGGCGAACCTGGGCCCGGCGCGGGAGGCCGTCATCGCGCACTTCCGCCCGCTCGACCCGGCGCACGACGTGGTGCTGGGGCAGTACGACGGCTACCGCGACATCGACGGCGTGCCGGACGACTCGACGACGGACACGTTCGTCGCCGCGCGGCTCTGGGTGGACACCGAGCGGTGGGCGGGGGTTCCGTTCCTGCTCCGGACGGGCAAGCGGATGGGCGCGTCGGCACAGCAGGTGACGCTCGTGCTGCGGACGCCTGAGGAGCTGTTCGGCTCCCCCGTCGGCCCCAACCGCGTGGTCGTGTCGCTGGCGGGATCGGGCGAGCTGAAGGTGACGACGACCGTCAAGCGGCCCGGCGCCTTCCTCGAGCTGGCCACCGGGACGGCCGACCTCGCCCTGGCGGACGTCGAGCCCGGCGAGTCGCTGCCGCCCTACGCCGGGCTGCTGGAGGACGTGCTGGTCGGCGACCGCACCCTGTTCACGACGGCCGCCGGCTTCGAGTCCGCGTGGACCGCGTTCGCCCCGCTGCTCGGCGACGACCGCCCGTCGCCCGAGCCGTACGCCGTCGGGTCCTGGGGGCCTGACTCGGCCGACCGGTTGGCGGAGCCGCACGGCTGGGCGCTGGGCGACTGAGCGTCACATGGCCGGTGCGGCGGTCACCTGGTCGGCGGGCGGAGCCTCGATGGTCACGGGGCCGCCCCAGTTGCTGAGCAGCATCTCGAGGTGCGTGCCGAGCAGGTCCAGGGAGAGCTTGCGGGGCAGCTGGTCGCTGCCGATCCAGTACCGGTAGGTGATCTGCGCGGGCATGTCGACCCCCGCCTGGTCGATGGAGGAGGAGAACTGCTCCGCGGTCGGCCCGGCGAGCTTGCTGGTGTCGACCACCAGGTCGTACGGCTGGGTGCTGACGCCGTCGATCTCCTCCTCGGGACCGGACGTCTCGACCGAGACGAGGGCCGGGAGCAGCGCCGCGAGGCTGTCGGCGGCGCTCGATGCGGACGTCGACTGCGCCATGGCGGCCGCCAGCGGGTTCGTGGTGTCCGCGGCGTCGATCTGCCAGAACAGGCCGCCGGTGAGCTCGCCCATGTTCACGTACATCTGGCCGCCGACGAGCCGGATCTCGACGGGAGGCGCGTCGGCGCCGCTCGTCGTCATGGTCAGCTCGGTGCCGGCCTCCGTCGCCCGCGCCTGTCCCTGCGAGGTCATCGAGGCGGGGCCCGCCTCCACGACCATCGACAGGTCGTACGTCTGCGCGGCCAGCATGGCGCCGGTGAGGTCGTCCAGGGTGTCGGCGGTCAGCACGAAGCCGGCGGGCTCGGCGACCGGCTCCTCGGTGGGCGACGCGCTCGCGGTCAGCCCGGCGGGAGGCGCTGGGGCGTCACCCGCGCAGGCGGTCAGCGACCAGGCGAGGACGGCGGCGACGGGAACGGCGAGGAGACGACGGGACACGCGCAAGGCTGACTCCTAGGTCGGGGCGGGGTCGGATCGGAACCAGGCGGTGCCCCGACGACCGGGAGACAGGCTGCCACACAGATCCGGACAAATCGTCCGTCGTGCGACGGATCCACGCCCCAGCCTCAGCGCCCGCACAGGATCGGCACAGCCGCGCACCGCTGAATGGAAGCCGTCCCACAAGGAGGGTTCCCATGTCTCAGTACGCGCTCCTCGCGCTCGACCTCGTCGCCATCAGCGTCCTCGCGTTCGGCGTCTACTTCCCCCGGCACCGCCGTCGCGACCTCGTCGTCGCGTACCTCGGCGTGAACGTCGGCGTCCTGGCCGTCGCGACGGCACTGGCCGGCAGCACGGTCGGCGCGGGCCTCGGGCTCGGGCTGTTCGGGGTGCTGTCGATCATCAGGCTGCGGTCCACGGAGCTCACGCAGCACGAGGTGGCGTACTACTTCTCAGCGCTGGCGCTCGGTCTGCTGGGCGGGCTGTCCACCACGCCGTCCGCCGTGAACGCCGCGCTGATGGTGCTGATCGTCGCGGTCATGACCGTCGTCGACCACCCGCGGATGCTGCGGCGGTACCGGCAGCAGACGATGGTGCTGGACTCGGCGATCACCGACGAGACCGCGCTCGTCGCGCACCTGGAACGCCTGCTGGGCGCGACCGTGCACACCGCCGTCGTGCAGCGCGTCGACCTGGTCAACGACACCACGTGCGTCGACGTCCGGTTCGAGCTCGCCGCCGTCCGGGAGCGGGTCGCGGCATGATGCCCATCGACCTGGTCGAGCTGACGGAACGCGCCTCGCTGCAGACCCGTATCGACCGCAAGTACGTGGTCCCGTCGGAGAAGCTCGCTGTCCTGCTCCGCGGCATCGAGCCCGGCGCCCGCGTCCTCGAGATCGACGGTGAGCGCGACTTCGCGTACGAGTCCGTCTACTTCGACACCCCCGACCTGGCCAGCTATCTCGGCGCGGCGCACCGGCGGCGCCGGCGGTTCAAGATCCGCACCCGCACCTACGTCGACTCGGCGCTGTGCTGGGTCGAGGTCAAGACCCGCGGCCCGCGCGGCAGCACCGTCAAGACGCGCCTGCCGTACGACCCGGACGACCGCGACACCCTGACCGACGAGGGGCGCCGGTTCGCCGACGACGTCCTGGACACCGGGGTGGCCGTCGAGAAGACGCTGGTCAGCACCTACCGCCGCACCACCCTGTTCCTGCCGGCCACCGCGAGCCGCACGACGATCGACACCGGCCTGGTGTGGACGTCGGCCCTCACCGGAGCGTCGCGGGCGCTGCCGGACCGCGTGGTCATCGAGACGAAGACCGGCTCGACGCCCTCGTCCACCGACCGGCTCCTGTGGCGCCACGGCCACCGCCCGGTCCGCATCTCCAAGTACGGGACCGGCATGGCCGCCCTGCACACCGACCTCCCCCACCACCCGTGGCGCCGCGTCCTCGACCGGCACGTCACCCTCTGAAGGAGCACCCTCATGCGACGCCTCAACGCGAAGATCCTGGTCCCCGCCGCCCTCGTGGCGGCCCTGCTGGCCGGCTGCACGGCCACGGCCGACGCGGCTTCTCCCGACTCCGCCACGGTGACGCCGACGTCCGACGCCGACGTCACCGTCGACCAGGCGATGGCCGCCAACACGGCGCCCGACGACGTCGACCTGACCGCCTCCGACGACGAGGTCGCCATCGACCTCGACGCACCCGCCGCGGCCGACGGAGTGACCGTCGACGGCAGCACGCTCACGGTCACCGCGGCCGGCACCTACCGGCTGAGCGGCACCCTCGCGGACGGGTCCGTCGTCGTGAACACCGCCGACGACGGCGTCGTCCACCTGATCCTCGACGACGCCTCCCTCACCAGCTCGACCACCAGCCCGCTGCAGGTGCTCGACGCCGACCAGGTCGTCGTCCACCTGGAGGGCGACAACCACCTGTCCGACACGACGTCCTACGCCGAGACCGACGAGGCGAGCGCCGCCCTGTTCAGCAGCGCAGACCTGACGATCACCGGCGACGGCTCACTGACGGTCGACGGCAACGCGAACGACGGGATCGCCGCCAAGGACGGCCTCGTCGTCGCGGGCGGCACCGTCACGGTCGACGCGGTCGACGACGGCATCCGCGGCAAGGACTACCTGGTGGTCACCGGCGGAACCCTCGACGTCACGGCGGGCGGCGACGGGCTGAAGTCCGACAACGACGAGGACGAGACCCTCGGCTACGTCGAGGTCACCGGCGGCTCCCTGGACGTCACCGCCGGTGACGACGGCATCGCCGCACAGACCGACGCGATCCTGGCCGACGGCACCGTGAGCATCGTCGCGGGCGGCGGGCACGACGCCACCGTCGCCGACGACGCCTCCCCCAAGGGCGTCTCCGGCACCGTGTCGGTGGTCGTCGGCGGCGGGGAGCTGCTCGTCGACGCGGCCGACGACGCCATCGGCTCCGACGGCGTCGTCAGCATCGCGGGTGGCGCCCTGACCCTCGCCGCCGGCGACGACGGCGTGCACGGCGACCAGGTGCTGCAGGTCAGCGACGGGACCCTCGACATCACGACCTCCGTCGAAGGGCTGGAGGCCGGGCTGATCACGATCGCGGGCGGGGACATCAGCGTCGTGGCGTCGGACGACGGCGTGAACGCGTCGGACCCCGACGCGACGGCCGAACCGGCCCCCGCCGACGGCGCGCAGGACGCGGCCGCGGGTGCGGCGACGACCGACGTCGGGCTGACCATCTCCGGCGGCACGATCGTCGTCGACTCCGGCGGCGACGGCCTCGACGCCAACGGGTTTCTCACGATGACCGGCGGCACCGCCGTCGTCAGCGGTCCGACGAACGACGGCAACGGCGCGCTCGACGTGGACGGCACGTTCGACGTCTCCGGCGGCACGCTGCTGGCGGCGGGAGCGTCGGGCATGGCGATGACCCCCGGCGCCGACTCGGCGCAGTCGTTCGTCGCGTTCACGTTCGACTCGACGCAGGCCGCCGGCACCGTCGTGCACGTCCTGGACGCCGACGGCACCGAGCTCGCCGTGTTCGAGTCGAGCAAGGACTTCTCGTCGTTGGTCTACGCGTCGGCGGACGTCGTCTCGGGCGACACGTACTCGGCCGCGACGGGCGGCTCGGTCACCGGCGACACCGTCGGCGGCCTGGCCGCGTCCGGTGACAGCACCGGCACGACGGTCGCGACGACCGCGACAGCCGGCGAGGCGATCGCCGGGATGGGCGGCGGCGGGATGGGCGGAGGCCCCGGCGGAGCCGGCGGCCCGGGCCGCCGCCCCTGACCCAGCCGCGAGCTGGTGGCGGCCGAACCCGACATGGGTGTCGTTCTGCACGTCGATGACGGCACTCATGTCGGGTTCGAGCGCGCTGCGGCGAGCAGCGGCGGCGCGCTCGGGAGCGTCGGGTCGACCGCGGTCGCGCGGCGGGTCGGCGGGTGGCGGTGCGGTGTCGGCGTGCGGTGGGTCGCCCGCACCGCGAGCATCGACCCATGGACGACGAGCGGGACGACGCGCACCGGGCGCCGCCGGGTACCTCCGACGCGGTGGTCGACGCCGTCGGCGCGCTCACCGCCGCGTTCGAGGTGGTCGAGCACGCGCGCGGGATGCTCTACGCGTTMCACCGGCTCACGGGCCGCGCGGACAACGAGCTCGCGGAGGCCCTGGACCAGCTCGCGGAGGCAGGGCACGCGGACCTTGCCGACGAGCTGCGCGCCGAGCTGGTCGGCCGCAACGTGCTGCCGGGCCGGTGGACGTTCCAGGTGGTCGAGGAGTACGACGACGAGTACTACCGGGTGTTCGAGGCGGCCGAGAAGCGTGTCCGGGACGAGCTCACGGGCGGTCGCCGCCACGTGTACGAGGCGCGGCTGAAGGAGGAGAACCGCACGCACGGCCGCCCGGGCCACGAGGCGACGCCGGACTCCTGAGGACGGCAGCAGCTCCGAGAACGTCACCTCTCCGCGAGAGCGTCACTCTGAACTGCCGGTCTCGCGGCGAGCTGACGTTCTCGCGCGCCGGCATCCAGCCGCCGTAGCTCAGCGGCCTGTGACCCGGGCCTTGCCGGCTGCCAGGTCGAACAGCCTCGGCAGGACCGTGTCGCCGGCGACGCGGAGGCCGTCGTGCAGGTGCTCGTTCGTGATCCAGACGTCGAGGTTGCCGACGGGCGTCGCCAGGGCGAGGTCGAGGTCGACGTACGGGTCGTCGTAGTACTGCACGGCCGCGACGGGGACCTCGTTGGCGGCCAGCCGGTCGAGGTCGTAGAGGGCGGGCCACTCGGTCCGGGCGGCGAGCGCCTCGGCGGCCGCACGGAACGGTCGCAGGGCGGCGTGCTGCTCGTACATCCAGGGGAAGATMGTCTCGCCGGTGAGCTGCAGCGGGCGCGCGTCGGGGTCGAACGTCGGCCACTGGTCGCGCTCGCGCTGCGCCGCCCAGCCGGGCTCGCGGTGGCCCTGGTGGTAGATGACCTCCTGCAGCACCGCGTACAGGGGGTTGCTGTCGAAGCCCGTCGCGCGGACGACCGCCCCGAGGAACGCGTCGGACAGGGTCCCGGCGGTCGTGAGCGCGGTGTCGAGCAGCCAGTGGACCTCGTCGATCCCGGTGCTCATCCCCAGCCCCTGGCCCAGCTGCTGGAGCCGCTCCACCGTGAACGGCTCCCCCGTGGGCAGGACGGTCGGGCGGTCGGACAGGAGGTCGGCCATGGCGCCCAGCAGGGACACGTCCGAGGGGTGCAGGCGCGCCAGCTCCCGGTTGCGTGCGGCCTGCCGCGGGAACGTGGCCGCGTAGACGGCCTCGGCGTCGACGGTCGCCGGGGGCAGCCCACCGGTGACGAAGCACCGGGTCAGCGCCGACGGGTGCCGCGACAGGTAGGTCAGCGTGAGGAACCCCCCGTACGACTGCCCGAGGGTCGCCCACTGCCGACCCCCGTACACCGAGGCCCGGAGGTGCTCGGCGTCCGCGACGATCGCGTCGCCGCGGAAGCACGCGAGGTAGCCGGCCGGGTCCGGCACGCCGCTGATCACGCGACCGTCGACCGGTGACGACCGGCCGGTCCCGCGCTGGTCGAGGAGGATCACGCGGTACCTCTCGAGCGCCGCGGCGATCCATCCGCCACCGAGCGGTCGCGGTCCCTGGCCGCCCGGCCCACCCTGCAGGAACAGCAGCAGCGGCAGGTCGTGCGAGGCCTTCTCCGGGTCCACCAGCTCGCGGGCGAACACCTCGATCGAGCCGAACCGGTCGGGTGCCGACCAGTCGACCGGCACCTCGACCCGGTGCTCGCGGACGGTGAACCCGGTCATCGCATACTCGCGCGTCACGCCCGCCAGCCTAGGCTCCGAGGTTGCGCGACGGTCCGGACGTCGCATGCTGGGGGCTGATCCCCGAGGAGACCACACTGAGCACCGACGTCGGCTTCCGCTCCGAGCGCGGCCCGATCCTGATCGCGATCATGGTGACCACCGGCCTGGTCGCCATCGACGCGACGATCCTGGCCACGGCGGTGCCGACGATCGTCGCGGACCTCGGCGGGTTCACCAGCTTCCCGTGGCTGTTCTCGGTCTACCTGCTGACGCAGGCGGTGAGCGTCCCCATCTACTCCAAGCTGGCGGACACCGTCGGCCGCAAGCCCGTGATCCTGCTCGGCATCGGCCTGTTCCTGCTCGGGTCGGTCCTCTGCGGGTTCGCGTGGAGCATGCCGGCGCTGATCGCGTTCCGCGCGGTGCAAGGGCTGGGCGCCGGGGCCGTGCAGCCGATGGCGATCACCATCGCGGGCGACATCTACACGGTCGCGGAGCGGGCCAAGGCGCAGGGGTACATCGCGAGCGTGTGGGGCATCTCGTCGGTGGTCGGGCCCACGCTCGGCGGGCTGTTCTCCGAGTTCCTGTCCTGGAACTGGATCTTCTTCGTCAACATCCCGCTGTGCCTGGCGGCGGCGTGGCTGCTGGTCCGGCACCTGCACGAGACCGTCGAGCACACGCGCCACCGCATCGACTGGGCCGGGGGCCTGCTGCTGACCACGGGCATGAGCCTGCTGATCCTCGCGCTGCTGGAGGGCGGGAACGCCTGGGAGTGGCTGTCGGTGCCGAGCGTCGGCGCGTTCGTCGTCGGCGCCCTGCTGCTCGTGATGTTCGTCCGCGTCGAGCAGCGGGCCGACGAGCCCGTGCTGCCCCTGTGGGTGTTCTCACGACGGCTGCTGCTCGCCGCGTCGCTGGTGTCGGTCGGGGTCGGCGTCATCCTCATCGGCCTGACGTCGTACGTGCCGACGTTCCTCGAGGCGCTGCTCGGTGTCTCGCCGCTGACCTCGGGCCTCACCCTGGCGGCGCTGACCATCGGCTGGCCCATCTCCGCGTCCCAGTCGGGGCGGCTCTACCTGCGCTTCGGGTTCCGCACCACCGCCCTCATCGGCTCCTCGGTCGTCGTGGTCGGCGCCGTCGGCCTGGTCGTCGCGTCGACGCACCCGTCGGTGCTCGCGGTCGGGCTCGCGTGCTTCGTCATCGGTGCCGGTCTCGGGCTCGTCGCGTCCCCCAGCCTCATCGCCGCGCAGTCGAGCGTCGGCTGGAACGAGCGCGGGGTGGTCACCGGCGCCAACCTGTTCTCGCGGTCGATGGGCAGCGCGGTCGGCGTGGCGGCGCTCGGGGCGCTGGTCAACGGCCTGATGCACGGGGACACCCCGACCCAGGACCCGGAGCAGTTCGGGGACGCCGTCACGGTGGCGTTCGTCGCGGTCGCGGTCGTCGCGCTGGCGACGGTGGCAGCCGCGGCCGCGATGCCCCGGAGGGTCGGCTCGCCGAGCACGCCGGTCGCTGACGTCGCAGACTGAGGGCTCACCAGCGGGAGGACGCGATCATGGGCATCGAGGACCTGGTCAACCAGGCGAAGGCGGCCGTCAGCGGTCACGAGGACCAGGCCAAGGACGCGATCGAGAAGGCGGCCGAGGCGGTCAAGGCGAAGACCAGCGACAGCCAGRACGCCCAGATCGACAGCGTCGTCGAGAAGGCCAAGACGTACCTGGACGAGCAGAAGAAGTAGTCCCGGTGCGCGGCGGTCAGGTCGACCGCCGCGCACCGCGGTCTCAGTCCTCCTGCAAGCAGAGGACGCCGTTCTCGGCGTCCGCCTCGAGGTACATCTCGTCCGGGCACTGCTCCGCGCTGCTGACCTCGGAGACCACCTTGTACAGGTGGTCGGAGTCGCAGCTGACGGGCATGGCGGTGTCGTCGTCGCCGACGGTCCAGCAGGAGCCCACGCCGGTCGCCGTCGTCTCGGAGGTGATGAAGCTCGACGCCGCGCCGACACCGGTGCCGAGCACCGCGACGACGCCGACGGCGACGAGACCCTTGGCGACCCCGGACAGGCTGGGGGCACCGTCCTGGCGCGCGGCCCGGAACTCCGTGAACGACCGCACCAGTGCGATGCCGCCGACGATCATGCCGCCCCACCAGTAGATGCCGCTGGCCGAGTTCGCCGTGACGATCGTGGAGATCGCCCCCGCGAGGAAGAAGCCGACGCCGACGAGGAACGACGTCATGGCCTGCTTGTAGTGCCGGGTGGCCTCCGTGGTCTCGCCGGGCAGGGCGACGTCGTCCTGCACCCAGAGCTGCCAGCCGGGAGGCGGCGCCGGGAGCGACGGGTCCGGCGTCCAGCCCGGCTCGGGCGCGAAACCCTCGGGAGGCGTCGGCCAGTTGGGGGGCGGGTTGAACTTCATCGTGCTCCGATCTGAGGCCGCACCGGCGGCGGAGAGGGCGCTGGGTGGTAGCACCCTGTGACCCGGTGTCATCGGCTGATAGGAGGATCCGCTTGAGCCGCCGGGGAATGCGCTTCCGCACCGGCGTCGTTGCACCGGTCATGCCACTGACCGGAGAGTACGAACCCAGCACGTCGGCGTGGGCCCGCAAGCAGGCCGAGACCTTCGAGCGCACCGACGGCCAGAAGGCCAACACGCTCCAGGGCAAGCCCGTGATCGTCCTGACGTCCGTGGGTGCGACCAGCGGCAAGCTCCGCAAGACGGCCCTGATGCGGGTCGAGCACGACGGGCGGTACGCGGTGGTCGCGTCGAAGGGCGGGACGCCCGAGAACCCGGCCTGGTACCGGAACCTCGTCGAGCACCCGCACGTCGAGCTCCAGGACGGCGCCGTGCGGAAGGACTACGTCGCGCGCGAGACCTCCGGCACCGAGCGCGACGAGTGGTGGGCGCGCGCCAACGAGGTCTGGCCCGCCTACGCGGGGTACCAGACGAAGACGGACCGGCTGATCCCGGTGTTCGTCCTCGAACCGCTCTAGAGCTTCGCGCCCGTCTTCGCGTCGTGGTGCGGGTTCGCCGCGACCGAGTGGCGGTACGAGTACGCGAAGTAGATGACCACCCCGGCGACGAGCCAGGCGAGGAACCGCAGCCAGGTGAGCGTGGTGAGGTTCACCATCAGCCACAGGCACGCGACGCCCGCGATGATCGGCAGCGCCGGTGACCACGGCACCCGGAAGCCGCGCGGCAGGTCCGGGCGCGTCCGGCGCAGGATCGGGATGCCGAAGCTGACCAGCACGAACGCCGAGAGCGTCCCGATGTTGATCATCTCCTCGAGCAGCTCCACCTCGGAGAGGCCGGCGATCAGGGCGACGACGACGCCGACGCCGATCTGCAGCCGGACCGGCGTGCCGTACCTCGGGGAGGTGCGCGACGCGGCCCGGGGCAGCAGCCCGTCGCGGCTCATGGCGAAGACGATGCGCGTCAGGCCCAGCAGCAGCACCATGAGCACCGACGTGAGACCGACCAGGATCCCGACGGAGATCACCTTCCCCGCCCAGTCGGCCCCGACGAGCACGAACGCCGTCGTCAGCGACGGGGTGTCCGCCTCCGCGAGCTCGGTGTAGGACACCATCCCCGTGACCACGATCGTCACCAGGACGTACAGCACCGYCACGATCGCCAGACCGCCCAGGATGCCGCGCGGCACCGTGCGCTGCGGGTTCTTGGTCTCCTCGGCGGTCGTCGCGACGACGTCGAAGCCGATGAAGGCGAAGAACACCAGCGCGGCCCCGGACAGCACCCCGATGACGCCGTACGCCGTCGGCTCCAGCCCGAACAGGAAGGCGAACACCGGCTGCTCCAGGGACGTCCGCTCCGGTGCCGGCTGCGACGGCGGCACGAACGGCGAGAAGTTCGCGGTGTTCACGTAGAAGAAGCCGACCACGATGACGAAGATCGTGATGGCGACCTTGATGATGGTGAACACGCTGTTCACGCGCGTGCTCAGCTTGGTGCCCAGGGCCAGCAGGGCGGTGAAGATGCCGACGATGACGACCGGACCCCACTCGAGGTCCACGCCGCCGAGGCTCAGGGTGGTCGGGATGTCGATGCCGAACAGGCCGAACGCGTCGGACAGGTACACGCCCCAGAACTTCGCGATCACCGCCGACCCCAGCAGCATCTCGAGGATCAGGTCCCACCCGATGATCCACGCGACGAACTCCCCCATCGAGGCGTAGGAGAACGTGTACGCGGACCCCGCGACCGGCAGCGTCGAGGCGAACTCGGCGTAGCACATGATGGCCAGCCCGCACACGACGGACGCGATGAGGAACGAGACGATCACGGCCGGTCCCGCGTAGTTCGCCGCCGCCGTCGCGCCCACCGAGAAGATGCCCGCGCCGACGGCCACCGCCACGCCGAGGACGATGAGGTCCCAGGTGGTCAGGGTGCGTTTGAGCGCGCGCTCCGGATCCAGGGACTCCTCGAGTGAGTCCTCGACCGACTTCCGTCGGAAGATGCTGGTGCTACCCGCCATTGGTCGCCACCCCCGGCAACGAGCATGCCGTTCATGGCCCGATGTGTCCTGCGGAGCAGTCAGCCGAGCAGCAGGTACCAGCCGCCGACGCCGATGACCCCGCCCAGCACCGGCGCCGCCACGGGCACCCACGCGTAGTCCCACTGCGACGACCCCTTGTGCCGCAGCGGCAGCACCGCGTGCACCATCCGGGGTCCCAGGTCACGCGCCGGGTTGAGCGCCGGGCCCGTCGGCCCACCGAGGCCGGCGACCAGCCCCCACACCAGGAACCCGAGCGCCAGGTGCGCGACCGCCGGCTCGTTCTCCGTCAGCGGCGACGTGATGATCGCCATCGCGCACGAGAAGAGCACCACCGACCCGAGCAGCTCGGACAGGAACCCGTTGAGCCGCGAGTGGGCCGCGTTGATGGTCGAGAACGTGGCGAGGATGTCCTCGGGGTTCGTCGTCTGGTCGTAGTACGGCTTGTGCGTCACGACGATGGCGACCTGCCCGGCGATCGCCCCGAGCATCTGCGCCACGATGTACGGCGCGACCTCCGACCACGGGAACAGCCCCCACGTGGCCAGCCCGATGGTGAACGCCGGGTTGATGAGGTTGCCGCTGATCCCCCCGAACATGATCGCCGGGATCATCACGCCGAACCCGTACCCCATCGCGATCAGCGACCACCCGCCGCGGTACCCCTTCGACCCCTTGAGGTGCACGTTCGCGACCGTGCCGTTGCCCAGGATGATGAGGATCGCGGTGCCGATGAACTCGCAGGTCAGCCGCACGGCCAGGCTGTACGACGGATCCATGAGGCCCCCGGTTCGTCGGTCCGGCTGTCAGCGTCGCACGACCCAGGCCACGCCCGCACCCACCGCGTAGGCGAGCAGGTCCGCGGCGACGAACGTCGTGCCCAGCGCGTACCGGGCCACGGGGACGGCATCGACGATCGCCGCGGGCACCCCGGTGAGCTGCGCGACCTCGACCACGGCACAGATCCCGACGGTGACCGCAGCCAGGATGCCCGACCTCGCACGCGGGGCGATCAGGACCAGCAGCGCGAAGACGAACGCGGCGTAGAGCGCGTCGCCGACCGGGTCCGCGAGCGGGTGCTCCAGTCGCGACACCGCGACGCCGACCCCGACGAGCGCGACCGCCACGACCCCAGCAGCCACCCGCGAGGCGGCCGGCCGCACCGCCGCCTCCGGCCCGTCGTCGCCGTCCCGATCAGCCCGAAGACTTGGTAGCGCCTGGTAGGTCGAAGTCTTCGCGTTGTCGTCGGCGGGCACGGGTCGACGGTACGGGGACGGGTATGGAGGTCGTGTCAGGTGAGCGTGCAGGTGCTGCGCTCGTACAGCCCGATCTTGAGCTCGATGGCCTCCAGGTGCGTGGCGACCTCGGCGAGCTGCTGCCGGACGCGGTCGCGGTGCGCGACGAGGAGCTGCAGCCGCTCGGCCTCGTTGCCGTCGCCCGCCCGGACCAGGTCGGCGTACTGGCGGACCTCCCGGATCGGCATGCCCGTCGAGCGCAGCCGTGTGACCATCCGGATCCAGCCCACGTCGTCCTCGGAGTAGCGGCGGTGGCCCGACGACGCCCGGTCGACCGCGTCGAGCAGCAGCCCGTCGCGCTCGTAGTAGCGCAGCGTGTGCGTGGTCAGGCCGGTGGCCTCGGCCGCCTCGGCGATGCTGAGGCTGGTGACGACGGCCGACCCGGCGACAGTCTCGACGACGCTCATGGCGTCGATGGTGCGCCTTCGAGTGCACTCGAAGTCAAGCTGTGGGTTCGACGGGGCGAGGCCTGTCGCTGGACGATCGGGCATGTATGGACGACTTCCAGACATAGACGGTCCAGACCGGCCTAGCGATCGTGGAGGCATGACACGTCGCGATCACGTCCCCGCCCCCACCGCCGTGCGGAGGGCGACCCGATGAGCACGCCCCTCGTCGTGCTCGTCGTCGCGACCGCGATCGGGTCCGCGGCGGTCGGCGGCGTGTTCTTCGCCTTCTCGACCTTCGTGATGCCCGCCCTGAGTCGCCTCCCGGCATCGCACGGCATCGCGGCGATGCAGGCGATCAACGTCACCGCGCAGCGGCCGCCGCTGATGCTTCTGATGCTCGGCACCACGCTCGCATGCGTCGCGCTGGTCGTCCTCGCGGTGGTCGACCAGTCGCCCTGGCTCGTGGCCGGTGCGGCCGTCTACCTGGTCGGGGCGATCGTCGTGACCGCCGCGTACAACGTCCCCCGCAACCTCGAGCTCGCGGCGCTGGACGCCGCGAGCCCGGACGCCGCAGCGCGTTGGCTGGAGTGGGAGAGCGAGTGGACCGCGGGCAACCACGTGCGCACGATCGCCGGCCTCGCGGCCGCGGCACTGCTGCTCCAGGCGGTGCTGTAGACGAGGTCCAGGTGGCGCGGCCCACGCTCCCGCGATCTCCCGCTCTCGAGCCGCCCACAGCCCCGGCTGTGCACACCGGCCACCCGGGCACGAGGCGCAGCGCGCGACGCTGACGACATGGGCAGAGACGTCGGACGGTGGCTCGTCGTCCTGGCCGTCTGCGTCGCCGTCGGAGCCGGGGTGCCCGCGTGGTCGCAGGCGCGTGCGGCCGCGCGGTACGCGGTGTCGGCCGAGGACCTCGCGGGCGGACGGGTGGCACTCGGCTCGTTGGCGGTCCGCGGGCGGGCACCGAGCACCGGGTACGAGCGGGAGCGGTTCGGTCAGGCGTGGGCCGACGTCGACCGCAACGGGTGCGACACCCGCAACGACATCCTGCGCCGGGACCTCACGGCGACGGTGGTGGAGGACTGCGTGGTGCTGAGCGGCGTGCTCGACGACCCCTACACGGGGGTCCCGATCGCGTTCGCGCGCGGGCCAGGCTCGGCGCAGGTGCAGGTCGACCACGTCGTCGCGCTGTCCGACGCCTGGCAGAAGGGCGCCCAGGCGTGGACCGCGGCCCAGCGCGAGGCGTTCGCCAACGACCCCGCCAACCTGCTCGCCGTCGACGGTCCCGCCAACCAGGAGAAGGGTGCGGGCGACGCCGCGACGTGGCTGCCGCCCGCCCGTGGGTACCGGTGCGTCTACGCGCTGCGGCAGGTGCGCGTGAAGGCCGCCTACGGCCTGTGGGTCACCGCGGCGGAACACGATGCCCTGAACCGGGAGCTGAACGGGTGCGTCGTCGCTACGGTGAGGCCACCATGACGCTGCGCTTCCCGCCCCTGCTGCTCGGCCCGACCACCAAGGGCTTCTGGTCTCCCGCCCCGGTGACGCGGTCGGAGTTCGTCGCCGCAGGCCACACGCTCACGGACGGGTCGCTGACCTGGCCGGTGCTGACCCTGGACGCCGACGCGGTCGTGCACAACATCGCGCAGCTGGCGGGGTTCACCGCCGAGCGTGGTCTGGCGTTCGCGCCGCACGGCAAGACGACGATGTCGCCGGAGCTGTTCGCCGCGCAGCTCGACGCCGGGGCGTGGGGCATCACCGTCGCGACCGGCAACCAGCTGCTCGCCGCGCACTCGTTCGGGGTGCGCAGGCTGCTCGTCGCCAACGAGGTCCTCGACCCGACGGTGCTGCGCTGGATCGCGGAGACCCTGGCGGCGGAGCCGTCGACCGAGATCCTGTTCCACGTCGACTCCGTGCAGGCCATCGACGTCGCGGCGTCGGCCGTCGGCGACGGGCGGCGGGTCCGCGTGCTGCTCGAGGTCGGGTACGACGCCGGCCGGTCCGGGGTCCGTACGGGCGACCAGGCCCTCGCGGTCGCGCAGCACGCGGCGCAGACGCCCGGCGTCGACCTGGTCGGGGTCAGCGCCTACGAGGGTGCGCTCGCCGACGCCGACGCCGCGCGGAAGTTCCTGTCGGAGGTCCGTGCCGTCGCGGAGATGCTCGTCGACGCGGGTCTGCTGCGGGACCACGTCGTGCTCTCCGCGGGCGGGTCCGCCTACTTCGACGTGGTCGCGGACGTCCTGGGGCGTAGCAACGGGTCCAGCGGGCCAGACGTGAGCGGGGTGCCCAGCACGACGATCCTGCGGTCGGGCGCCTACCTCACCCACGACCACGGCACCTACGCGGGCTCGACCCCGTTCACCCGGATCGTCGGCCACCTCTACCCGGCGCTGCGGATCTGGGCGCAGGTGGTGTCGACCCCGCAGGACGGGCTCGCCATCATCGGCGCCGGCAAGCGGGACGTGCCGTACGACTCCGGGCTGCCCGTGGTGCTGCGGCGGCACCGCCCCCGCGAGCAGCCCGTGGCCGTCGTGGGCTGGACCGTGACGCGCACCAACGACCAGCACGCGTACCTCGAGGAGACGGACCCCCTCGGGACGGCGCTGGTCGTCGGTGACCTGCTGGAGCTCGGCGTCTCCCACCCGTGCACGGCGTTCGACAAGTGGCGGGCGATCCCGGTGATCGACGCCGACCAGCGCGTGGTCGACGTCGTCACCACCTGGTTCTGACCGAGCCCTCCGGGGACGCCGCGCGGCCGGGGACCGGGTCGACGTCGAAGTCCAGCGGGTGACACGCGACGTCTCAGCGCACGCCCTCCGCGGCGATGCGCGTGAACGACGTCTCGAAGTGCGCCGTCGCCAGCTCGGGGGTCAGCGTCCACCGGGCCACCGCGTCGGCGGACAGCACCGCGCGGTCCGGCACGGGCATCAGCGCGACGTTCTGGTGCGCGGCCCGCTCGGCGGCGAGCAGGTAGAACGCCGCCTCACCGACGGAGGTGCCGAGCGTCAGGAACCCGTGCCCGGCCTGCAGGATGACCCGCGCGCCCTCGAGCGCCCGGTCGACGGCGGTGGGCCCGTCGGGCTCGCCCCACGTCTGGCGCGTGAGGCCCTGGAGCCCGACGACGAGCGCGGCGTCGGTGGTGACCGCCTCCAGCGGGCGGCCCAAGTTGGACCAGATGAACCCGTAGGGCGTGTGCAGGTGGATGGCGACCTCGGCGTCGGGCACCTGCTGGTGCAGCTTCAGGTTCCCGGCGAACCCGTTGACGGGGCCGGCGCCGGCCCCGACGACCTTGCCCTCGTCGTCGACCAGGACGAGGTCCCCGGGCGTGATCGTCGCCGCGGAGATGCCGACGGGGTTGACCCAGTAGTGGCCGGGCACCTCGGGAGCGCGGGCGGACACGTGCCCGTTGAACCCGAACTCGTAGCCCTCCCGGGCGAACGTCCGCAGCGCGGCGGCGAGCTCCCAGCGCACGCTGCGCGGGCGGTCGGTGCGGACCTCGGGTGCCGTGTGCGGGCTGACCGCGGGGATGGTGACGCTCATCAGTTGACCTCCGGAAGGCCGAGGCTGCCGCGCAGCGTGGCGGCCTCGTAGTCGGTGTGGAAGAGCCCGCGCCGCTGCAGCTCGGGGACGAGGTGCTCGGTGAGCGCCTCGAGACCGTGGGGGTAGTTGAGGAAGAACGGCAGGAAGTTGAAGCCGTCGGCGGCGCCGGACTCCCAGCGTTCCTGGAGCTGGTCGGCGACGTTCTCGACGGAGCCGATGGGGAACCAGTGCCCGGCGGCGCTGGCGTGGTACCGGACCAGGTCCCGGACCGTGGTGGCGCGGCCRCTCTCGATGATGCGGCGCAGGACCCCGTACCGGGACCGGCGGCCTTCGATGGCCTCCTCGGGCGGGAGGTCGGCGAGCGGGATCGGTGCGTCGGGGTCGTACCCGGACAGGTCGATGCCGCCGAACTGCTTGGTCAGGGCGGCCAGCCCGCGGTCGAGGTCGAGGTCGTCGTGCGAGTCCTCCCAGATGCGTCGCGCCTCCGCATCGGTCGACCCGATGACCGGGGCGACACCGGGCAGGACCTTGACGGAGTCGGCGTCCCGGCCGGCGTTCACCACGTGCTTGCGCAGGTCGTCGTAGACGTCCTGGGACTCGCGCAGGTCGATGAGGCCGGTGGTGAAGATGACGTCGGCGTGCCGGGCGCCGAACGCCTTGCCCGCCGGGGACGTGCCGGCCTGCGCGATGATCGGCCGGCCCTGCGGGCTGCGCGGCACGCCCAGCGGTCCGGCCACCCGGAAGTGCTCCGACTCCCAGTTGATGCTGTGCACCTTGGCGGGGTCGACGAACAGGTCGCGCTCGGCGTCGCGGACGATCGCGCCCGCCTCCCAGCTGTCCCAGAGCGCCTCGACGACGCCTGCGAACTCCTCCGCGATGGCGTAGCGCTCGTCGTGCGGCGGCAGCTCGATGCCGAAGTTCTCGCCGCCCCACGCGGACGTGACGATGTTCCAGCCCGCCCGCCCGCGGGAGATGTGGTCGAGGGACGCGATCTGCCGGGCCACGTTGTACGGCTGGCTGAACGACGTCGACACCGAGCCGATGAGCCCGATGTGGCTGGTGCGGGCTGCGAGCGCGGAGAGCAGGGTGACGGGTTCGAGGCCGGGCTCGGGGTGCGCCGGGTCCGTGGAGACGCCGTCGGCCAGGAAGATCGTGTGGATCTTGGCGGCCTCGGCCGCCGCGGTCAGGTCGGCGTACAGGTCGAGGTCGAGGACCTCGTCGGCACGGCTATGCGGCTTGCGCCAGGTGCGGGCGACGCCGCCGAGCAGGAGGCCGAGGAGGAGGCCGCCGCCGCGGTCGGTGCTGGTCATGTTCTTCTCCCGGGAGGTCAGGACGTGGGGACGAGGGTGCGCTGCGGCTTGGTGCGGGGGTGGACCTCCGCGAAGCCGTCGTAGGTGGTGAGGTCGACGTCGATGCCGTAGACCTCCGCGATGAGGTCGGGGCTGTAGACGTCGCGCGGGGTGCCGTGCCGCAGGATCCGGCCGTCCAGCAGGAACGCGACGTGGTCGGAGAACCGCGCGGCGAGGTTGAGGTCGTGCAGCGAGATGACGACGGCGATGTTGCGGTCGACGGCGATGGAGTGCGCGAGCTCGAGCGTGGCCAGCTGGTAGCGCACGTCGAGCGCGCTGGTCGGCTCGTCGAGCAGGAGCAGCTGCGGGTCCTGGGCGAGCGCGCGGGCGATCAGCACACGCTGCGCCTGCCCGCCGGACAGCTCGTCGACGTTGCGCTCGGCGAGGTCGTCCAGGCCGAGCCGGCCGATGGCCTCGTCGACCTTGCGCCAGTCCGACGCGCGTGGGCGTGCGCCGAAGTGCGGGGTGCGTCCGAGCAGGACGGCCTCGCGCACCGACAGAGAGAACGACACGTCGATGGCCTGCGGCACGTACGCGACGAGGCGTGCGAGGTCGCGTCGGGACAGGGCCGCGAGGTCTCCCCCGTCCCAGGTGAGCGAGCCGGTGCTGGGCTTCACGATCCGCGCGACGGCCTTGATGAGCGTCGACTTGCCGGCGCCGTTCGGCCCGAGCAGGCCGAGCACCGTGCCCCGCTGCGCGGTCAGGTCGAGGCTGTGCAGGACCTCCCGCTTGCCGTAGCCGACGGTCAGGCCGGTGATCTCCAGGGACATCAGAAGGACCTCCGCCGGGCGAGGATCAGGTAGAGGAAGACCGGCGCCCCGATGAGGGCGTCGATGATGCCGACGGGCACCAGCGCGGGGGCGAGCAGGACCCGGCCCACCGCGTCGGACACGACGAGCAGCAGCGCCCCGATGAGCGCCGAGAACGGCAGCAGGTAGCGGTGGTTGGCGCCGATGATGAGCCGCGCGATGTGCGGGCCGACGAGCCCGACGAAGCCGATGATCCCGGTGAAGCTGATGGTCACCGAGGTGATGAGCACGGCCACGAAGATCAGCTCGAGCCGCAGCCGCGACACCGGGACGCCGAGGCTGCGGGCCGCGTCGTCACCGGCGAACGCGATGGCGTTCACCGACGACGCCCGCCACTGCACGTACGGCAGCGCGATCGCGAGGACGACCGCCAGGGTGATCACCTGGTACCAGACGGCCCCGTTGACCGTGCCCCAGGTCCAGCGCACGATCGCGGCGAGCGTCTCCTCGTTCGCGATGTACTGCAGCCCCGCGGTCAGCGCCGTGAACAGCTGCGTGAGTGCGATGCCCAGCAGGATGAGGGTCGTCGGCTGCATCTTCTTGGTCGACGCCAGCCCGAGCACGATCCCCGCGCACGCGAGCCCGGACAGCAGGGCGCCGACGACGAGCGGGGTGCCCGCCGCGACGCTGGCCCCGCCGAAGAAGAGGATCGCCAGGGCCGCGCCGAACGCCGCCGCCGGGGCGATGCCCAGGGTGAACGGGCTGACCAGCGGGTTGCGCAGCAGGCCCTGGAACAGCACCCCGGCGACGGCCAGCGCGGTGCCGGCGAGGACCGCGAGCGCCGCGCGCGGCACCCGCAGCTCCCAGACCGTGGTGAACAGCCGCTGCTGGACGGCGTCGACGGGTGCGGCGCCGGTGACCTGCGCCCAGATCGCCTCGACCGCGATCCGTGGCGTGATCCCGCCGGCGCCGATCTGGAGGGTGAGCAGCGTGACGACGACCGTCAGGACGAGGGTGCCGACGACGACGGCGACCTTCCGGCCGTCCCCCGCTCCTCTCCGGGCGGCCCGGTCGAGCTCACGGTCGAGGTCGTCGAGGGCCTCGTCGTCGACGGCGACCGCGCTGGTCACTCGCCGTCTCCGAGCCGGTAGACGTAGTCCGCGGTCCCGTGCTCCAGCTCCGTCTCCTGGAAGTCCTCGACCCACCGCGTGAAGTACTCGTCGACGTCGACGCCCTCGAACCGCTCGGGGTGCAGCCACGTGGCCAGACCGAGCGCGCCGATGGCCTTGGCGACGGAGCTGGTCCAGAAGTTGTTGGCCACGAACACGTCGCCGTTGCGCACCGCGGGCAGGTCCGCCCAGCCGGGTCGGGCGGCGAGCTCGGCCGCGAGCTGGGCCTGCGCCTCCTGCGGCCACGGCTCGTACCCGGGCGACAGGCCGTCGATGCCGTGCCGGAGCACCACGTCGGGCTCGCGGGCGAGGATCTCGGCCGGGTCGATCGGGGTGGTGTGGACGGTGCCCTCGCGGTTCGGGTCGGAGTCGAAGTCGATGTCCCCGAACGCGTTGGTGCCGCCGGCGAGCTCGATGATGTCGTGCCAGCCCGAGCCCGGGACGCCCGTGGTGTTGGCGACGCCGTTCTCGAAGTAGACGACCTTGCGTTCCTCGTCGGGAAGGTCCCCGAGACGCTCGTCGAGCAGGTCGTGGATCTCGCCGTAGAGGTCGGAGAGCTCCTGCGCGCGGTCCTGCGTGCCGAACACCTCGCCCAGCAGCTCGACGTTCTGCTGGAACAGCGTCGGCTCCCACGCCGTCACGACGAGGACGGGGATGCCGAACGGCTCGAGCTTGGTCGCCGCCTCCTCGTACGGGCTGTTGCTGAGCGTGACGAACAGCTCCGGGCCGGCGGCGATGATCTCGTCGTAGTTGAACTCCGCGGCCCGCGAGATGATCGTGTCCGTGCCGGGGACGGACGCCCAGTAGGGCGTGTTGCCCGGGGTGTCCTCGACGCCCTCGGCGCTGACGCCGACGATCCGGTCGCCCGCTCCGACACCGCGGATGAGCTCGACGTTGTACCAGTTGTAGCCGACGGCGACCGTCTTCACGGGCACGGCGATCTCGACCTCGCGGCCGGTCTCGTCGGTGAACGTGCGGATCTCGCGGCCGTCGGACGCGGTCTTGCCGGTCGCGACGTCGCCGGGGGTGTCCGCCTCGGCGGCGCCCGTCGCGCAGCCGGCGAGCGCCAGGACGGCGACGGTGAGGGCGGCGAGGGCGCCGCGGAGTCGGGGGCGATGCATGGGTGTGCTCCTGTCGGGGATGGCGGTGCGCGACCGCGCGCGAGCGCGGGGCCGGGAGTGATCACCGGCGTGCGGGCGAGTGCCTCAGCGGGTGTGGCGACAACGACACAGCGCGCCCGGGCACACGGCAGCGCCGGACGCGAGAGCGTCCGGGAGCGTTCGTGTCGGGGCGGCCATGGGTGGGGAGAGTAGGGACGACCCACTCAAAAGCCGACTTATCTAGTCGACTTTCTCACCCGGTGAGATCGGGTGACCGGGGCACGGACCCGGACGGGCGGAGCTCCCCCGGAACACGACAGCCGCACGTCGACGTCAGGCTGTCCGGGACGCGACCAGTAACGTACGCACGGCCCCTGCGGCAGCTCTTGGCGCCCCCGTCGCGGCGTCGAGGTCGGAGAGGGCATCCGCCATCGCCTCGGTTGACGCCGCGCCGCCGAGCGCTGTGCAGCGCGCCAGCGCCTCGGCGTAGGTCGCCGCCGCCTCGCCGGGATCTCCCAGGACGAGCTGGACCAGACCCAGGTTGAAGGTCGCGACGACGCCGACGACGGCCCCGCTCCCGAGCGCGGATGCTGAGGCTGCCTCGGCGGCTGCCACGTCGCCGTCGCCGTCGAGGTAGGCGAGCCACCCCAGCTGCGTGCGGACCCTTGCCTCTGCTTCCCGGGACGACTCGTCATCGGCTGCGTACGGCCGGAAGCCTTCGACACCCGCGGCCGTGTCCGCGAGGAGTCTTCGCGCGTCGTCGCGTCGACCCGCCTGCTCGAGCAGGTCGGCTAGCCGCATCGCGCTGTCAGGATCGCTGCCCGCCAGACGTGAGCGGCGCAGGTCGTCCAACGCCTGATCCAGAGCTCCCACCGCGGCGTGCGCACCCGATCGCTGCCACAGCAGAATCTGCTCGAAGAACGGGATGGCCTGATCGTCCGGGGTGACGATCAGTCGTGACAGGTTCTCCACGACCAGGGGAGGGGCGTCGCGAGCCGGGAGCTCGAAGAGCGGGGCAAGGGTCGGTCCGTCGAACTCGCCGAGCGCCTTGAACGCACTCTCGCGCGCGCTCGTGGAGCACGTGCTGCTCTCCAGGACAGCAACGAGGACCGCGTCCGGTATCGCATCCCAAGCGCACGCGCCCATGTCTGTGAGCAACTCCGCGGCATGTGTCGCGGGTCCGTCGGAGCCAGCACGCACGATCGTCCAGAGAGCCTCGACGCCGTGCTCTCGCGCCGCGTCCGACGAGAGGTCGACGAGCGCTTCCGCCGCTGCGAGACGCACACGGTCCTCTGCGTCGCTCAAGGCTTCGACGAGACGAGCGACGCTGCGCGGATCGCTCACCTCGAGCAGTGCCAGCGCCGCCGCCTCGCGAACCTCGCCGTGCGGATCGGACGCRAGCGCCTCCTCCAGCAGCGCGAGCCACGAGCCGTCGTCGAACCAGCGAAGCTCTTGTGCGGCGAGCGTGCGGACTCCACGGTCGCTGTCGTGCAACGCCGTCGTGGCGAGCTCGTCGGCCGAGATCCTCAGGGCCCCGAGAGCACGAACCGCTGCGAGTCGGGTGCGAGCGGCAGGGTCAGCGAGGGCCTCTCGGATCCAGGCGCGAATCTCGTCGGTGGCGCCGAACCGTCGGAGCGCAGCACTGATGTATTCGCTCAGACCCCGTGCGGAGTACGCGGTCGTTCCCCAAGCACGCTCGGACCGGCCGTCGGACTCGATGAAGGTCGATGCCTCCAGGATGACCGAGGCCGCAGGCGCCTGCATGAGGGACAGCGCGTCGACGAGCGGCAGGACGAGTGCGGAGACGGTTTGACGCATCTCGCTGCGCAGCAGCCCGAGCAGGTCCGGTGCAGCGTTGCGCGCCTGGACCGCACCGAGGACGTCGACGAGACGACGGACGAAGATCTCCGACTCCCACGCGGCGAACCCGACGAGCTCGCCTCGCGCGCGCTCCAGCACCCTCGGGAGCAGCTCGGCGAGCGCCTCGCGCGCCMGCGCCGGATCCACCTTTGCCAAGGCAGTCGCCGACCGGGCACGGCGATCGGAGTCCCACACGGCAAGGCCCTCCCCCTCGGCCGTGAGGTGGAACGTGCCCTTGTCGCTCTTGCTGACGTACCGCCCGTCAGCCGGCGCGTCGTCATCGTCGTCATCGTCGTCGGGCTCGTCGGGCCCCACCAGGAGGTCCGCATCTCTCAGCGACTGACGGAGGACACTGACGGTGACTGCGTCGCCGACGGGTGGCGCACGCAGCGTTGCGACGGGCCTCAGCTCCTGGAGGTCGAGGATCAGGGCGTCGATGCCCTGCGGTGGCACCGTGCACTCAGACATGGCCTCCGCGATGGTGTCGGCCATGTGCTCGTCCGCCTCCCGCCACAGCGCTGACAACAGCGCGGGGAACGCGTCAGGCAGACGGCGTGCGGCCGCCTGCGCAGCCATCTGCCGTTCGGCTGCACTTCCACAGACCAGGGCGTCGAGGATCTCGGGAGGGTCGGCGACGAGGAAGCGGTCCAGGATGCGCGCGCGCTTCTTCCGGCCTCGTTCCATCGCGTCGCGCACGTCCCACGCTGTCCGCGGCTTCACCTCCCGACGCAGCTCGAGAGCAGCGCTCGTGATGCGCTCGACGTCTGCCCTTCGTTCCGTCTGCCGGCTGTCGATCAGGACGGCGAGAAGGTGGTCGTGCAACAGCTGGAAGGCATCGGGGTCCATCCTTGCGAGGATCGACTCGGCGAATGTCCGGGCATCGGAGGCGTCGGTGGTGCGCCAGGCCTCGATGATCTCGGCGAAGTCGTCCGCCGTCGAGTGTCGTGCGAGCATGTAGCGCACGCGCTCCGAGGACCTCGAGGTCCGCATCGCGAGCTGCACCAGCCTGGTACGCGCCAGCGGTGTCGCCGCCGCGACGAGTGCGTCGACAGCTTCCCAGGCGACCTCGACCGGGTGAGAGTCGTCGGCGGCGCAGGCCGCGAGCGCATCGACGGCGGCGATGCTGTCAGCACGGGCCAGCCTCAGGCAGGTGGCTGCCACCAACCGCGCCCGGGCGTCGCGACGGGACAGCATGGCGCTCCAGCCGTCGATCGTCCTCGTGCGAACCTCTGGAGTGACGGACGCGCCGATCAGGCACCTGGCGGCCACCATCGGGTTGCGCGCATCGAGCGCCTCGACCAGCTCCTCCGCCCGATCGATCCCGGCAAGCATGACGACCGCGGCGGCAAGGGGTCGGGTGGAGCTGTCCCACGTCCGCAAGCCGGGTTCCACCCATCGCCAGACGAGCGGCGACACCGCGGCGACGACTCGTTCCACGGGCCAGGTGACCATGGCGACCGCGGTGAAGTACGTCTGCACGGACTCGTGCATGAAGGTCAGCGAGGAGCCCGAGCGGGTCAGGACGCCGTTGTAGACGACCTCGTCCAGGAAGTCCTCGACCGCCCAGTCCTTCGGGAGCAGAGATCGGCGGCGTGCCCCCGTCGCCCCACACTCGTCGAGCCGCGTCGCGAGAGCATCGACCGTGTCGTCGTCGACCGAGAACGCGGTGCTTCCGGCCAGGGTCATCGTGGCAGCCAGCCAGGACAGCGCCGGTCGTTTCACGGCGGCGTAGTCGAAGCTGACGCCAGGGTTGGCCTTCGCCGGCTCCCGACGCCTGAAGACGTRGTCGTCCAGGAACAGCTGGTAGAGCTGACCGGCGTTCGTCGGCAGTCGGGGTCCCTCGATGTCCGCGCACGCCTGCACGAGGGCCCACAGCATGAACGGGTTCCGTGCGAGACCCTTCAGCTCGCGGCTCATGGTGATGCTCAGGCGCCCGAGCCCGCGCCGGTCCAGGTAGTCGTCGACCTGCTCCTCGTCCAGCTGGACCACGTCGAGCACCGTGAGCCCGTCGCAGCGACGGGCGAGCTTCTCCGCGGCGCGTGTTGGTCGGGATGTCACCAGGAAGCTGTGGCGGCGCGAGCTCATGAGCCGCTGGAGCGCGACGATCAGGTCGTCCTCCAGGTCGTCGCGCACCTCGTTGAGCCCGTCCAGCAGGAAGACCAGCTCCTGCGGCCCGCCCAACCAGGTCCGGCGCAGTGCCTCGTAGTCGACGTCGTTCTGCTCGGCGACCAGCGTGAGGATCCCCTCGACCGTCACACCGTCCGCGGTGCCTGCGAGGTTGAGGGGCACGTACAGGGGGACGTGCCCGTTCCCCGAACGGACGGCGTCCCGGGCGAGGTCCATGCCGAGCTTCAGCACGGCGGTCGTCTTGCCGGCGCCGCCTTCGCCGATGGCGAGGAGCCGCGCACCCTTGGCGGCTACGAACGCGTGAGGGGGTGCCTCCGTCGGCACCTCGGTGGGGTCGTGCGCCGTCGCGTCGTCTCCTGCTCGCGTGCGGAGGAGCAGCTCCATGTAGTTGCCGTCCACCCGGGATCCGTCGTGAAGTCGTGCACCGACCATCTCGACGAACCGGTCGAGTGCCCGGCTCGGATCGACGCCCTCGACCTGTGCTCGCGTCACGCGCTCCTGCAGCCCGAACCGCTCCTCCACCTCCTCGATCGGGGTTGCGTAGAGGACCGGCGCGGCGCGCACAGGCTCCCCCGACAGGCTCGTGAGGCGAGAGCGCACCTGCTCGACCAGGACGCCCACCACGACACCGGGCGACGTCTCGACGGGACTCCCGGAGTACCCCTCGTACTCGTCCAGGTCCTGCTCGACCTGGAGCTGGTGGCCGACGGCCGCGCCCTGCCGGTTGGCATACTCCCGCCGGAGGACCGTGATCGAGCCGTCCAGAGCCGGGTCGTTCGGCGCCGGCTGCGTGCGCACGGACCAGCGCTGGCCGACATCGGCACGACCTGCTCGCAACCAGGCCGTGGACTCCTCGATCACATGGAGCACTGCAACGTCCAGCACCGGGTCGGACTCGATGCGGGACACGGTGAACCGCATCCCCTGCGCGTCGAGGAGAACCGAGGACGGGTCCACAGGACGGCCGTCCCGACCGCGGACGACGTGATTGGCCGTGAGAGCGATCTGCGGGCCGATCAGGAATCCGCAGCCGCGCAGGTTGCCCCCCACCGAGATGGTGCCGGCCGCCTCGCCCGTCGTCCGGGTCATGGGTCGCGCTTGAACGTCAGCGTCACCTCGAACGTTGCCCCGGCCGCGACCTTTGAGATCAGCACGCCCGCCTCGGCTGTGAGAGTGATACCGAACGACGCTGTCACTTCGCCCAGGCTCCAGTGCTCAGGCTGCGGAAGCGCTGTGATGCTGTCCGTCACCATGCGGGCCGCCGATTCCATACCGGCCCGGATGTCATCGGCACGATCGTCCAGCCGCTCCGCCTTGTTCCGGCCGAAGGCAATCTCCCGCCMATCCTCGGAGACCACCTGGATCAGGATCTCGCCGTGCGGTTCGTCGTCGACGTGCCCGGTGGAATCGGTCACCTGCGACCTCCGATCAATGGTTGGGTCCGATGCTGCCGATGCTCTCGCACGCCTCGCCGGAGGAACAGCCTCGCCGGGATCAGTCGTCGTCGGACGTCAGGCGGCCGGCCACCACGTCGATCTCCACCTTGATCCCCGCCAGCTGGGAGCCGACCGTCGTGCGGGCCGGCTTCGGGTACGGGAAGAACTCGCCGTACGCCTCGTCGAACTCGGCGAAGTCCGCGAGGTCCGCCAGGTGCACCGTCGTCTTGACCACGTCGCCCAGGTCGAGCCCTGCCTCCGCGAGCGTGGCCTCCACGTTGCGCAGCACGCGGCGCGTCTGGTCCGCCACCGACTCCGGGATCTCCCCGGTGACGGGATCCTGCGGTCCGAAGCCCGCCGTCCACACCAGGTTCCCCAGCCGGATCCCCTGGGAGTAGTTGCCGGCGGGCTGCGGTGCGTCGGGGGTGCTGATCTTCTCGCGGGTCATGGGACTGCCTCTCCGTGGTGAGCGGTACCGGGACCCAGTCTTCCTCAGCGCACCGCCCGGCCGGGGAGGGCGCCGGTGAGCCGCCCGTCGCGCAGGGTGGGGATGCCGTCGACGAGCACCGCCTGCACGCCCGTCGCGGGCCGTCGGGGAGCGTCGTAGGTGGCGTTGTCGGTGACGGTCGCCGGGTCCACCAGCACCAGGTCCGCGCGCAGTCCGGGCGCGACCGTGCCCCGGTCGGCCAGCCCGAACCTGCGCGCCGCCGTGGTCGACAGGTGCTGCGCGGCGGTGGGCCAGTCCCAGTCACCGAGCTCGCGGACGTGCCGGCCGAGGAGGCGCGCGAACGTGCCCCAGGCGCGGGGGTGCGGGTGGCCGCCGCGGAAGATGCCGTCGGAGCCGGCGCAGTGCGCCCGGTGGCGCAGCAGCGTCCGCATCGACTCGTCCGAGTTGGTGGGCGGCTGCTCGAACACGCAACCGACCTGCAGGTTCGTCGTCACCAGCAGGTGGAGGGCTGCGTCGGCGGGCGGCAGGTCGAGCCGCGCGGCGTACTCCACGAGCGACAGCCCCTCGGCCCACGACGCACCGGGGACCCAGGACAGCGTGACGCGAGGCCACACCTCGTCGCGGGCGGGGAGCCGCGCGCGGACGGCCGGGTCGGCCAGGAGGGCGAGCGTGCGGTCGGCGTCGKCCAGCGGCAGCCAGTCCGGGAGCGCGGCGAGCGCGAGGATCGTCGCGCCGCGCAGGTACGGGTACGCGTCGAACGTGAGGTCGAGCCCCTCGGCGAGCGCGGCGTCGACCAGCGGCACGAGGCGGTCGGCAGGCCCGTGGTAGTGCGAGACGTGGGTGCCGACGCCGGTCGCGCGAGCCAGGTCGAGCAGCTCCGCGAGCGCGGCCGGCGCCCGGTCCTCGTAGCCGCGCATGTGGGAGACGTGCGGCCGGCCGCGTCGCGCCAGGACCTCGCACAGCGCGACGAGCTCCGCGCGGTCCGCCGACGACGCCGGCGCGTACTCCAGTCCGGTCGACATCCMGCGCGCGCCGTCGTCGAGCCCCTGCTCCAGCAGCCGGACCATCGCCGCGACCTCGTCGGGGCGCGCCGGACGGTCGTCGGCCCCCAGGACCGCGAACCGGAGCGTGCCGTGCGGGACCAGGTACGCGGTGTGGACCGTGGTCGCGCGGTCGTAGGTGGCCAGCAGCTCCGCGACGGACCCGCCGCGGAACGTCGGGTGCGTGCCGTTGATCGCCGCGAAGTACCGCTCCGCGTACCCGGTCGCACCCGACCCCGGGGGTGACGGCGCGAACGAGACGCCGTCCTGACCGAGCACGACGGTCGTCACGCCCTGGTGGGTCAGCGCCGCCTGCACGTCGGGGTCGAGGACGAGCGCGTCGGCGTGCGAGTGGGCGTCGACGAACCCCGGCAGGACGAGGAGGCCGCCGGCGTCGATCACCTCGGAGCCGTCGACGGGCAGGTCGGGGCCGACCTGCCCGATGCGGTCGCCGTCCACCCGGACGTCCGCCCGGACGCCGTCGGCCAGCCGACCACCCCGGAGGAGCACGGTCAGACCTGCAGGCCGATCAGCCACACCGCGCCGAGCGCCAGGGAGGCGAGGCAGACGAGCAGCAGGATGGCGACCCACAGGGCGCCCGGCGTGTGCGTCAGCCGGCCGAGCAGGCCCGCGTCGGAGGTGTCCGGCACGCCGCGGCGCCGGCCACGGCGGCGTTCCGACTGCATCTCCAGCACCGCGCGCGGCGCCCCCAGCAGCAGGAACCAGGTCACCGCGTACGCGGCGATGCTCTGCACCGTCGCCGATCCCCACACCGTCACCGCGACCAGCAGCGCACCCGTGACCAGCACCGCCCACAGGCCGTACCAGTTGCGGATCTGGACCAGAACGAGCAGCAGGACGACGAGCAGGATCCACAGCAGCGCGACGGCGTACCCGCGGGACAGCAGCCACGCGGCGCCGACGCCGAGCAGCGCCGGGCCCGTGTACCCCGCGGCGACCGTCGCGACCATCCCGGGACCGCGCGGCTTGCCCACCGACACGGTCAGGCCGGAGGTGTCCGAGTGCACCCGGATGCCCGACAGCCGGCGTCCGACGAGCACAGCCACCGTCGCGTGCGCGGCCTCGTGCACGATCGTCAGCCCGTGCCGCGCCACGTGCCACGCCACGGGAACCAGCAGGACCAGCAGCACCCCCGCTGCGGTGAGCAGCACCACGGTGCTCGACGGCACCGGTTGGGGCGTGGTGATGTCCTGCCAGGCGTCGCCGATCCAGTCCACGGGCGGGATCCTTCGTCCGTCGTCGTCCACCCAGCCGGGCGGGCACGACGGACCCTACCCAGCCGGGGGCGCCTGGGTGGGCAGGACGACGTCGGTCCCGTCGGCGGTGATGCGCACACCGTCCGCGACGACGGTCGCGTCGGACAGGACGAGGCCGTCCGGGAGGCCCTCGACGGGGATCTCGACGTCGGTCAGCCGGTCGCCGATCGAGCTCGGCAGGTCGTCGACCGACACCGTCAGCCCCGCGATCTGCACGTTCTCGACCGACACGAGCAGCTTGCCGTCCTCGACGCGCGGCACCAGGTTGGCGGCGAGCCGCAGCCCGAGCACCTCGCCCGACGCCGTGAGCGCACCACCGTCGACCGCGACCGCGATCTCCAGGTTCGAGCGGTCGGCGACGATCTGCTCGATCGAGGCGGTGGGCAGGGTCGCGGAGATCGTCGCGGTAGCCACCGTGTACGGCTCCGACGTGCTCACCCCGTGCCCGTCGAAGGTCACGTCGGTGGCGTCGATCCCCTCGAGCGTGACCCCGTCGACCGTGCCCGTGACGTCGTCGATGGACCCCGCCAGCAGCTGGGTGAGGAACGGGAATCCCCCGAGCTCGACGGTCGGCGTGCCGACGACGTCGAGGTTCTCCTCGATCGCGGCGACCACCTGCTTCTCGGCCGACGACTCCGCCACCCGGTCCGCGACGAACGCGCCGGCCACGAGCACGACGCACGTGGTCAGCACCCCGATGGCCACTCCGCGCGCGCTCACGGGATCAACCTAGGGGTCCGTGCCGCCCTGCGCTGGTCATCGGCGGTTCTCGCACCCGATCCCGTCGCCGTCGCCGTCGAGCGTGGGGGCGTAGCCGGGGTCACCGACGCGGACCGGCGCGGCGCCCGCGGCCCACGCCTCGGCGCAGCTCGAGAAGGGGCCGGTGACGGGAACCTCGGCGACCGGTGGCGACACCTCCGAACCGGCGGGCAGCGGCTCGTTCGGGCACGACGACAGCACGCCGACCATCGCATCCTGCTCGGCCTGCGTGACCCACAGCCCGTACGCGTACTTCACGCCGACCTGCCGCGCGACGTACGCGCACCGGAACGCCTTGTTCGGCGGGAGCCACGTCGCCGCGTCCCCGTCGCCCTTCTGCTGGTTCAGCGGACCGTCGGCGGCGAGCAGGTTCAGCGGGTCGTTGCCGAACGCCTCCCGCTTCGCGGTGTCCCACTGCTGAGCGCCCTTCTGCCAGGAGTCCGACAGCGCGACGACGTGGTCGATCTGCACCGCCGACGACGTGTCCTGACCGCGGACGAACGCGATCGGCGTGCCCGAGTACGGGTCGAGCAGGGTCCCCGACACCACCACGCAGCCGTTCGTGCCGTCCTTGAGCACCTGGTCCGTCAGGTCCCGGCGCAGGATGTCGTTGCGGGTGTCGCAGCCGTTGCGGTCCACGTCCTTCCACGCCTGCCCGTAGAGGTCCCGGTCGTACCCGGTCTTCGGCGCGCGGCCCTTCACCGGGAGGAGCGCGGCCGCGGCCAGGGCGGTCTGCGGCTGCGCCAGCGCCGGCTGGTCGTCGATGCTGGGGCTGGGACTGGGGTGAGGGCTCGGGCTCGGGGTCGCGCCGACGGTCGCGTGCGGAGCAACCACCGGGTCGACGGTCGCGACGGCGCCGCACGCGACGAGAGACGCAGCGAGCAGCCCGACGACGCCGGCCACCGGTGCCAGGCGCCAGGGCAGGCGCCGGGCGTCGGAGGCGGTCCTCATCGGTCTCGTCACGCCCCGAGTATCGGTGCGCGCAACCGGTCCGATGCACGACGAAGGTCCCGGTCAGCGGGTGATGCGTCCCACATGGTGGTCCTGCCGGGAAGATGCTTGCGCCTCGCAACCTTGGCACTGTCATGGCCCGGAACCCCGCGACGCGCGTGAGCGTCGGCTTCGTCCTCCTGCTCTCGGCGCTCACCGCCCTGGGCCCGTTCACGTTCGACACCTACCTCGCCGCGTTCCCCGAGATCGCCGACGACCTCAACACCACCGCCGCCGCGGTCCAGCTGACCATCGCCGCGTCGCTCGCCGGCCTGGCCCTCGGTCAGCTCCTCATCGGGTCCGTCTCCGACGCGTACGGCCGCCGCCGGCCCCTCCTCGGCTCCCTCGTGGTCTACGTGCTGGCGTCCGCCGGCCTGGTGCTGGTCCAGAACATCACCGCGTTCACCGCCCTGCGGTTCGTCCAGGGGTTCACCGCCGCTGCCGGGATGGTCCTGTCCCTGGCCGTCGTCCGCGACAAGTTCGAGGGGCTCGCCGTCTCCAAGGTGATGGCCCGGCTGATGCTCGTCGTCGGCGTCGCGCCGATCATCGCGCCCACGATCGGCGCACAGCTGCTGCTCGTCGGCTCCTGGCGGCTGATCTTCGTCTTCCTCGCCGCCACCGGTGCCGTGCTCTTCGTCGTCGCGTGGTTCGCGCTGCGCGAGTCGCTCCCGCTCGCGCTGCGGCGCACCGGCGGCACCGGCGCAGCACTGCGGACCTACCGTGACCTGCTGATCGACCTGCCGTTCCTCGGCCTCGCCCTCATGTCCGCGTTCTACCTGTCGGCCATGTTCACCTACGTCGCCTCGTCGACGTTCGTGTTCCAGGAGGGCTACGGCCTGTCGCCGCAGCAGTTCGGCTGGGTGTTCGCCGCCGGCGCCGTCGCCATCACCGCGGGCTCCCAGATCAACGGCGCCCTCGTCGGCCGCTTCCGGCCCGAGCAGATCCTCTCCGGCGCGGTCGCGGTCGGCGTGGTGCTCAGCCTCGCCCTGTTCGCGACGACGCTCCTGGGCGCCCCGTTCTGGCCCGTGACCGTCCTGCTGGTCCTCACCCTGGGCACCGCCGGCTTCGTGCTGCCCTCCGCACCGGCCATCGCCCTGGCGTCCAACCCGCACCGCGCCGGGTCCGCCGCCGCCCTGCTCGGCGCCCTGCAGTTCGGGCTGGGCGCGATCATCGCGCCGCTGACCAGCATCAACGGCACACCGACCGCCGTGACCATGGGCGCCGTCATGGCCGGCGTCATCGTGATCGCTGCCGCCCTGCTCGTCCTCGTCCGCCGCTCGTGGGCTCGTACCGCCCTCGAGGAAGCCGAGAGCGTCGTCGCGAAGGCACACGCCGCGCACGACCTGGTCGCCGCACCCGAGGTGCCGACGGCCCGCGCCGCCCGGGTGACCCCGGAGGTCGCGACGCGGTAGCCCTGACGCCTGCGCGATCGGCGGGGAATATTGTGGCGCACGTCACACTTGCGACTTAATCTGAGCCCTACGCGCTCGATGAAGGACGCACGATGAGCTGGATCATGCTGGCCGCTGTGATGTTCGTCCCGGCGCTCGTCTTCGGTGCGATCTGGCAGCTGTTCCCGTCGCCCGACGAGCCGCCGCGATGGCGCACGTTCGTGGCCACCCGGCTGGAGCACCTGGCCGAGCGGATCCGGCCGCAACGACCCCCCGAGTACGACCCGTTCACCACCCTGCGCGTCCAGGAGCGGCTGAGCGTCGTCGCCGACCACGTCCGCTCGCTCGAGCTGGACCCACGCACCTTCGCCCGCGCCGAGCGGATCATCGCGTCCCAGCTGGCCTACGACCAGCTGCTGGTCGAGGCGTGCCGGCTGGCCGGCGTCGAGGTCCAGCCCGCCGCGAAGGGCGACCCGGCCGAACGCTTCCGCGAGGAGGTCGAGCTCGCCTCCCGCGGCTGGGCCTGGTGACGGAGCGGGCAGTCAGCCCGCGCGCACCGTGAGCGTGCTCGGACCCTCGGCCGTCGGGCGGATCTCGATGCGGTCCGCGATCGACTGCTTCAGCGCCTCGACGTGCGACACCACCCCGACCACCCGACCGCCGGCGCGCAGGCGTCCGAGCTCGGCCAGCACCGCGTCGAGCGTGTGCGGGTCCAGCGACCCGAAGCCCTCGTCGACGAACAGCGTGCCCAGGTCGATCCCGCCCGCCTCCGCCGTCACGACGTCGGCCATGCCGAGCGCCAGGCACAGCGACACGTAGAACGTCTCCCCGCCGGACAGGGTCCGCGGGTCCCGCGCCTGCTCGGTGCGGTGGTCGATGACGCGCATGGCGAGCCCGGTGTTCCGCGCGCGCACGTCCTCCTTCTCGTCGCTGCGGACCAGCTCGAACCGGCCGTCCGACATGACGAGCAGGCGCTCGTTCGCGGCAGCGACGACGTCCTCGAAGCGGCGCATCAGCACGAACGTGGCCAGCGACAGGTTCCGGGGGTTGTCACCACCGCCACCACCGGTCAGGTCCGCGAGGCGGCTGACCGGACCCGCGGTCCCCAGCGCGTCGGCGAGCGCGGTCGCGGACGCGACGACCGCGTCACCCGCGACGCCGGCCGCCGCTGAGCGGTCCTCGGCCACACGTGCCTCGCCGGCCGTCCGCTCGGCCTCCTGGCGCGCGGCGGCCTCCGCGGTGGTCGCTGCGTCGAGGTCGACCACGAGGTCGTCGGCGAGGGCCGCGAGCGCGGGCTCGGCCAGTCCGGCGGTCGCCCGGTCGAGGCGGGTCGCGTACGAGGTCACGATGCGGTCGAGCTCCGCGAGGACGGCCGCGTCGACAGCGGCGGCGTGCGCCTCGTCCGGCGAGTCGAAGCCGTGCGCGTCGAGCCCGTCGGCCAGCTCGGCCTGTCGGCGGCCGAGCTCGTCGTGCGCGGCGTCCTGCTCCGCGAGCGCGTCGAGCACGGTGCCGGACGACGCGACCCGTTCGAGCAGCTCGGCGTGCCGGGCGGCGACCGTCGGGTGGTCCCCCCGCCCGGTGACGACCTCGGCCTCGGCGGCGTCGAGGTCCAGCAGCGTCACCTCCAGCGTCGCCCGCTCCCCCGCGAGCCGCGCGACGGCGGCCGCACGCTCGGCGTCCCGGGTGCGGGTCTGCACGTCGAAGGCGTCCAGCGCGGGCTCCAACCGGTCGACGTCGGCCTGCGCGGCCTGCGCCTGCGCGAGCGCCGAGCGCGCCCGGTCGCCCCGCTCGGACGCGTCCTGCGCGGTGCCGTCGCCCACCCGCGCGCGCAGCGCGCCGACGCGCTCCTCCAGCACGCTGCACCGCTCGGCGGCGGCGTGCAGGCGGCGCTCGGCGTCCGCCCGGTCGGCCTCCGCCTGCTCGACCTGCTCGGCGGACACGTGGTCGGCTCCGAGCACGGCCTTGGCGGGGTGCTCCGCGGAGCCGCACACCGGGCACGCGTCACCGTCGTCGAGCCGCGCCGCGAGCTCGCCGGCGAGGTCCCTGACCCGGGCGGCCCGCAGGTCCCGCTCGGTGTCGAGCGCGACCACCGCGGCGGCGCCGGCCGCAGCCCGGGCCATGACGGCCTCCGCGAGGGTCTGCTCGGCCGCGGCGAGCGCCGTGTGCGCGGCAACGATCTCGATCGCCGCCGCGAGCGCGGACTCGCGCTCCCCGGCCGCAGAGGCGAGCGACCGAGCCGCCTCCAGCGTCGTCCGCAGTGCTGCGCGGGCGGCCGGCCGTGCGGCGAGCCACTGGTCGTCCGTCGCGATCGCCGCGACGAGGTCGTCGACCGCGTGGCGGGTCTGACGCACGCCGCGACGACGGGACTCGAGCCCGGCCTCGACGTCCACCAGCCGCGCGAGCGCACCGGCCGACTCCGCCGCCGAACGTCCCGCGGCCTCCACGTGCGTCCGCAGGGTGGTGCCGTYCGGCGGCGTCCCGATGTCCTCGGGGGCTGCGTCCAGCGCCGCGGTCAGGGTCTTGCGCGCCGCGTCGAGCACGGTGGCGGCACGCTCGGCACCGAGCAGGAGCGGCCGGACGGCGCGGGCCGCCCGCGCGGCGGTGAGCTGCAGGACCGCCTCGGCGTTCAGGTCCGCCGCGGCATCCAGAGCCGCACGCTCCTCGCGCAACGCGGCCCGTCGTCGGAGCAGTGCGTCCGTCGCGGTCACCTGGTCGAGGTCCGCGCGCGCTGCCCGGCGTACCGCGTCGGCCGCGACCGCCGCCGCGCGCGCACCGGCGGCCCACCCGTCGAGCACGTCGGTCCGCTCGGCGACCACCGACCGCACCGCGGCCACGAGCCCGTCGCCCGTCGCCACCGCGGCGTCGATCGCCGCACGGACGTCCGCGGCCTCGTCGTCGGTGAGCCGCGCGGCGCCGACCAGCTGTGACGTCCCCGACGACAGCGCCGTCCGCGCCGCGGCGCTCGCGCGGTCGCTCTCCCGACGCAGCTCCGCCAGCCGGAACGCCAGCCGCTCGTACACCTCGGTGCCGAAGATCTTCTGCAGCAGCCCGCGCCGCTCCTCGGGCTTGGCGCGCAGGAAGTGTGCGAACTCGCCCTGGGGCAGCACGATCGTCTGGACGAACTGGGTGCGGTCCAGGCCCACGGCCTTCTGGATCTCGGCGCCGACCTCGTCCAGCCGGTTGCCCAGCGGCACGCCGACGGAGTCGAGGGTCGCCGGGTCGAGGTCCGTCCCGGCGGGCAGCCGCCACGCCTTCACCGACGCGTTCGCGGTGGTGGTGCCGCTGCCCCGGCGCTTGGCCCGCTGGTAGGCCGGGGTGCGGCGCACGCGGTAGGTGCCGGCGGGCACCTCGAAGACCAGGTCGACCACGCTCTCCACGTCGTCGGCCGCGTACGCCGAGCGGAGCCGGTCCTCCGACGCCTCGCTGGACGCCACCTTCCCGTACAGCGCGAACACGACGGCGTCGATGAGCGTCGACTTGCCGGAGCCCGTCGGCCCCTCCAGCAGGAACAGCCCCGCCTGGCCGAGCGCGTCGAAGTCGACGGTGTGCCGGCCGGCGAACGGCCCGATCGCCTGGAGCGTGAGGGTGCGCAGGTGCATCAGGCGCTCCGCTCCATCGCGGCGACGTCCTCGTACGCGCGCCGCAGCACGTCCGCCTCGGCGGGCGTCGGGCCGTGGCCGGTGACGTGCGCGAGGAAGTCGGCGGTCACGACGAGCGGGTCGTGCGCCGCGGTGACGACCGCGGACCGGGAGGACTGCGCCGACGTCGCCGCGCGGTGGTGGACCACGAGTGCGTGCGGGAAGCGCTGCTTGACCCGGCGGTACAGGTCCTCCGGGCGGTGGGCGTCGGTGACGGTCACCCGCGTCCACGCGTCGGTGTGCGCAGCGCCCGCCGCACCGAGCAGCTCCTCGAGCGTGCCCGTGACGTCGGCCAGCCGGCGCGGGACCGGCGCGGCGACCAGCGACGTGCGCACCTGACCGCCGGACAGGTCCACCAGGACCGTCGACTTGGTGTGGTGCTGCTCGGAGAAGGAGTAGGCGAGCGGCGATCCGCTGTAGCGCAGGACCGTGCCGTCGACGCCGGACACCGTCTGGGGACCGTGCAGGTGGCCGAGTGCCACGTAGTCCGCGCCTGCGAACACCCCGGCGGGCACCTGGTCCACCCCGCCGACCCGGATGTCCCGCTCGGAGTCGGTCGGGGCGCCACCGATGACGAACGCGTGCGCCGCCACCACCGAGCGTGGCCGAGCGCCCCCGCGGCGTGCCGCGAGATCGTCCCGGATGCGTCGCATCGCCGCGGCAGCGACCGCCTGGTGCGAGCGGGCCAGCGGCTCAGGACCGTCGGCCAGCTCGACGCGCGCGAAGTCGGGGTCGAGGTACGGGATGCCGTACGCCAGCACGTCACCGTCGTCGTCGGGAAGCACCACCGGCTCCGCGAGGCCGGCGACCCGCGTGCGGAGCCGGACGCGGTCCCGCATCAGCGCCGACCCGAAGCCCAGCCGCGTCGCGGAGTCGTGGTTGCCGGACGTGACCACGACCGTGGTGTGCTCGGCGAGGCGCGCGAGCGTCTCCGAGAGCAGAGTGACGGCCTCGACCGGCGGGATCGCGCGGTCGTACACGTCCCCCGCGACGACCACCGCGGAGACCTGCTCGGCGCGCACGACGTCGACCAGGTGATCCAGGTACGCCGCCTGGTGGTCGATCAGGTCGACCCCGTGCAGCGACCGGCCCAGGTGCCAGTCCGACGTGTGCAACAACCGCATGCGGCGAACGTAGACCAGCCCACCGACACACCCGCTGACCGGGCTCGGGGTGGCGTCAGACGGTCGCCGCCGGTACCTCGCCGGAGAGGCCGACCATCTCCAGCATGTCCCGGAGCACCCGGTGCGGGTCCAGGAGCGTCACGGGGATCTGCTCCGCGGAGGCCGCGAGGTGCAGCTGCAGCACGAACGCGATGCCCGACGAGTCGATGAACGTCGCCAGCGTGGAGTCGATGACCACGGGAAGCCCGCTGACCAGCGCGACGCCCATGCACGCGCCGGCCTCGTCGCGCAGCGCGGMGTCGATCTCCCCGACGAGGCTGATGACGGTCTTCGTGTCCTGGGCGTCGACTCGGATGGCTCCGGCCGCGGGCGCGCGATCGATCACGACGAACTCTCCTCAGCTCTCGCCCCCGTGTCCGGATCTGCATTCCGGCGGGTCGACGCTACCGCTCGTCCGACCCGGGCACCTACGACATCGCGAACGGATGTGGACCCCCGGATGTTCCCGCGGGCGAGCGGAGCTAGCCTCGTGCGATGGCCCACCACGAGCTCCCCGCCAGCCACGCCGACCTGCTGGACCGCCCGCTCTTCGCCCACCTCGCGACGGTCGCGCCGGACGGCGCGCCGCACAGCAGCGTCATGTGGTTCGTGTGGGACGGCGAGGTGCTGCGGTTCACGCACACGTCCACCCGGCAGAAGTTCAAGAACCTGCAGAACGAGCCGCGGGTGGCGATCTCCATCCACGACCCCGAGAACCCGTACCGGTCGCTCGAGGTCCGCGGGGCCGTCGTGGAGACGGTTCCCGACGACGAGGTCGCCAGCTTCTACAAGTCGCTCCAGACCCGCTACGGGCAGGACTACGAGATCACCGACGCCCCGCGGCGCGTGATCCTCACGGTCCGCCCGACGACGTTCGTCACGAAGTAGCGCAGGGCTCAGCCGCAGCGCAGCGCAGGCTCAGCCCGACCACGAGCCGCCTCAGGCGGACTGCGCGCCTTCGGGCTCCGTCACGTCCGAGACCGTCGCGTCCAGGGCTCGCACCAGCTCGGCACCGTCCACGGTCGCCGCGAGGCCGAAGGCCCCGGCGCCGATGGACACCGTCCGCGTCCGGATGCGCGCGTCGGCGACGACGGGCCACGCCACCTGCGAGCCGAACGGCGTGATCGTGCCGCGCTCGTACCCGGTGACATCCTTGGCGGTGGCCGCGTCGGGCATCGACAGGCGCGACACCCCGAGGAGCGCGCGCAGCTTGGGCCACGAGATCGTTCGGTCGCCCGGCACCAGCACGAAGAGGAAGTCGTCGTCGCCGCGGCGCACCACGATCGTCTTGACGATGCCGGCGGGGTCGATGCCGCGCGCCTCGGCCGCCTCCGCCAGCGAGCTGACGCGTCCGTGCCGGGTCACCTGGAACTCGATGCCCGACGCCTCGAGGCCGGCGAGGGCCCTGCGCTCCCCGTCGGTCGGTGCGGCTGTGTCACTCATCCGGTCACTGTAGGACGGGCCTGTCGGCATCCGCCGCGGTCGAGAAGCCTCTCGCCTGGGTGAACTCGCCGGACCCGCGGCCGGACGCACCCGAGGACGCCGCAGTGGTCCACCGGGGACGCACCCCAACGGTTGCGGCGAGGTGTTCGTTCTCTCTCTGTGACAGCCCGTCCGGACGAGCAAGGGGGTGACTCGTGGCAGCAGCCTGGCACCAGGTGCTCGAGGAGGTCCTGCGCGACCGGCGCTCGGCGCTCGTCGGGTACGCCGCCCTCTTCACGCTCGACCGGGGCGACGCCGAGGACCTGGCGCACGACGCGATCGTCCGCACGTTCGCCCGGCGCCGCCCGCTGACGGACGTGTACTCCGCGGAGGGCTACGTGCGCGCCGTGATCCGCACGATGTTCATCGACTCCACGCGGCGCTCGATCTCCTGGCGCGCGAAGGTCCACCTGCTCGCCGAGACCGACCACGCCCCGTCGCCCGAGCACGCCACGGCGGCCGTGCTGGACGTCCGCGCCGCGCTCGCCGGCCTGGCACCGCGCGAGCGGGCCGTCGCGGTGCTGCGGTTCTTCGACGACTTCACCGTCCCCGAGATCGCCCACGAGCTCGACCTGAGCGCCGGTGCCGTGAAGCGGTACCTGTCCGACGCCACCGCCAAGCTCCGCACCGCGCTCGGGCCGGACGCCCTCCCCGACGACGCGGTCACCGTCACCACGATCCGGACCGGAAGGAGCGAGCCATGACCGCCCCGCTGCGCGACCTCCTGGGAGAGCTGGCCGACCACGAGGCCCGCACCTCCGCCCTCGCGGCACCCGACGTCCGAACAGAGGCCCTGCACATGCGTACCCAGATCCGCCGTCTTCGCACCCGTCGCATCGCCGCCGTCTCCGTGGGTGCCGCGGCCGTCCTGGCCATCGGGATCGTGACCGCGAACGCCTTCACCGCCCCGCCGGCGCTCCTGCCCGTCGCGCCGGACCCGTCGGTCACGTCGAGCCCGGCTCCGGCGCCGTCCCCGTCGGAGCCGTCGATGAGCCCCTCGCCCACATCCGTCGTCGAGACACCGCCCGTGACACCGCCCGTGACCCCGCCCCAGCAGGCCGACGTCTCGCACGGCGGCGAGGTCTGGGGGACGTACGTGGCGGTCGTCGACTCGTTCGACTCTCCGGAGGCTGACGCCGCCGAAGCCCGGATCACCGAGCTCGGGTACACGCCCTCGGGTGGCTCGGTCGGGTGCGACGCGGGTGCGGCCGAGGCGCTGGGGCTCCCGCAGGACGTGATGGTCGTGGCGTCGTACTTCACGACGGAGGAGGACGCGGCGCTGTTCGCGCAGATGTACGGGCCGGATGCGCTCGGCATCGCGAACGTCACGCTGTTCTGCCTCGACTGACGACGGGGTAGTCAGCGGCTCCCGGTCGCGCCGGCCATCGCCTGGCCGAACGCCGCGGAGTCGAACACCAGCGTCTCCGCGGCGATCCTGCCGTCGCGCACGACGAAGTGGTCGACGGTGAGCGGCAGCGCCTGACCCGCGGGACCGCGCAGCTCGTACATCACGAGCAGCTCGCCGCCGTCACCGAAGGCCGCGACCTGCCGCCACCCGCGCCCGATCCGCGCGGAGAACCGCGTGAGGAACGGGAGGAAGTCGTCGGCCGACGTGAACGACGCGCCGGCCCCCTCGAACCGGAAGTCGGGCGCCAGGTAGGTCGCGGCGGTGTCGAGGTCCCCGGACGTCCACGCGTCCTGGTAGGCGGTCACGATGTCGAGCACCTGCTGCGTCATGGCATCTCCTGAGTGGTCGAAGGTTCCCAGGTGTCGGGGCCGGGATCGTCCCCTGCTGCGCTGGTCGCGAGCCGGGGCAGGAAGTGCGTCCAGCCCTCCGCGTGGCCTGTTGCGCGGCTCGTCGGCAGACCGGTGTGGACCAGGTCGACCCGGGTTCCTGCGCCGACGGGGGTGAGCAGGAACTCGACGCGGCTCGCGGACGGCGGGAGGTCGGCGCTCCCCGCCATCCCCCAGGACACGACGACCCGGCGGGGCGGGTCCACCTCGACGTACTCCCCCCGCACCAGGGAGCCGCCGATGTCGACGGCGAACTCGCCGCCGACCACGGGGTCGAGCGACGCCCGGTGTCCCATCCACGTCACCATCCGCTCAGCGACCACGAGGTGCGCGAACACGACCTCCGGGGGCGCCTCGATGTGGATCGACGTCGCGTAGTCAGCCACGGGTCGCCGCCTCCGCCGCGCTCTTCAGGGCACGCAGGTGGGTGGGCCAGAAGTCGTCGAGGTAGTCACGCACGGCCGCCAGGCCGTCGGTCCGCACGACGTACAGGTGGCGCGTGCGGTCGCGCTGCTCGGTGACCAGACCGGAGTCCCGCAGCACCCGGAGGTGGTGCGACACCGCCTGCTGGGACATCTCGACCTGCGCGGCGATGTCGCCGACGGCGACCGGCTCGTCCCGCACGACGGTGAGGATCCGCCGACGGTTCGGGTCGGCCAGCGCCCGCAGCGCGGACCCAGCGGTATCCATGGAAACCTCCACAAGTGATTGCTTGTACAAGCGACGATAGTGGGAGTCGGGCTGCCGGGCAAGCGGCCCTGCGACATGCTGGACGGGACCCGACGAGAGGACGTGCATGCTGGCCAGCCTCATCCTGGGCGTCGTCCTGATGAACGTCCTGGCGCTCGCGCTCGTCGTCGCCCGCAGCCGGGTGTTCCACACGGCGCTGTACCGCCCGATGCTGCTGAACCTCGCGCTGTCGATCGCGCCGCTGCTCGTCCTCGTCGGCGGCCTTGCGATCGTGGTCCTCTCCCGGTTCGTCGTGCCCGGGCCGGTGGCCGGCGGCCTCCTGGTGCTCGTCGGGCTGGTGTGGCTGCTCTTGCTGCCCAACGCGGGGTACCTGATCACCGAGCTCAACCTCAGCCACCGTCGCGACGAGGACGGCGTGCCGATGTGGTTCGACGTGGTGCTCGTGATCTCGCTCGCGATGTCGGGCGTGCTGAACACCGTGCTCAACGTGTTCGCGGCGCAGCTCGTCTGGGTGGTCCTCGTGCACGGCGACGAGGCTGCGCCGCTGCAGAGCCTCGACGCCCGGCTGATCGTCGTCGCGATCCTGGTGCTCGTGTCGTTCGGGATGTACCTCGGCCGCTCGGTGCGCCTGAACAGCTGGGACGTCCGGCACCCGCGGTCGCTGGTCACCAAGGTCGTCGGCCACCTCCGCGGACCCGGCGCCGTCGGCAACGCGCTGGGCTTCACGTTCCTGCACGCCCTGTTCCTCGGGATCATCTACCTCGTGGTCGTCGGTCCTGTCGTCGCGGGACTGATCGCGCTGGAGCAGGCGCGATGACCGACGACGTCCTCCGGCTCGCCACGGACGCGCTCGGCGTCCCCGTGTCCGACCCGCAGCCGCCCGGCGGTTCCACCCCTTCAGCGGTGCTCCGCTGCCGCGTGCCGACAGGCACGGTCGTGGGGACGACGTACCCCGTCGGGCCGTACCGCGTGTTCGCCCGCGAGGTCCGCGGGAGCGGGCTCGACTAATGACTGGTCCGCACCTGGGAGACTGGGACGTCGTGAGCACGCCGTCCCCCTCCCCCGTCGACCCGCCCGGGTCCGGTGCGGGGCGACCCCCGAGGCGCCGGGGACGCGGCCGGCGCAAGCCGGCGAACGCGGAGCAGGCGGCGACCGCGGAGCAGCGCACGGAGCGGCCGGGACCGCCGACCGACCCGACCTCGGAGCAGCCGTCGTCCGATCAGCGCCCGTCGGACCAGCGACGCTCGAACCCGCGGTCGTCGGGCCAGCGCTCGTCGGGTCGACGTTCGTCGGGTCGCGACGATCCCGCCCGCGCCGCCGCCCGCCGCGCGCGTGCCGCGGAGATCCGCCAGGCGGTCGACCTCCCGCCGATCGTCTACCCGGAGCAGCTCCCCGTCAGCGCGCGCCGGTCGGAGATCAGCGACGCCCTGCGCGACCACCAGGTCGTCGTCGTCGCGGGCGAGACCGGTTCCGGCAAGACGACGCAGATCCCGAAGATCGCCCTCGAGCTGGGCCGGGGCCGCGCGGGACAGATCGGCCACACGCAGCCGCGCCGGATCGCCGCGCGCAGCGTCGCGGAGCGCATCAACGAGGAGCTCGTCGGTGACGCCCCCCTGGGCGGGATCGTCGGCTACCAGGTCCGGTTCACCGACGAGTCGAGCGAGTCGACGCTGGTCAAGGTGATGACCGACGGCATCCTGCTGGCGCAGATCCAGCGGGACCCGATGCTGTGGGCGTACGACACGCTGATCATCGACGAGGCCCACGAGCGGTCGCTCAACATCGACTTCATCCTCGGGTACCTGACGCGCCTGCTCCCCCAGCGCCCGGACCTCAAGGTCGTCATCACGTCGGCGACCATCGACTCCGACCGGTTCGCCCGGCACTTCGCCTCCGCAGATGGCGAACCTGCTCCGGTGGTCGAGGTCACGGGCCGCACCTACCCGGTGGAGATCCGCTACCGGCCGCTGTCGCCGGACGTCGAGGAGGGTGCGCCCGCGACGAAGAAGCGCGGGGCCGAGGACCGCGACCCGATGACGGCGATCTGCGAGGCGGTCGACGAGCTCTGCGCGGAGGGTCCCGGCGACATCCTCGTGTTCCTGTCGGGCGAGCGGGAGATCCGCGACGCGGAGGACGCGCTGCGCGGATCGCTCGGGCCGCGCGTCTCCGACCCCCGTACACCGGGCGCCGTCGAGCTCCTCCCCCTGTACAGCCGGCTGTCCGCCGCGGAGCAGCACCGGGTGTTCGAGCGGCACCAGAACCGGCGGGTGGTCCTGTCCACCAATGTCGCGGAGACGTCGCTGACCGTGCCGGGCATCCGCTACGTGATCGACCCGGGCACGGCCCGCATCTCGCGGTACTCGAAGGCCACCAAGGTCCAGCGGCTGCCCATCGAGCCCATCTCGCAGGCGTCCGCGAACCAGCGGTCGGGCCGGTGCGGCCGCGTCGCGGACGGCATCGCGATCCGGCTGTACTCGCAGGACGACTTCGACGCCCGACCGTTGTACACCGAGCCGGAGATCCTTCGTACATCGCTCGCGTCGGTGATCCTGCAGATGATCGCGGTGGGTGTGGCGACGACACCGGAGGACATCGGCGACTTCCCGTTCGTCGACCCGCCGGACACCCGCGCGGTCCGCGACGGCGTGCAGCTGCTCACCGAGCTGGGCGCGCTGGGCGACGGCCGGCTGACGGAGACGGGCCGCGCGCTCGCGCAGCTGCCGATGGACCCGCGGCTCGCGCGGATGATCGTCGAGGGCGGTCGCCGCTCGGTGGCTCGCGAGGTCATGATCATCGCCGCCGCCCTGTCCATCCAGGACCCGCGCGAGCGGCCGGTGGAGGAGCGCGAGAAGGCCGACCTCTCGCACTCGCGGTTCACCGATCCCACCTCTGACCTGCTCACCTACCTGAACCTGTGGCACTACCTGCGGGACCAGCAGCGGGACCTGTCGGGGTCGGCGTTCCGGCGCATGTGCCGGTCCGAGCACCTCAACTACCTGCGCATCCGCGAGTGGCAGGACGTGGTCACGCAGCTCCGCGAGCTGGCCAAGCCGCTGGGCATCGTGATGAACGCGCCGCGCACCGCGACGGACGACGACGGGCTCCAGCTCGAGTGGGACGGCGACCGCATCCACGTCGCGATCCTGGCCGGGCTGCTCTCCCAGATCGGCATGCAGGAGGCCACGGAGGTCGCCGCACCGTCACGCGGGAAGACCGGCAGGCCCGATCGTCGTGGACGCAACGAGTACCTCGGTGCCCGCGGTGCGCGGTTCGCGATCTTCCCGGGGTCGGGTCTGGCGCGGAAGCCCCCGGCCTGGGTCATGGCCGCCGAGCTCGTCGAGACCTCCCGGCTGTGGGGTCGCGACGCCGCACGGATCCAGCCCGAGTGGGCCGAGGAAGTGGGCGCTCACCTGGTCAAACGCACCTACTCGGAACCCGCCTGGTCCACCAAGCAGGGTGCCGCGACGGCGTTCGAGAAGGTGCTGCTGTACGGCGTGCCGATCGTGAACCAGCGCCGCGTCCTGTACGCCAAGGTCKACCCCGAGCACGCCCGCGAGCTGTTCGTCCGGCACGCGCTGGTGCAGGGCGAGTGGACGACCCACCACGCGTTCTTCCACGAGAACCGCCGGCTGCTGGCCGAGGCGGAGGGCCTGGAGGCGCGGGCCCGCCGTCGCGACCTGGTGGTCGACGACGACACGCTGTTCGCGTTCTACGACGAGCGGGTCCCCGACGACGTCGTGTCCAGCCGGCACTTCGACCAGTGGTGGAAGTCCGCGCGCCGCGAGCACCCCGACCTGCTGACGTTCACACGTGAGCTGCTGGTGGGCGAGGCGGGTGCGATCGACGAGTCGGCGTTCCCGTCGCGGTGGCCGCAGGGCGATCTACGCCTCCCGCTCACCTACCAGTTCGAGCCTGGTACAGAAGCGGACGGCGTGACTGTACATATCCCTCTCTCGACCCTCGCGCGCCTGACCCCCGACGGGTTCGGCTGGATGGTGCCCGGCCTGCGCGAGGAGCTGGTCACCGCCACCATCCGCTCCCTGCCCAAGCCGGTGCGCGTGCAGCTCGTCCCGGCACCCGACGTCGCCCGCGGCGTCGACGCCTGGATGAGCGAGCACACCGCCGACTGGGAGGACACGGTCCGCGCCGGCGACGCCGCTCCGTCGTTCCGCGAGGTCTTCCGTCGGGCCGTGCGCGAGCTGCGCGACGTGCACGTCCCCGAGGACGCGTTCGACGACGACCGCCTGCCGCCGCACCTGCGCATGACGTTCCGGGTGGTCGGCGACCGCGGGGGAGTGGTGGACGAGGGCAAGGACCTGCTCGTGCTGCAGCGCCGGCTCGCGGCCCAGACCCAGCAGGCCGTCGACGACGCCGTCCGGACCGCGGTGCGCGCGGCGATGGAGGAGGCCCGCAAGGCCGCGCCCACTGCGCCTGCTGCTCCGGTGGCCGCGGAGCCGCAACCTGCGCCCGCGGTCGACGTCGAACGCACCGGCCTGACCACCTGGCCCGCGGACCTCCCGGAGCTTCCCGAGGTCGTCGAGGTCGGTCGCGTCCGCGCGTACCCGTCGCTGGTCGAGGAGAAGCAGACGGTCGCCGTCCGCGCGCTGGCCGACGAGTCCGCCGTGCCCGAGGCGTCGCGACGCGGGCTGCGTCGGCTGCTGCTGCTCGACGTCGGCCTGGCGACAGGCCGCATCACGTCCCGCTGGACCGGGACGCAGGCGCTCACGCTCGCCGCCAGCCCGTACCCCAGCACGGACGCGCTGGTCAGGGACGTGCAGCTCGCCGCCATCGAGAGCCTCCTGCCCGGGCCGGCAGCGAGCGTGCGCACCGCCGAGGCCTACCGGGACCTCCGGAACCAGACGCGCGACCGCCTCGAGGACACCGTGTTCGCGGTCGTGACGGACCTGGTCGCAGTGCTCACCGCATGGCGTGAGCTCGACGCCGAGATCCGCGCCCGGTCCAGCCTCGCCCTGCTCGCCACCGCGCAGGACGTCCGCGCCCAGGCGGCCCGGCTGGTGCACGACGGCTTCGTCAGCGAGACCGGTGCCGAGCGCCTCCCGCACCTGGCCCGCTACCTGAAGGCCGCACGGCACCGGCTGGTGAAGGCCGCCGACAACCCCCAGCGCGACGCCGACCTGGCGTGGCAGGTGCGCGACGTCGAGGAGCTCTACGACGAGGTCGTCGCCAAGCACCCCGCGGACCCCGAGGTCAGGGCCGTGCGCTGGATGCTCGAGGAGCTGCGCGTCAGTCTGTTCGCCCAGCAGCTGGGCACCCCGGTCCCGGTCTCGACCACCCGCATCAAGAAGGCCCTCGCCACGACCTCACCCGGTCGCATCTAGCACAACGGGTGCCCGATATGTGACAGTCGACAGGACGACCGCCGACGGGGCACGGCGTGCCGTCAGTGCGTTGACGGGGGGCAGGGCATGCGCGAGCGTCTGGCCGCGCTGGTGAAGCAGGTGTGCGTCGCGGGCGACCGTCGGCAGGGTCTCGACGACGACCTCCGGAACCGGCTCGACGACGTCCTCGCCGTGCTGCGCGACGAGCACGCCGAGCCCGGGTCCGCCCACGACGACCCGCTCGCCGGGCTCGCGGACGTGTTCGGCCTGGACGAGCAGGACGCCGACCTCCTGACGATCGCCGCGGCCCCGGACCTGGATGCGAACCTCGCGCTCGCGTACGGGCTGCTGCGCGGTGGCCCGTCGCCGGCCCGGGCCACCGTCGGCCTCGCGCTGGAGCTCGCGTCGCTGCCGACGCTGTCCGGCGCCGGGCCGACCTATCTGGGGCCCACGGCCCTCACGCGTCGGCACGGCCTGCTCGAGGTCGCACCCGCGCCCGCGCTGTGGCTCAGCCGGGAGCTCTGGGTGCCGGACCGGGTCCTCGCGCACCTGGTCGGCGTCGACGAGCCCGACCCGCTGCTCACGCCGGCCCTCGTGCTGCCGGTGCCGGTGGACCGCCTCGACGTCGACGGTCTTCTCGCGGCGGCCGTCACGGCGGGCGAGCCGCTGGTCTGGATCCGCTCGCCGCTCGGGTCCGGCGGGCTGTCGCTCGCGGCGGCGGCCCTGTCGGCGGCCGGGATCGGGTGTCTCGCCCTCGACCTGGCTCGGGTGGCACCTGGCACCGACCTCGGGCACCTGCTGGCAGTGACGACGCGGGAGGCCGCGCTGCAGGGCGCCGGGCTGGTGCTCGTGCACGCCGAACGGCTCGCGGAGGACGATCCCGCCACCCTGTTCACCGCTCTGGCCGAGTCGGTCGTGCCGGTCCTCGCCGTGGGCGACCGGCCCTGGCAGCCGATCTGGCTGGCGTACCACCCGCTCGTGCTCGAAGCCCCCGCGGTGACCACCGAGGACCGCGCGCTGGTGTGGGACCAGGAGCTCGGCGCCGGGATCGCCGACCACCGGCTGGCCACGTTCCGGCTCGCCCCCGAGGTCATCGCCGACGCCGCCCGGTACGCCACGACGCTCGCCGACGTCACCGGCACGGCGATCTCCGCGGACTCCGCGCGGGCGGCGGCCCGGCGCGTGGGGGGCTCGATCACCTCCGGCCCCGCGCTGGTGCCCACCCGCCCGCCGACCTTCGCCGACCTGGTGCTGCCCGACCACGTGTCCCGCCCGCTGCACCGGTTCGTGTCGTGGGCCGCGCACCGCGACGAGGTCCTCGCGGACGGTCGGCTGGTCGACGTCGGCGGGAAGGGGACCGGGATCGCCGCGCTGTTCAGCGGGAGCCCCGGCACCGGCAAGACGCTCGCCGCGCACGTGGTCGCCGCCGAGCTGGGCCTCGACCTGTTCCGGGTGGACCTGGCCTCGATCGTCGACAAGTACATCGGGGAGACGGAGAAGAACCTCGAGCGCGTCTTCCACGAGGCGGAGAGCCTCAACGTGCTGCTCTTCTTCGACGAGGCGGACGCGCTGTTCGGCAAGCGGTCGGACGTGAAGGACGCGCACGACAGGTACGCCAACCAGGAGGTCGCGTACCTGCTGCAGCGGATGGAGAGCTTCGACGGGGTCACCGTCCTGGCCACCAACCTGCGCGGCAACCTCGACCCCGCGTTCAGCCGGCGGATGAGCTTCATCGTGCACTTCCCCGATCCCGACGTGCCCACCCGGCAGCGCCTCTGGGAGCGGCACCTGGCCCGCGTCACCACCGACCCGGCGGACCCCGTGCAGGTGGCGCACCTGGCGCAGGAGGTCGAGCTCGCGGGCGGCGACATCCGCAACATCGTGCTCGCCGCCGCGTACGACGCCGTGGCCGCCGGAGAGCTGGTCGGCATGCGTCACGTCCTCGCGGCGACCGTCGCCGAGCACCACAAGCTCGGTCGTCGCGTCCCGGAGCACGCGTTCTCACCCGCGGTCGCGGGCAGCCGATGGGTCGCGCAGTGACACGGACAAGGAAGGAGGCCTGCCATGTCTGCTCGACATGACCGGACCACGCTCGAGGAAGCACCGGAGCGGGCGGGCAGCCGGGTCGTCCCGAGGGTGCACGCCGACGACGTCGCTCCCGTGCCCGTGCCGGGCCTGGCGACGGGCGTCCGGCGCCGGGCCGTCGGCGAGGACCCGCTCGGCGGCACCACCGTCGCGCCCGAGGTCGGCACGGCCCTGCGACGCCGGCAGGGCGGGGGCCGGCCGCTGGAGCCGGAGCACGCCGAGCGCATGGGCGCCGCGATGGGCGCCGACCTCGGCGGGGTGCGGATCCACGACGACGGCGAGGCGGACACGATCGCGCGCTCCGTGCAGGCGACCGCGTTCACCGCCGGCTCGGACGTGTACTTCACACGCGGCACCTATGCGCCCGGCACGTCCGGCGGCGACCGCCTCCTGGCGCACGAGCTCGCCCACGTCGTCCAGGGCAGCAGCGGGGGCGGCACCGCGCAGGGTCCCGTCATCGGCGCCGCCGACGACCCCGCCGAGGCAGCCGCCGACGCGATGGCCGACAGCGCCGTGAGCCGGCTCCAGCGCCAGACCGCCCGCGTCGCGGGGACCACGACGTCCGTCGAGCCGGCAGGACCGGCCGAGTCGCTCGCGCCGCTGCGCCGGCAGGCCGAGCGCGCCGGGACGGTCCGCCGGTGGAACCCGTTCAAGGCGCTGCTCGGCGGCAAGAAGAAGAAGACCAAGAAGCTCGCCACCACGACGCCCGTGCCGTCCCCGGTGACCGCGAAGGTCACGACGCCGGTCGAGCCGAAGGTGCCGGTCCCGTCCATCACGACGATCCCGAAGCCCGTCACGACCCCGGTCACCACCCCGGTCACGACGGCCGTCACCACCCCGGTCTCGACGCCCGTCACGACGCCGGACACGACACCGACCGTGCCGGACCCGGTCGCGACCACGGTCGAGGCGCCCGAGGACTCCGCACCCGAGGTGACCGCCCCGGTCGTCGACCCCACGACCGTCGTCGTCGACCCTACGAAGGTCGAGGACGCCGCACCCACGACGGGGGACGCACCCACGACCGAGGCGGTCGCACCGACGGGAACGACACCGACGACAGACGTGGTCGCGCCGACGACAGACGTGGTCGCGCCGACGACGGGTGTGGTCGCGCCGACGACCGGGGCCGTGGTCGCCACGCCGGACGTGGTGACGCCACCGGTGGCGAAGCCCGCCAAGGAACGCTTCGAGGCAGCCTGCGACCCGCAGACCGCCCCCGCGAACAAGGGCGTCGCCAAGACCCGGATGGACGCCCTGCGCGTCATCATCAACGGGTTCAGCGGCGCGGAGAAGCAGGCGATCTCGACCGACCCGGAGGCGATGGCCAAGGGCCGGACGCACCTGGGAGACCTGTACTACATGTCGCTGCTGGCCGCGGTCGACACCAACGTGAAGAAGACGGACAAGGTCGACGCGTCGAAGAAGACGAAGCACCACCTGACCGGCGCCGAGGCCGACGAGTTCATCCGGACGAACATCGAGGACTACCCGCACCTCAAGCCGTTCGTCGAGGCGGCGGTGGGTGCGGGCAAGAAGGGCGAGGGCTACGTCGCGAGCATCTCGCCGGAGGACTGGGCCATCGTGTACGGCGTCGAGTTCCCGACGGACTCCGAGGCGGAGCAGAAGTCGACGAACGCGTACGCGTCGACCAAGAACGCGGACGGTCCCGCGATCCTGCACGCGGACCGCGGCACCCCGAGCACGGCGATCCACGAGAGCATGCACCGCTACGCACCGGACGACGTCCTGGACACGTTCGGCTTCGACCTCAACGAGGGCATCACCGAGTACTTCACGCGCATCCTGACCGACCAGAACGCGGCACCGGCCAAGAACGGTGGGCCCGAGCGGACCAACTACCCCAGCCAGGTGGCGTTCGTGCGCGCCATGATCTACATCCTCGGCGGGTCGAAGCCCGACCAGGAGAAGGTGCTCGCGCAGATCTACTTCGAGGGCAAGCTCACCCTGCTGGAGACCAAGTTCAAGGCCGCGCACCTGGCCAAGACGAGCACGATGACCGAGGCGGAGCTGGGGACGGCCTGGGCGTCGTTCAAGGGCCACGTCAAGAAGGGCGACTGGTCCAAGGCCAAGGCGAAGCTGCCCGCCACGTGACCCCGACGACCGAGGAGACCGCATGACCGGCATCGCCGAGGAGCGCGACCGCATCCTGGCGCTCCTGAGCCTGACCGACGACCCGGCCGTCCGGGACACCGACGCGGTCCCGACCGCCGAGGACGTCGGTGCGGCCGACGCGCTGGGCCTCGACTGGCCCGACGGGGAGGCGCACGTGTCGGTCTACCTGTTCGGCGACTACGCCGACGCGGCCGCGGCCCAGGAGCGGCTGCGGGGCTACGGCGCGCAGACGGGCCTGACCGTCGAGACCGCGGTCAACGGCGACCTGCTGCTGTGGGCCGTGGCCCCCGGTGGGGACGACGACGCGGTGGGGCGGATCGACGGCCTCGCCGGCTCGTTCTCCGGCCGGGAGTGACACGACGGGGCCGCGCGGTCGTCCGCGCGGCCCCGTCGGTTCCCTGCGTGCTCAGGCGCGACGTCGGAACAGCCGCGCCGCCACCACCCGGGCCACGACGAAGATCCCGAGGCACCACACGACCGCCCCGACCCACGTGTCCCCGACGGGGGTGCCGAGGAGGAGCCCACGGAGCGTGTCGGTGACCGGGGTGATCGGGTTGTACGTCGCGATGGTCTCCAGCACGGACGGCATCGACTCCGGCGGCACGAACGCGCTGGACACGTACGGCAGGAACAGGATGGCGAACGTGAACCCGCTGGCCGCCTCCGGCCCGGACGCGACGGTCCCGATCGCGACGGCCACCCACGTCAGCGCGAGGACGAACAGCGCGATCAGGCCGATCGCGCCCAGCCACTCCACGGGCGACGCGGCGGCGTCGAACCCGATGAGGATGGCGATGCCGAACACCAGCGCGGTGGAGACGGCGTTGCGGGCCATGCTGGCGACGACGTGCCCGGTGAGCACCCCGGTGGGGCGGATGGGCAGGGACCGGAACCGGTCGATGATGCCGCCGGTCATGTCGCTGGCCACGTCGACCGCGGTGGTGGCCGAGCCGTAGCCCGCGGTCAGCAGGACGATGCCGGGCACCACCCAGTTGACGTAGTCGCCGCCGGTCTGGATGGCACCGCCGAAGACGTAGACGAACAGCAGGAGCAGCACCACCGGCAGGATCACCGCCATCAGGACGGTGTCGAGCTGCCGCAGCGAGCGCCGCAGGCACCGCTCGATGAGGGCTCCGGTGTCGTGGGCGGTCCAGCCGAGCGCTGGGGGCGTGGTGGTGAGCGTGGTCATCAGGACTCCCGGGAGGTGACGAGTTCGGGGGCGGCCTCGGTGGCGTGGCCGGTCAGGGTCAGGAAGACGTCGTCGAGCGTGGGGGAGCGGACCTCCCACGTGTCGACGTCGACGCCGCGGCGCTCGATGTCGGCGAGGATCCGCCGCACGTCCGGCACCGAGCCGTCGGTGGTGATGCGCTCGTCGGTGCCGTCCTTGAGGCGGAGCTCCACGTGGGCGGAGCCGACCGCTCTCTTGAGCTCGCGGGCCGTGCCGTTGGCGATGACCCGTCCGTGGTGGATGACCGCGACGCGGTCGGCCAGCTGGTCGGCCTCCTCGAGGTACTGCGTGGTGAGCAGCACCGTGGTGCCCGCGGCGACGACCGAGCGGATGACGTCCCACAGGTCGTTGCGGCTGCGGGGGTCGAGCCCCGTCGTCGGCTCGTCGAGGAACACCACCTGCGGACGGGACAGCAGCCCCACCGCGAGGTCGAGCCGCCGCCGCATGCCGCCGGAGTAGGTCTTGACCACGCGTCGGCCGGCGTCGGTCAGGTCGAAGAGCTCGAGCAGCTCGGCGCTGCGGGTGCGGACCTCGGCACGCCCCAGGTGGGCCAGCCGCGCCATGAGGTGCAGGTTCTCGACGCCGGTGAGGAGGTCGTCGACGGCCGCGAACTGCCCGGTGAGGCTGATGGCGGCGCGCACGTCCGCCGCCTGGCGCACGACGTCCTTGCCCGCCACGTGCGCGGTGCCGCCGTCGGGCCGCAGGAGCGTCGACAGGATGCGCACGGTCGTGGTCTTCCCGGCGCCGTTGGGTCCGAGCAGGGCGAGCACCTCGCCCGCGCCGACCTCGAGGTCGACGCCGTCGAGCACGGTCAGGTCGCCGTAGGACTTGCGCAGTCCCTGGGCGACGACGACGGGTGCAGTCATCGCGGTCTCCTTCTGTGTATGACGTAAACTGTGTGTGTACTTCATACACACTTATAGGATCACGGGTCAAGGAGGTGCCGTGGACGACGACGAGGCACGAGAGACAGAGCTCGCTCGGCGCGAGGCCGAGGAGGCCCGCCGCGAGGCAGAGCTGCTGCGACGCRACCGGGAGAAGGCCGAGCGCGCCGAGGCCAAGGAGGCCGAGCGTCGCCGCCGCGACCTCGAGAAGGCCGACCGGGACGCGGCCAAGGAGGTCGAGCGCCGCGAGCGCGACCGCCTGCGCGCCGAGCAGGACGCGGCCAAGGAGGTGGAGCGGCAGCGCAAGGAGCAGGAGCGCGCCGCCCAGCAGGCCGTCCGCGAGGCCGCCCGCCAGCTCCGCGAGGCCGAGAAGGCCCAGCGCGCCGCCGCACTCGCCCAGCAGCAGGCCGCCCGCGAGGCGGAGAAGGCGCGTCGGCACGCCGTCCGCGTCGCCGGCACGGGCACCGTCCCGGCGGACCTCCCGCCCGGGATCGCGGTGCTCTGGCGCACCCCGGACCCCGGCCGTCCTGGACCCCGACCGGGCCTCACGCTCGAGCAGATCGCCGACGCGGGCATCGCCCTCGCCGACGCGGAGGGCATCGAGACCGTGTCGATGGCGCGGCTCGCCGAGTCTCTCGGGTTCACCACGATGTCGCTCTACCGCTACGTCTCGTCCAAGGACGAGGTGCTCAGCCTCATGTCCGACCGCGCGACCGGGCGGCCCCCCGTCGTCGGGCCCGAGGTCGGCGGCTGGCGCGAACGGCTCGAGCTGGTCCTCGCGGTCCAGCAACCGATCCTGCACGCGCACCCCTGGCTCGCCCGCACGTCCCAGGTGCTGCACGCGGTGGGCCCGGGACGGCTCGCCTGGATGGAGGCGATGCTCTCCGCGCTGGACGGCACCCCGCTGTCCGAGCACCAGAAGGTGGGCGCGATCGGGCTGCTCGCCTCGCACACGCTGGACCGGCTGCGGGTCTCCGAGGAGCTGACCGGCGCCGGGCGGACCGCGGCCGTCGGCACCACGGCGGACGGCGCCCCGGCGCCCGACCTCGGCGCGCTCATCACCACGCTCGCCTCGCCGGACGAGCACCCGGCCTTGCGACGGGCCGCCGCCGGTGGCGCGTTCTCCTACCCGGACGACGCCCCCGTGGACGACGACCTGGACTTCGGGACCGTGCTCATCCTCGACGGGATCGAGCAGCTCATCGCGCACGCATCCTGAGCCGCCCACAGCCCACGACGGTCGCGCCTCCCCCACAGCCGCGTCCGCCGTGTCGGTGCTGCGCGGCAGACTCGGCGCATGACCTCGCTCGACGTCCCGCGCACCGGTCGCTGCTTCGGCGACGGCAACCCCGTGTACGAGCAGTACCACGACGAGGAGTGGGGCCGGCCGGTCCACGGGGAGAACGCCCTGTACGAGCGGTTCGCGCTCGAGGCGTTCCAGTCCGGGCTCGCCTGGATCACCATCCTGCGCAAGCGGCCCGCGTTCCGCGCGGCGTTCGCGGACTTCGACCCCGAGGTCGTCGCCGCGTTCGACGACGACGACGTCGCGCGCCTCCTGGCGGACGCCGGCATCGTGCGGAACCGCGCCAAGGTCGAGGCGACGATCGCCAACGGTCGCGCCCTGCGGGAGCTGCACGCGTCGGGTCGCACGCTCGACCAGGTGCTCTGGTCCCACGCTCCCGCCCCGTCCTCGCGGGCGCGTCCGGACTCCTGGGCGGACGTGCCCGCGCAGACACCGGAGAGCCGCGCGCTCGCCAAGGAGCTCAAGCTGCTGGGCTTCCGGTTCGTCGGCCCCGTCACCGCGTACGCCGCGATGCAGGCCTGCGGGGTCGTCGACGACCACCTGGCGACGTGCCCCGTGGTCAGCGGGGGAGTGGGGACGGTCGCTCCGGAGGAGGGGTCGGCGTGACCTGAACGCCCGCCCGGCGCCCGGCTGCCGCACGCCAGCACGATCCATCGGCTCGACCGCGGTCGGCTCAGGAGCCGGCTCGACGGCCGACGGCTCGGGCCCGGAGCGCCCCGGGTGAATCGTTAGTCCCGCCGGGTGATGCTGCCGTAGGGCTCTCGGCAGCGCCCGCGGTCCGGGACTACAGTGCCGGGCATGATGGACAAGCCCGACCCCGACGTTCGGCGTGATGCCGCGCGCGTGGCGGCCGAGGCCCTGGCGGACAACGTCGTCCCCGATGCTGAGATTCTCGAGGCGGTGCAGGACGGGCTCTTGTCCGTCCCCGCCGGCTCGCCGAACTCCTGGTTCGACGTCCCGTCACAGCGCAGCCGCATGCACACGAGCACCCTCGCCCCTCGCCGTCCGCACTGACGACGGCGCGCTGGCGCCCGCGCGTGCGGGCCACCTCGCTGCGCGCTGACTCATGCTCGGCGGAACCCACCGTGCCGGGTTGAATGGCACGTGCGGGTTGAAAGGCGCGGGCGGTTGACCTGCACGCACGGTTGACGTGCACGTGCGATTGACGTGCACGACCGATTGCGGCGCGTACGGGTGCGGCGCGTACGGGAGCGCCGACACACCACGGACGTTGCCGTCTCATCCATCGAGCACCGTTGCCCAGCATGTGATCTGCGGTCTACCATCACGCCTACCATCCAGAGCGGCCGAGAGACCTGGCTCCACGACGCCGCAGCAACCCCCCTCCTCGCGAGGGTGTGGGTGCTTCCGCCAGGGACGATGGAGTGAGCAATGTCCCGCAGGTCATGTGTCCCCGCACCGCACCGGTGCCTGACGACCCGGTCGGTCGCGCCATGAGCGCCGCCGCCGTGGAGCCGCGCACCCCCGGCCTGCACGCGTCGACCAGCCGGCGCGCGGTCGCGGCCAACGACCGGCCGACCATCTCCTTCGAGCTCTTCCCGCCGCGCAACCCCGACGCGGCCCCCCGCCTGTGGGCCACGATCCAGCAGCTCGAGACCGTCAAGCCGGACTTCGTCTCGGTCACGTACGGCGCGTCGGGCAAGACCCGCGTGACCACGCGCGCGCTCGTCCGTCGGCTGCTGCGCGAGACGTCGCTGAACCCGATCGCGCATCTCACCTGCGTCGGGACGTCCCGCGACGAGATCACCACCATCGTCGGCGAGTTCCTCGACGAGGGGCTGCGGTCGTTCCTCGCCCTGCGGGGCGACCCGCCCACGGACCAGAGCAACTGGGAGGCCCACCCCGACGGGCTGCAGACCGCGGGCGAGCTGGTCGAGCTGCTGCGCGAGATCGAGGCGCAGCGGTGTGCGGACAGCCCGTCGCAGGCGGTCCGGGCCCGGGTGCGTCCGCTGTCGGTGGCGGTCGCGGCGTTCCCGCGCGGCAACCACGCCACGGGTGGCACGCGCGCGCAGGACGTCGCCTCCCTGCTGGCCAAGCAGGAGGCCGGCGCCGACTTCGCGATCACGCAGGTCTTCTACGACGCCGAGGACTATCTCGGTATCGTGGCGGAGGCCCGGGAGGCCGGCGTGATCATCCCGATCATCCCGGGCATCATCCCGACCACCGACCCGGCCCGGCTGCTGCGCATGCAGGAGCTGACCGGCGTCCCCGTGCCGCAGGACCTGCTCGACCTGCTCGGATCCGCCGACGACGAGCTCGACCGCCATCGCCGGGGCATCCGCGCGAGCGTCGACCTGGTCAACGGCGTCCTGGACGGCGGGGCACCCGGCGTCCACCTGTACACGTACAACCAGCACCATGCCGCACTTGACCTGCTCGAGGGTGCACACCTCGACGGCGGAGCTCGGACAGCTCCCGACCTGGCCAGCTGGCCGCAGGACACGGCCCCCGCCCGATCCACGAGGGACTGAACCACATGACCCAGAACAGCCCGAAGTTCCCCGCCAGCTCCGTGCTCGGCTACCCCCGCATCGGCCCGCGGCGCGAGCTGAAGAAGGCCCTCGAGGCGTTCTGGGCCGGTCGCACGTCGGCCGACGAGGTCGAGGCGACCGCCGCCGACCTGCGCAAGCGCACCCGCACGCGCCTTGCCGAGCTCGGCCTGGCCACCGACGTGCCGGCCATCCCCAGCGCGTTCTCGTTCTACGACCACGTGCTCGACGCGACCGCCGTGGTCGGTGCCGTGCCGGCCCGCTTCGCGGACGTCGTCGGCGCCGACGGTGCGCTCGACCTCGCCGGGTACTCCACCGTGGCCCGCGGTCGCGGCGACGACCTGCCGCTCGAGATGACCAAGTGGTTCGACACCAACTACCACTACCTGGTCCCGGAGATCGGCCCGGAGACCGCGTTCCGCTACGCCAGCGACCGCCCCGTGCGCGAGTTCAAGGAGGCCCTCGCGGACGGCGTCCTGACGCGTCCGGTCATCGTCGGCCCCGTCACGTACCTCGCCCTGGCCAAGGCCACCGAGGACGCGCCGGAGGGCTTCGCGCCCATCGACCGCCTCGCGGACCTGCTCCCCGTGTACGCCGAGCTGCTCACGGACCTCGCCGCCGCGGGTGCCACGTGGGTCCAGCTGGAGGAGCCCGCCCTGGTCTCCGACTCGGTCGGGGTGCCCGCCGAGCAGCTGCTCGCCTCCGTCATCGAGGCGTACCGCGCCCTGGCCACCGAGCTGGCGCGCCCGACGCGTCCGGCCATCCTCGTCGCGGCGCCCTACGGCGACCTCGGCGCGGCCCTCCCGGTGCTCGCCGCCACCGACGTCGAGGCCATCGGCATCGACCTCGTGCGCGGCCACGCGCCCACCGAGCCGGTCCCGGGCCTGGAGACCAAGACGCTCGTCGCGGGCGTCATCGACGGTCACAACATCTGGCGTGCGGACCTCGACGCCAAGCTCGCGATCCTCGAGCAGCTCGAGGGCCTGGGCGCCGCTGCGGTCGCCGTGGGCACGTCCACGTCGCTGTTCCACGTCCCCCACACGCTGACCGACGAGCCGAACCTCGACGCGACGCTGAAGACGTGGCTCGCGTTCGCCGACGAGAAGGTCGTCGAGGTCGTCACGCTGGCCGAGGGTCTGACCGAGGGCCGCGAGGCCATCCACGAGCAGCTGCTCGCCGCCACCGACGCGGTCAACTCGCGCCGCACGGCGCCCGGCGTCGTGAACCCGCAGGTCCGCGACCGCGTCGCCGCGCTCGACGAGGCCGCGTTCAACCGCGGCCCGTTCGACGAGCGCAAGGAGGCCCAGGCCGCCCGGCTCAACCTGCCGCCGCTGCCGACGACGTCCATCGGCTCGTTCCCGCAGACCACCGAGATCCGGACCGCCCGCGCGGCGTTCGGCAAGGGTGAGCTGACGGAGGCGCAGTACGACGAGGAGATGAAGGCGGAGATCCGCCGCGTCGTCGACCTGCAGGAGAAGATCGGCTTCGACGTGCTGGTGCACGGCGAGCCCGAGCGCAACGACATGGTCCAGTACTTCGCGGAGAACCTCGATGGGTTCGCCGTGACGCAGAACGGGTGGGTCCAGTCGTACGGCTCGCGCTGCACGCGTCCGTCGATCCTGTGGGGCGACGTCTCGCGGCCGAAGCCGATCACGGTCGAGTGGTCCGCGTACACGCAGTCGCTGACCGAGAAGCCCGTCAAGGGCATGCTCACCGGCCCGGTGACCATCCTCGCGTGGTCGTTCGTCCGCGACGACCAGCCCCTCGGCGACACCGCCAACCAGGTCGGTCTCGCCCTGCGCGACGAGATCGCCGACCTCGAGGCCGCCGGCATCGCGGTGATCCAGGTGGACGAGCCCGCCCTGCGCGAGCTCCTCCCGCTGCGCGTCGAGGACCACGCCGCGTACCTCGACTGGTCGGTCCGCTCGTTCCGCCTCTCGACGGCGGGCGTCCGCCCCGACACCCAGATCCACACGCACCTGTGCTACTCGGAGTTCGGCGAGATCATCGGCGCGATCGACGGTCTGGACGCCGACGTGACGTCCATCGAGGCGGCCCGCTCGAAGATGGAGATCCTCGGCGACATCTCGGCGGCCGGCTACCCGCGCGGCATCGGCCCGGGCGTCTACGACATCCACTCGCCGCGCGTCCCGAGCGAGGCCGAGGTCGAGGAGCTGCTCACCGAGGCCGTCAAGGCCATCGCGATCGACCAGCTCTGGGTGAACCCGGACTGCGGCCTGAAGACCCGCCGCTACGAGGAGGTCGCCCCGTCCCTGGAGCACATCCTCGAGGCGACCCGGAAGGTCCGCGCCACCCTCTGACCCACGCTCACGGCCCCGGACACCCGCGCAGGGTGTCCGGGGCCGCCGTGCGTCTCCGGACAGGTCCCCGAACGGGTGACGTGGCTCAAGTAGGCATCTCGATTGTCGATAGGTCTGAGGACAGACGTATCGACAATCGAGATGGAGTCGGCGATGACCACGGTGGTGCGCGAGAAGCTCCGTCGCAGGCTCGGCCCGGCCGCTCTGGTCGGGGTAGTTCTCGTGGCCGCCTACCTGGCCGTCGCGAGCGGCGTGTTCGCTGCCGGTATGGCCGTGCTCGGCCGCGGCTCCAGCGCCGAGGCGCCTGTCCACCTGACGACCCCTGTCGGCTATCAGGACATGACCGTGCCCTGCGTCGAGGGCTGGTCGATGGACGGCTCCTCCTGCGAGCTGGCGGCGTCTCCTGACGTGTGGCCGGGAGGCCAGTCGCTCCCGATCCGCCACGGCGGCGGGTTCCTCGCCGCCGCCGACGTCGACCCGATCACCACCCTGCTGGCCACGGCGACGTCCTGGGCAGGGCTCATCGCGGGAGGACTCGTCGGCCTGATCCTCGTCCCAGCGCTGCGCAGCACGGCGTCGGGGCACCCCTTCGCCGCCGGGAACGCCCGTCGCCTGGGAGGGGCGGCAACCGTCGTCGTCGTCGCCTGGGTCGTCGCCACCGTCGGGGACTTCGTCGCGGCGTCCCGGATCATCGCGGTCATCGAAGCCACACCGCGGTGGTCCCCGACGGGCTCGTTCGCCATGCCGGCCGACTGGCTCGCCCCGTCGCTCGTCGTCGGCTGGTGGCCCCTGCCCATCGTCCTGCTCCTCCTGGCACTGGCGGCGGCAACGCGGCTGGGCACCCGGCTGACCTCGGACACGGAGGGACTCGTGTGAGCGAAGACGACTCCGGCCAGCACCGGGTCATCTCCCACCTCGCGTCCCTCCTCGAGGCCCGAGGTATGTCCCTCGTGCAGCTGGCTGCCCTGAGCGGCATCACCGTCGCCAACCTGTCCGTGCTGAAGAACGGCCGGGCCCGGGCGATCCGGTTCAGCACCCTGACCGCGGTCTGCGACGTCCTGCAGTGCCAACCCGGCGACCTCCTCGAGGTGACCCGCGCGACCCCCGGATCCTGACGCCGGACCGACGCAGGGTGGCGGTGGCCGTCGCGCGTCCTAGGGTCGGTCGGGTGACGATCTTCGACACCGTCCCCCTCGACCTGCTGCGACGACGCACCAGCGAGAAGTGGCGGCACTACCCGCCGGACGTGCTGCCGCTGTTCGTCGCGGAGATGGACGTGCCGCAGCCCGAGCCGGTGGTCCGGGCCGTCACCGACGCGATGCGGCTCGGCGACACCGGGTACCCGTCKGGGTCCGCCTACGCCGAGGCGATGGCGGCGTTCGCCGCCGACCGGTGGGACTGGACGGTCGACGTCGCCGCGACGCGGCTGGTCCCCGACGTGATGCTGGGCGCGGTCGAGCTCCTGCGCCTGGTCACCGGCCCGGGCGACACGGTCGTCATCAGCCCGCCGGTGTACCCACCGTTCGCCACGTTCGTCGACCACGCGGAACGCCGGCTGCTCGACGCCCCGCTCGGTCCCGACGGCCGGCTCGACCTGGAGTCCCTCGACCGGGCGTTCGGCCAGGCCACCGCCTCCGGCCGCCGCGCCGCCTACCTGCTGTGCCACCCGCACAACCCCACCGGGACGCTGCACACCGCGGCCGAGCTGCGGGCGGTCGGCGAGCTCGCCGGCCGGCACGGCGTCCGGGTGGTCGCCGACGAGATCCACGCCCCGATCGTGCTGGGCCCCGGCAGCCGATTCGTCCCCACGACCACGCAGATCCCCGACGCGATCGCTCTGCACTCCGCGTCGAAGGCGTTCAACCTGGCGGGGCTGCGCGCCGCGGTCGCGGTGCCCGGACCGGAGGCGGTGGCGGACCTCGCGCGCCTGTCCGCGGTCGTCGCCGACGGCGTCACGCACCTGGGCGCCCTCGCCCAGCTKACCGCCTACCGGGAGGGCGGTGCGTGGCTCGACGAGGTGCTCGCCGGGCTCCGGCACAACCAGGTGCTGGTCGCGGACCTGCTGACCGAGCTCGTCCCGGCCGCCGTCTGGTCACCGCCGGAGGCGACGTACTTCGCGTGGATCGACCTGCGCGCGCTGGACACCGTCCGGGCGGGAGCCGACCCGGCACGCCTGGCCCTGCACCGCGGCCGTGTCGCGCTCAACCCCGGCCCGACGTTCGGCCTCGGCGGCGCCGGCTTCGTCCGGCTCAATCTGGCTGCCTCGACGTCGGTCCTGACGGAGGCCGTGACCCGGCTCGCCCGCGCCCTGGAGGACGTCGCAACCGATTCGTGACCAAGACCCGCCGCCTCAAGGCTCATGTCGYCCCCCGGGGCGTGCCGATCTCTCCGTACGGAGCCCACGAAAAGGCCCACGCCTGTACAACGAAGTCATGGGAGATCGACGTGGTGAAGTGCGACGAGTGCAGCTCGGCGGTGAAGGTCTGCGAGCGCTGCGACGGGGTCGGCCGCAAGCGCTGGTCCGGGGAGTGCAGCTACTGCCGCGGGACCGGGCAGATGTGCATGAAGAACGCCAACCACCGCTGGTGACACAGAGACGCCCCGCACCGGAGAGGGCGGGGCGCTCGATGGCGAAGGTCAGCTGAGCCGGACCGCCAGGTCGGCCAGCCGGTCGACGATGCGGACGTCCGCATCCAGCCAGGGGACGTCGTGCCACTGGTGCGGTGCGAGCCACCGCAGCTCGTCGTGCTCGACGAGAGGTTCCGGCGTGCCCTCGACGACCTCGGCCAGCCAGAGGCGCATCACGTACTCGTCGGACAGTCGCCACAGACCGTCGTCGGGTCCGACGACCTCGTCGCCGAGGCCGATGCGGACGCCGAGCTCCTCACGGATCTCGCGGTGCAGCGCGTCCTCGGGTGCCTCGCCGTCGTCGACCTTGCCACCGGGGAACTCCCACCGGCCAGCAAGCCTCGCAGGGACCGCACGGCGTGCGGCCAGCAGCTCGCGTGGGTCGTCGAGGTCGTCCACGATGGCGGCGGCCACGACGAGCACAGGTGCAGTCATGCCGTGAGTCTGCCAGGCCCGCGTGCCACGGACCTGGGGCTCGATGGACGGCCCACCTTCTTGAGCCGTCGGAGCCTGATCAGCGGATTCCGTGCTCGACGGCCCAGGCGACCGCCTCGGCACGCGTCGAGGCGCCGATCTTGCGGTACACGCTGCGGACCTGCGACTTGACGGTGTTCCTCGTCACGAAGAGCCGCGTCGCGATCTCCTCCAGGGTGACGTCCTCGGCGAGCTCTGCCAGCACGACCCGCTCGCGGCGCGTCAGTGCGTCGTTCGAGAGCCCGACAGTCCTGCTCGTCTCCAACATGCTCATGATGTCCTCCGGTGTGCTGCGTGGATCCGGGGGGTCCGGGCCACGCTCTGGGCTGCGTACCGGATGAGAGAGGGCTGGTCGTGAGCCATGACGCCACTTCCAGCAATCTCCTCATGCGCGGGTTCCCCCCCGCCATGCGCCCGATCGCGCTTGCCACCCACAATGAACGCCGGTTGCCCCGGCAGATACGCCGAACGTGCGATCAGATCCGGGTTTTCACCCGGACGGCTGACCATGACGCGTGGTGCACCTCACACGGGGGACAACGACAGCGGTGCTGCTGAGGTTCAGCCGGCGTTCTGCGCGGTGTACTCGGCAGCGGTGAGCAGCGGACCGGTCGATGCCACGTCGACCTTGAGCAGCCAGCCCTGTCCGTACGGGTCGGAGTTGACCACCGAGGGGTCCTCGACGGCGGCCTGGTTGATCTCGACGACCGTGCCGGACACCGGGGAGTACAGCTCGGAGACCGACTTGGTCGACTCGATCTCGCCGACGACCGCGCCGGCGATGACCTCCTCACCCACGGCGGGGAGCTCGAGGTAGACGATGTCGCCGAGCGCGTCAGCCGCGATCCCGGTGATGCCGACGGTCGCGGGGGCGCCGTCATCCAGCCATTCGTGCTCGACCGTGTAGTGCAGGTGGGTGGGCAGCTCCGTCATGAGTGAGGCTCCTGTCGACTTCTTCTAGGGCTGGTCTACCGGTGTCGGCGGTAGAAGGGAAGGGCTTCCACCCGGACGGGTTCGTAGCGTCCACGCACGTCAACGGCCAGCTCGGTGCCCGGAGCACTGACCTCGGGGGTCACGTAGGCCATCGCGACGGGGTGACCCAGCGTCGGCGAGGGCGCTCCGGAGGTGACGGTGCCGACCGTCGGGGCGTCGGCGGCCGTGGAGAACTTGACCGGGTAGCCGTGCCGGGCCGCCCGCCGGCCGAGGCCCTCGAGCCCGACGAGCACGCGTGCGGGCTCCGACTGGGCGCGCCCTTCGAGGGCGGCGCGGCCGACGAACGGCAGCGGGTTGCCCTCGTCGTCGACCTTGTCCAGCTTCACCACGCGGCCGAGCCCGGCGTCGTGCGGGGTGGTGGTGCGGTCGAGCTCGTTGCCGTACAGCGGCATGCCTGCCTCGAGGCGGAGGCTGTCGCGCGCGGACAGGCCGGCGGGCACCAGCCCGAACGGCTGGCCGGCCGCGAGGAACGCCCGCCACAGGGCGGGGGCCAGCGCGGCGTCGAGGAAGAACTCGAAGCCGTCCTCCCCGGTGTACCCGGTGCGCGCGACGAAGACGGGGTTTCCCTCGAACGTCATGGGGATGGCCGCGTAGTACTTCAGCGTCTCGGCGTCGTGACCGGCCTCGGCGAGCCCCGCCGTGGCGCGCAGGATCTCCAGCGCACGCGGACCCTGCACGGCGATCAGGGCCGTCTGCGGGGAGCGGTCCTCCACGACGACGTCGAACCCCGCGGCCCGCTCGGCGAACGCGGCGAGCACCGTGTCGTGGTTGGAGGCGTTGGCGACGACCAGGAACGTGTCGTCGGTGTCGCGGTACACGATCAGGTCGTCGACGACGCCGCCGTCCTCGGCGCAGATCATCGTGTAGCGCGCGCCGAGCACGCGAAGGCCGGACAGGTTGCCGACGAGGGCGTAGTCGAGGAACCGCCCGGCGTCCGGGCCCGTCACCCCGATCTCGCCCATGTGCGACAGGTCGAACAGCCCCGCGGCCGTGCGGACGGCGTTGTGCTCGGCGATGTCGGAGGTGTAGCGCAGGGGCATCTGCCAGCCGGCGAAGGAGGTGAGGGCAGCGCCCAGCGCGACGTGCTCGGCGTGGAGCGGGGACTCGATGTCCGTCATGTGCTGTGTCCTCTACTCGGCGTACGACTCGATGGGCGGGCAGGAGCAGACCAGGTTGCGGTCGCCGTGCGCCCCGTCGATCCGGCGGACCGGCGGCCAGTACTTGCCCTCGCGCAGCGCGGCCACGGGGAACGCGGCGAGCTCGCGCGGGTACGTCTGCTCCCACGTGTCGGTGCTGACCGAGGCGGCGGTGTGCGGCGCGTTGCGCAGCGGCGACTCGGCGACGGCCCAGCGGCCGGACTGCACGGCGTCGATCTCGCCGCGGATGGCGACGAGCGCGTCGACGAACCGGTCCAGCTCGGCCAGGTCCTCGCTCTCGGTGGGCTCCACCATGAGCGTGCCGGCCACCGGGAAGGACAGGGTCGGCGCGTGGAAGCCGTAGTCCATCAGGCGCTTGGCGACGTCCTCCGCGGTCACCCCGGTCTCCTTGGTGATGTCCCGCAGGTCGAGGATGCACTCGTGCGCGACCAGGCCGTTCGGGCCGGTGTAGAGCACCGGGTAGTGCCCGGACAGGCGCGTGGCCAGGTAGTTCGCCGCGAGGACGGCGGTCTCCGTGGCGGTCTTCAGGCCGTCGGGACCCATGAGCGCGACGTACGCCCAGGAGATCGGGAGGATGCCGGCCGAGCCCCAGGGTGCCGCGCTGACCGGCGCCACCGTGTTCGTCGCGCTCGACGCCGGGGTCGGGTCGCCGGGCAGGAACGGGGCCAGGTGCGCCGCGACCGCGACCGGCCCGACGCCCGGACCGCCGCCGCCGTGCGGGATGCAGAAGGTCTTGTGCAGGTTCAGGTGGCTGACGTCGCCGCCGAGCTCGCCCGGACGGGCCAGGCCGACCAGCGCGTTGAGGTTCGCGCCGTCGATGTACACCTGCCCGCCGGCCTCGTGGACGAGCTCGCAGACGGTGCGCACGCCCTCCTCGTAGACCCCGTGCGTCGACGGGTACGTGATCATGATCGCCGCGACCTCGGGGCCGTGCTTCTCCAGCTTGGCGCGCAGGTCGTCGAGGTCGATCGAGCCGTCGGCGGCCGTGGCGACGACCACGACGCGCATCCCCGCGAGCGCCGCCGACGCCGCGTTGGTGCCGTGCGCGGACGCGGGGATGAGGCAGACGTCGCGCTTGTCGCCGCGCGACGCGTGGTAGCCGTGGATGGCGAGCAGCCCGGCGAGCTCACCCTGCGACCCCGCGTTCGGCTGCACCGACACCGCGGCGTACCCGGTGATCTCCGCCAGCCAGTCCTGCAGCTCCGTGACCAGCTCCGCGTAGCCCTCGGTCTGGTCGGTGGGGGCGTAGGGGTGGATCGTGGCGAACTCGGGCCAGGAGATGGGCTCCATCTCCGCCGTGGCGTTGAGCTTCATCGTGCACGAGCCAAGCGGGATCATCGTGCGGTCCAGCGCGAGGTCCTTGTCCGACAGCCGGCGCAGGTAGCGGAGCATCGCCGTCTCGKAGCGGTGCAGGTGGAAGACGGGGTGCTGCAGGTAGGCGCTGGTGCGACGGAGGTCGGCGGGCAGCGCGTCGCTGGTGCCGATGCCCGAGAACCCGAAGGCGTAGGTGCCGTCGTCGTCGGCGTCGAGGGTGGTGACCCCCGCGGCCGCGAACGCGAGCACGATGCGCAGCAGGTGATCGGAGCTCGTCCGCTCGTCGGCCGCGATCTGCACGTGGTCGTCGTCGGGCGCCCACAGGTTCACGCCTGCCGCGGCAGCCTGCGCGACGACCTCGCGGGCCTTGCCCGGGACGACCGTGCGGATCGTGTCGAAGAACGTGTCGTGCTCGACCGTGACACCGATGCCGGTGAGCAGCTCGGCCAGGCCGGCGGCGTGCGCGTGCACCCGCTCGCCGATCGCCCGCAGTCCGTCGGGACCGTGGTAGACCGCGTACATCGACGCGACGATCGCCAGCAGCGCCTGCGCGGTGCAGATGTTGCTCGTCGCCTTCTCACGGCGGATGTGCTGCTCACGCGTCTGCAGCGCGAGGCGGTAGGCGCGGGCACCGTCGGCGTCGATCGACACGCCGACCAGGCGGCCGGGCAGCATCCGCTCCAGGCCGGTGCGGACCGCCATGAACGCGGCGTGCGGTCCGCCGCCGAACAGCGGGACGCCGAAGCGCTGGGCGGAGCCGACGGAGACGTCGGCACCGAGCTCGCCGGGGGAGGTCAGCAGCGTGAGGGCCAGCAGGTCCCCGGCGACCGTCACCAGTCCGCCGCGCTCCTTGGTCTGCGCGATGACGGCGCTCAGGTCCCGCACGCGGCCCGACGCACCGACCTGCTGCACGACGAGCCCGATGAGGTCGCCCTCGATCTCGGGCAGCCCGTCGGTGAGGTCCGCGACGACGACCGGCAGGCCGATGGCCTCGGCGCGGCCGAGCGTGACCGCCAGCGACTGGCCGAACAGGTCGGCGTCGAGCACCACCGTGCCGGCCTTGCCCCGGGCCGCGCGCCACATCAGCGCGACCGCCTCGGCGACCGCGGTGGCCTCGTCGAGCAGCGACGCGTTCGCCACGTCCAGGCCCGTGAGGTCGGTGACCATCGTCTGGAAGTTGAGCAGCGCCTCGAGCCGGCCCTGCGCGATCTCCGGCTGGTACGGCGTGTACGCGGTGTACCAGGCCGGGGACTCGAGCACGTTGCGACGGATCACGGCGGGCGTGATGGTGTCCGAGTAGCCCTGCCCGATCATCTGCGTCATGACCCGGTTGCGGCCCGCGATGGTGCGCAGCGCCGCCAGCACCTCCTCCTCGGAGCGCGCGGCGGGCAGGTCCAGCGGCCGGTCCGTGCGAATGCTCGCGGGGACGGCGGCGTCGACCAGGTCGTCCAGGGAGTGGTAGCCGACGACCGACAGCATGTGGGCCGTCTCGCCACCGCGCGGACCGATGTGGCGGTCGGCGAAGACCTCGGCCGCCGGGGTGTGCTCGACGCTGGTGAACGGCACGGCGTCGGACAGGGTGTCCAGGTGGATGGCAGGGACGCCGCTCACGACGGCGTCGTGCAACTGGCTCAGATCGGTGGTCACGGGCTGCTCCGCTGGGTCGTCCGGACATGCCGGGACGGTGGGTGGGCTCCCCGCTCTGTCATTACGCGGTTGGGTACGCGCGACCTGAGAGTTTTGCCGGTCCGCCTGTCGGGGCGCGCCGGCTTGCACCGTCGGTGGGACCTTCGAGAAGGTCCGCTTTCCAGAGTTGCCTCGCCGTGGCGGTACAGGGGCCTGAGAGATTCCCGGGGAGGGTTGCTCCTTCGGCGTCCCGACGTTGCGCGGGAGCTCTCCCGCCGCGGTTCGAGCAGCGTGTGAAGTTGTGGGGCCAGCGTACCCGGCGCTGTCCAGGGTGCAGGCCGTGTCTCGGAGGTCGGTGCTCGCCCTGCGCGTCAACCTCGGCTCGAACCACGTCCGCGCTCCGTCGGCGCCGCCGTCACCACCGTCCAGCGGGCAGGCCACGCAGCTGTGTCTCGTCGGCCGTGCGTACATTGGCCGGGTGCAGACGTCCCCGCCTCTCGTAGCCGCGGTCGTCGTCGTGTCCGACCGCTCGGCGGCGGGCGAGCGCGAGGACCGCTCCGGCCCCGCGGCCGCCGAGCGCCTGACGGCGGCAGGCTTCGCGGTGGCCGACGTGGCGGTCGTGGCCGACGGGTCGCAGTCGGTGGAGTCGGCGATCCGCGCGGCTCTCGGTGCCGGTGCGCGGTTCGTCGTCACCTCCGGCGGGACCGGCGTCGGTCCGCGCGACCTGACTCCCGAGGGCACGCTCCCCGTGATCGACCGGCACCTGCCCGGGATCCCGGAGCTGCTCCGGCGCGAGGGAGCGGCGACCGTCCCGACGGCCGTCCTCTCGCGCGGGCTCGCGGGAGTGACGCAGGACGGCGCGCTCGTCGTCAACCTGCCGGGCTCGCCGGGGGGCGTGCGCGACGGGCTCGACGTGCTGCTGCCGCTCGTCGGACACGTGCTGGACCAGGTGGCGGGAGGGGATCACCGATGATCGCGCGTGTCGTCGAACAGCCCCTCGACCTGCAGTTTCACGTGGAACATGTGAGTGATCCGCGGGCCGGGGCGGTCGCGACGTTCGTCGGGCTGGTCCGGGACCACGACCCGTCGGTCGAGGGGCGCGTGGTCGGCCTCGACTACACGGCGCACCCGACCGCGCAGGACGTCCTGCACCGCCTCGCGTCGGCCGCGGCGGAGTCGGAGGACGTCATCGGCGTCGCCGTCAGCCACCGCATCGGGCACCTCGCCGTCGGGGAGGCCGCGATCGTCGCCGCCGTGTCCACCGCGCACCGCGCCGAGGCGTTCGACGTGTGCCGCGCGCTCGTCGAGACGGTCAAGGCCGAGCTCCCGGTGTGGAAGCGTGAGGTCCTCGAGGACGGTTCGCACGTATGGGTGGGTCTGTGATGAGCGATCAGCTGGTCGACCGGTTCGGGCGCGTGCACCGCGACCTGCGGATCTCGCTGACCGACCGGTGCTCCCTGCGCTGCACCTACTGCATGCCCGCGGAGGGCGTCCCGTGGCTCGCGCGGTCGACCATGCTCACCACCGAGGAGATCGTCCACGTCGCCCGGGTCGGCGTCTCGTTGGGCATCGAGGAGATCCGGCTGACCGGCGGCGAGCCGCTGCTGCGCGTCGACATCGTGGATGTCGTCCGTCGGCTCACCGCCCTCACCGGACCGTCGGGCAGCCCCGAGGTGTCCCTCACGACGAACGCCCTGCGCCTGCCCGGACTCGCCTCCGACCTGAAGGACGCCGGGCTCTCCCGCGTGAACATCAGCCTCGACACCCTCGACCGCGCCAAGTTCCTGGAGCTGACCCGTCGCGACAAGCTGGTGGAGACCCTGGCCGGGATCGCCGCCGCCGACGCCGCCGGGCTGCACCCCGTGAAGATCAACGCCGTGGCCATGCGCGGGGTCAACGACGACGAGGTGGTCGCCCTCACGCGGTTCGCGGTCGACCGTGGCTACCAGATGCGGTTCATCGAGCAGATGCCGCTCGACGCCGGGCACACGTGGGACCGGGCGCAGATGGTGACGCAGGCCGAGATCCTCGAACGGCTGACCGCGGAGTTCACGCTGGAGGAGGTCCCCGGTCGCGGCGCCGCACCCGCCGAGCTCTGGACCGTCGACGGCGGCCCCGCGACCGTCGGCGTCATCGCGTCGGTCACCCAGCCGTTCTGCGGCGCCTGCGACCGGCTGCGCCTCACCGCCGACGGCCAGCTGCGCGCGTGCCTGTTCTCCCAGACGGAGACCAACGTGCGAGACCTGCTGCGTGGTTCGACGGACGCACCCGACGCCGCAGCGCTCGGGATCGGCCCAGGTCAGGCCCTCCGGGTCGGCGCGACGGCCCCCGCCCGCCCCGCCCCGGCGGCATCCGACGTCGACACCGCCCTGGCCGACGCCTACCGCCGGTGCCTGGCGGGCAAGAAGGCCGGGCACGACATCGACGACCCGAGCTTCCTGCAGCCCGACCGCCCGATGAGCGCGATCGGCGGCTGACCGCTCCGGCGACGGCACACCACGAAGCTTCTCCTGGTCAGACGGGATCGGTGAACGAGATCGGCTTGCCCGCGGCGGCGGCGTAGGCGATCTCCCTGCGCGTCGACTCACCGACGTACCCGCCGGGGTTGACCACCAGCACCCGGTCGGCCAGGTCGATCTTGCGCAGATGGAGGGCGTCCAGCGCGGTCTTCTGCTCGTCGGTGACCGGCTCGTCCGCTTCTCCCGGAGCGACGACGATGACTCCGGCGAACGTCAGGTCACGGTTCGCCGCACGCATCTCGTCCACGAACCGCGTCGAGCCGCAGATGCAGACGATCTCCGGTCGGTCGGGCACGGGTCAGCCGCCGGCGAACGGGGGGAGGACGTCCAAGGTCGCTCCGGCGGGCACCGGGTCGTCGCCGTCGACGCGGGTGCCGTCCGCCAGCAGGGAGCAGCGACCGAGCACCCGGTCCAGGGCGGGGCCGTGCGCGGCGACCATCGCGGCCCGGAGCTGGGCGGCCGAGCCTGCGGGCAGCCGCTCGGTGTCGACCCCGGCGGCCTCCGCAGCGCCGGCGAAGTAGCGGACGGTGATCACCGTTCGGCGGTCCAGGCTGCGGCGCGCGCCTCGATCCAGGCGAGGACGTCCGACGGGTTGGAGCTCGCGGCGGCGAGACCCGCGACGAACATCGTCACCGGGACGGCAGGGCGCGCCACCTGGTGGGCGACGTCGGAGGACACCTGGAGCAGCCGGTCGATGTCGACGAGCTCCCGCTCGACGCCGAGCGCCGTGGTGATCTGGTCGATCCAGTCCGGCAGGTCTGCGCCCGGGGCGCGTCGGGGGTCGTCGGTCATGGGTCGATCCTGTCACTGAGCGTCGCGTCGAGGCGTGCGACGTCGGCCCAGGTGTCGGCGTCGGCGGTCGCGTCCGCGTCGTCGGGGACGTCCACCAGGCGGAGGCCCTCGACGAGCCGGTGCATCGACGCACCGTGCACGGTCGGGAGCCGGTCGAGCGCCGCGCGCAGGCTCGTCCGCCGGTAGACGGCGACGAGATGCTGCGCCCGACCCTCGGGCCCGACCATCCGGGCGCCGTCCACCTCGCTCGCACCGGTGCGGGTCTCGACAGCGCCGGTGACCGTCGCAGCCGCGGCGGTAGCGCGCTCCGCGGGAGCGGGCACGTCAGAGACGGCAGTCGCACCGGCGGACGCCGTGGGAGCAGCCGTCGCGGCCGTGAGGAGCGCGGGGAGGGCGCGGCCGGCGCCGGGGACGTCGCACGCGAGGACGACGACGAGGTCCGGGCCGTCCGCGGGGAGCGCGTCGAGCCCCGCGGCCAGACCTGCGACGGGTCCGCCGTCCGGCGGGTCCTCCAGCACGGTCGCGACCCCGGGCCGAGCCACCTGCGGCGGACCCACGACGACGACGTGGGTCGCGCCGGCGACGGCCGCGAGTGCATGGTCGAGCAGGGCGATCCCGCCGACCTCGACGTCCGGCTTGCTCACGCCGCCGAGCCGACGGGCGCGACCTCCGGCGAGCACGACCGCGTCGTACCGCGGCCCGGCCGCGATGTCGCGGGATCCGATCCTGTCTGTCACCGCGTCACCCCGGCTCGCACGCCCAGCGTGCGTCCACGGACGCTCTCCCCGTCGGTCACGCGTCGCGGCGCCAGTCGCCCGAGCGGCCGCCGGACTTCGCCTCGAGCTGGACGTCGGCGATGCGGACGGACTTGTCGAGGCCCTTGACCATGTCGACGACCGCGAGCGCGGCGACGGAGACGGCGGTGAGCGCCTCCATCTCGACGCCGGTGCGGTCGGCGGTCCGGACGGTGGCCGTGATGGTGACGCCGTCGTCGGTGATCTCGAGGTCGACGACGACCCCGTGCACGCCGATGACGTGCGCGAGCGGCAAGAGCTCGGGCGTGCGCTTGGCGGCGGCGATGCCGGCGATGCGGGCGACCGCGAGGACGTCGCCCTTGGGGACGCCGCCGGAGCGCAGCGCGGCGACCACGGCCGGGCCGCACTGCACGCGTCCGCTGGCGGTGGCGGCGCGGACGGTCGGCTGCTTGGCGGTCACGTCGACCATCCGGGCGTGCCCGGCCGCGTCGAGGTGCGTGAACTGCTCGCTCATGGGCTCACTCTCAGAACGGTGAGACGGTCGCCGGGGGCGACCTGGGAGATCTCGGCGGGGATGACGGCGAGGCCCTCGGCCAGCACGAGGCGGGCGACCAGGTGCGAACCGGACCCGCGACCGGTCGCCCGGACCACGCGGTCGGGGCCGACCCAGCGCACCGGCATGAGCTGCGCGCGACCGGGCGGGGTGGTCCAGGCGTCGTCGGCGACGGCGAGCGTCGTCGGGCGTTCGACGTCGACCAGTCCGCGCATCCGCAGCAGGGCGGGACGGACGAACATCTCGAACGACGCGAACGAGCTCACAGGGTTGCCGGGGAGCGTGTAGACGGGCGTGCCGCCGGGCAGCCTGCCGAGGCCCTGGGGCTTGCCCGGCTGGACCGCGACGGCGACGAACTCGACGTCCGGCTGGTCGAGGAGCGCGGCCTTGACCACGTCGTACGCACCGACGCTGACGCCGCCGGAGGTGACGATCGCGTCGACCGACGGGTCCTCGTCGAGGCTCTGGAGGAGCGTCCGCAGGGTGGTGACGTCGTCGGGCACGGGCCCGAGCCGCATCGCGATGCCCCCTGCCTGGCGGACGGCGGCGGCGAGCAGCCACGAGTTCGAGTCGGGGAGCTGCCCGCGGTGCAGCGGGTGGCCCGGCGTGACCAGCTCGTCGCCGGTGGAGATCACGGCCACGTGGGGCCGGCGGTGGACCCGGACCGACGGGTGCCCGAGGGACGCGACGGCCGCGATCGCGGCAGGGCCCAGCAGAGTGCCGGCCGCGACCACCACGTCTCCGGGCACCGCGTCCTCGCCGGCCCGGCGCACGTGCACCCCGGCGTCGGGCGCCTCCCGGACCAGCACGGTGACCGTCCCCGCGTCGGTCCGCTCGACGGGGACGATCGTGTCCGCCCCCGGCGGCACCGGCGCCCCGGTCATGATGCGCACCRCGGTACCCGCCGTGACCACAGGCTCGTCGGCCGAGCCTGCCGGCAGGTCCGCCACCACCCGCAAGGTCACGGGGACGCCGACGACGTCGACGTGCCGCACCGCGTACCCGTCCATCGCCGAGTTGTCCCAGCGCGGCAGGAGCTCGTCGGTCCGCAGGTCGTCGGCGAGCACCAGGCCGTCGGCGTCGTCCAGCGGCACCTCGACGGCGGGGAGCGGGGCGGCCAGGGCGAGGGCGGCCGCGCGGTGGTCCGGCAGGGAACGCACGACTAGCGGACCTCCAGCCAGGCAAGGATCCCGCCGTCGACGTTGGAGGCGTCGAAGCCGGCGCCGCGCAGGATCTTCGCGGCGGTCAGCGACCGTGCCCCGACCTGGCAGTGCACGACGATCTCCTGGTCGCGCGGCAGGTCGGCCAGGGCGGAGCCGTCGAACACGGAGCCGAGCGGCACGAGCACCGCGCCGGGGATGGACACCTGGGCGTACTCGGCGGGCTCGCGCACGTCGATGAGCAGGAACTCGTCGGTGCCGGCCTCGCGGGCGGCGAGCCGGCGGACGAGCTCGGGGGCGGTGACGACGGGGACGTCGGACATGGGCAGGACCTCCGGGGTCGGGTTTCTCTGAGGGCGGCCGACGAGGGGGACCTCGGTCCAGCGGCCGCGCAGGGCGTCGATGACGAGCACGCGGCCGAGCAGCGGCTCGCCCGTGCCGGTGAGGAGCTTGACCACCTCGGTGGCCATGACGGAGCCGACCTGCCCGCAGAGCGCGCCGAGCACGCCCGCCTCCGCGCAGGACGGGACCTCGTCGTCGCGCGGCGGGGTGGGGAACAGGTCGCGCAGCTGCACGCCCGCCCGGCCCCAGAAGACGGTGGTCTGCGCGTCGAACCGCAGCACCGACCCCCAGACCTCCGGCAGGCCGAGGCGCACGCACGCGTCGTTGACCAGGTAGCGGGTGGGGAAGTTGTCGGTCCCGTCGACGACGAGGTCGTAGCCGCGCAGGATCTCGTCGACGTTCTCGCTGGTCAGGCGCGTGCGGTGGGCGACGACGCGGATGTCCGGGTCGAGGGCGGCGACCGTGTCGAGCGCGCTGTCGACCTTGGCACGGCCCACGTCGGCGGTCCCGTGGATCACCTGACGCTGCAGGTTGCTGACGTCGACCACGTCGTCGTCGACGATCCCGAGCGTCCCGACCCCCGCCGCGGCGAGGTACTGGATCACCGGTGCACCGAGACCGCCCGCGCCGACGACGAGCACCCGCGCGTTGCGCAGCCGGCGCTGACCGTCGACCCCGATCTCCGCGAGCAGCAGGTGCCGCGACCCGCGCTCGACCTGCGCAGGGGTCAGGGGCGGTCCGGGCGTGACCAGGGCAGGCAGCGGCACGCGACAAACCTACGTCCCGCCGGGCGCCGCGATGACCTCCCTCGGCTGGAGAGCGTCACTCCGCGAACGAACCCGACATGGGTGACGTGATGCGGTCGAGAACATCACCCATCTCGGGTTCGACGAGTCTCAGAGCGTCCGCTGCCACGCGACGATCCGGTCGACCGCCTCGCGGACCACCTCGACCGACGACGCGAACGACAGCCGCACCCAGTGGTGGCCGTCGACGGGGTCGAAGTCGGTGCCGGGCGTCAGGGCCACACCGGCCTCGTCGAGGAGCCGGGCGCACCAGGTGATCGAGTCGAGGCCGCTCGCGGAGATGTCGCCGTACAGGTAGAACGCGCCGTCGGCCGGGGCGATCCGCGACCAGCCGAGCTCGGGCAGGCGGGCGAGCAGGTGCTCGCGGGCGGCCGCGTACCGCTCGACGTTCTGCCGGGCGGCCGCGTACCCGTCGGGGCTGAACGCGGCGACCCCGGCGTGCTGCGCGAGGGCCGGCGGGCACAGGGCAACGTTGCCGGCGAGCGCGTCGACCACCGACAGCAGGTCGTCCGGGAGGACCAGCCAGCCGAGCCGCCAGCCGGTCATCGCCCAGTACTTGGAGAACGAGTTGACGACGACGGCACCGCTGCCGAGGTAGTGCGCGGCGGTCGCGGTCTCCTCCGAGCCGTAGGTGATGCCGTGGTAGATCTCGTCGCTGATGAGTCGGACGCCCTGGGTCCCGCACCAGGCCGCGAGCGCCGCGAGCTCGTCGGGGTCGATCATCGTGCCGGTGGGGTTGGCGGGGCTGGCGACCACGAGCCCGTCCACCGGCGGGTCGAGCGCCGCGAGCTGCGCGACCGTCGGCTGGTAGCGCGTCTCCGGGCCGCAGGGCACGATGACGACCTCGCAGCCGAGCGCGGCCAGGATGTTCGCGTACGCGGGGTAGCCGGGGACGGCGAGCGCCACCCGGTCGCCCACGTCGAAGGCCGCGAGGAACGCGAGGACGAACCCGCCGGAGGAGCCGGTGGTGACGGCGACCCGACGGGCGTCGAGGGTGAGGTCGTACCGGTCGCGGTAGTGCTGCGCGATCGCCGACCGCAGCGCCGGGACGCCCAGGGCCTCGGTGTAGCCGAGACCGCCGCCGCTGGTGAGCAGGTCGATCGCCCGCTGCCGCACCACGTCCGACGCCCCCGTCGAGGGCTCGCCCGCGCACAGGTTGAGGACGTCCTCACCGGCCGCCCGCCGCGCGTTGGCGGCCGCCAGGATCTCCATGACGGCGAACGGCGGGACGTGGGCGCGCTGGGCAACCTTCATGCCCGCCATTGAACACGTCTAGCCTCGGACCGTGATCGTGGACTGCGCGCTCTACGCCGACGGCCGGCGCCGTCATCGGCTCGACGACCTGGCCGTGGCCATGCGCGAGGCCGAGAAGGAGGACGGGTTCGTCTGGATCGGCCTGGTCGAGCCCACGGCCGACGAGTTCGACGCGATCGCGGAGGGTTTCGACCTGCCGGAGCTCGCCATCGAGGACGCGATCCGCGCCCACCAGCGGCCCAAGCTCGAGCGGTACGGCAGCGTCACGTTCGCCGTCGTGAAGCCGGTGCACTACGTGGACCACGTCGAGGTGGTGGAGGTCAGCGAGCTGGCCATCTTCCTGGGCGAGCGGTTCGTGATCGTCGTCCGGCACGGGGACACGACGATCCCCGCCCAGGTGCGGGCCGCGCTCGAGGCGGACCCCGAGATGCTGCTGCACGGACCGCCCGCGGTGCTGCACGGGATCCTGGACCGGTCCGTCGACCAGTACCTCGACGTGACGGCCTCGATCGACGAGGACCTCGACCAGATCGAGGACCAGGTGTTCGGCGACGACCCCGGCCACGACCACGCGGAGCGCATCTACAAGCTCAAGCGCGAGGTGCAGCAGTTCCGGCGCGCGGTCGTGCCTCTGGTGGGTCCGCTGACCCGGCTGGCCGAGGAGGAGGTGCCCTGCATCCCGACCTACGCGCGCCCGTACTTCCGTGACGTCCAGGACCACGCGCTGCGGGMCGCGGAGCTCATCGAGGCCGCCGACGCGCTGCTCACCAACGTCCTGCAGGCCGACCTCGCGCAGGTGACCGTCGAGCAGAACCGCGTGACCGTCCAGCAGAACTCCGACATGCGCAAGATCTCGGCGTGGGCGGCGATCGCGCTGGTGCCGACCGCCATCGCGGGGCTCTACGGCATGAACTTCGACTACCTGCCTGCCATGCACTCGCCGTTCGGCTTCTGGATCGTGCTGGCAGGCATCGGCGGGATCTGCGTCGTGCTGTACCGGGCGTTCCGGCGCAATCGTTGGCTCTAGCTGTTCTTACGCATCAGCGCCTGCTCGATGACCTCGACGACCTCCGGAGCGTCCGGCTCGGTGGTCGGGCGGAACCGGTGCACCGACCCGTCGGGCGTCACGACGAACTTCTCGAAGTTCCACATGACCCGGCCGGCCTTGCCGGAGGCGTCGGGCGCCTTGGTGAGCTCCGCGTAGAGCGGGTGCTGGGACCGGCCGTTGACCTTGGTCTTGGCGAACATCGGGAACGTCACGCCCCACGTCGCCGAGCAGTACTCCGCGATGGCCTCCTCGGAGCCGAGCTCCTGCAGGAACTGGTTGCTGGGGAAGCCGAGGACGGTGAACCCGCGGTCGCCGTAGGTCTTCTGGAGCTCTTCGAGCTTCTCGTACTGCGGCGCGAGCCCGCAGCGCGAGGCGACGTTGACCACGAGCTTGACCTGGTCCGCGTACTCGCCGAACGTCGTGCTGTCGCCGCGCAGGGTGGTCAGGGGGATCTCGTCGAGGCTCATGCCTCGGTCAACTGTTCGTCACGGGCCGCGCATTCCCCAGAACGTTGCGGACATGGTCGACGATGCCGTCGGCGGCCGCCTCGATCTGCGCGAGGCAGGCCTCGAAGTCCCGCGGTCCGCCGTACCAGGGGTCGGCGACGTCGAGGTCACCGACCGCGTCCGGGTCGAACGACCGGAACAGCACCGGGTCCAGGCCCCGCAGGGCGCGGGCGTGGGCGTTCGTCATCGCCAGGACCAGGTCACGCCGGTCGTCGGCGGCGACCTGGCGGGCCCGGTGGCCGTCGCCGGCGGGGTAGCCGTGGGCGGTCAGGACCGCACGGGCGCGACGGTCCACCGGGTTGCCGTGCTCCTCGTCGCTGATGCCCGTGGAGTCGACGACCACCTGGTCGGCCAGGCCCGCGGCGGCGAACCGCTCGCGGAGCACGATCTCGGCCATCGGGGAACGGCAGATGTTGCCGGTGCAGACGACCATGACGGAGTAGGGAGTGGACACCCCGCCATGATCGCCTGTGCCGGTCACCTGCGCTTGAACAGCTTCGACGCGTCGCCGAGCCGCAGCAGGACCGTCTCCCCGGTGGCGTCCTTGAGCCCGTCGTTGTCGGTCACCACGTAGACCTGACCGTCGCGGCCGATCGTGAGGCCCTCGACCTTCTCCTGCGTCCACCCGTTCGCGGCGCGCAGGTCGGGGACGAGGTCGCGGACCAGCGTCTTGGTCAGCGGCGCGACGGCGCCCGGCGGCACCGGGTCCTTGGCCGGGATCTGGACCGTGTAGACCGCCTTCACCGCGGCGTCCGGACCGTTCAGCTTGTCCCGCTCGATGACCGCGAGGGTGTCGTGGTCCACGACGGTGATCTCCGACAGCCCGATCCAGTTCCCCGGCGTCGTCGTCGTGCCCAGCGGGTAGCCGAACCACGCCCACTGCGCGGTCGCGACGTCGTAGCGGCCGATCCGGGCGGAGCTCCCCTCGCCGGTCAGCGGACGCTGCAGCGCGACCCAGACGTGCTCGCCCTTGCGGTCCTCGCTCACGGCGACGCCCTCGATGCCCCACTTGGTGAGGCCGGCGGCCACGTCCGCGGGCAGCGGCACCGTCTGCTGCACCGCCCCGCCCGCGTCCGTGCGGACCAGCGTGTTGCCGGCCCCCGTCGCCCCCTCGGAGCCGAGCCAGAACCCGCCCTGCCGGCGGGCCGAGATGCCCTCGATGTCCAGCGACGCCGGCGTGCCCCCCTGCGTCACGACGACGTCGCGGTCGATGACGGCCGGCGTGCGGGACACGTCGAGCCGCAGCAGGTGTGCCGTGCTGTAGGCCGCGTCGCTCGCCGCCCACAGGTACCGGCGGTCCGACGGGTGCGCGCTCAGCGCGCCGAGCGCACCCCAGCCGATCGGGTTGCCCGCGGCGTCGTCGGCCGACACCACGCTCGGGAACTGCGGCGTGCCGGCGTCCTTCGCGTACGCCTTGCCGCGCCCGAAGACGCTCACCGACGAGCGGACCAGGACCGACGCGTCGTCGGTCTCGCTGGAGACCAGCAGCAGGTCACGGGACGGCACCGGCAGGATGCCCTCCGGGCCGTTGGTCGTGGCGAGCACCTGCACGAACCGCGGGCGCGTGGCGTCGTCCACGTCGTACACGGCGACGAAGTTCGACCGCTCCGAGCCGACGAACGCGTACCGCTGCCCGCCCAGCGTCGCGACGGCCAGGCCCTCGACCTCGACGCCCTTCTTCGCGGCACGGTCCTCGGTGTGCAGGCCCGTGCGGACCGCGAGCTTCTCCAGCTCCGCGCCCGCGTCCCAGACGACGGCGCCGGTGGTCACGTCGAACACCGACCAGCCTCGGGTGCCGCCCTTCCAGTCGCCCTCGTTGGCGGTCGCGACGTGGGTGGCGTCCAGCCACGCGATCGCGTCCGGCTCCCGGGGCGTCGCCGGCAGCGAGCCGGTCTGGTCGATGACGCCGTCCTTCGCGGTGTCGATGCCCGCGACGGCGGCGGTCCCGGCCGTGAACGCACCGGTCACCGTGCCCGACGCGATGTCGACGAGCGCGACCCCGTTGTTCTCCTGGAGCGTCACCGCGACGGTGGTCCCGGTCGGGTCGATCGCCACGTACTCCGGCTCCGGGTCCTGCGCGGTGTCGAGCCCGGCGAGCGCGTCGGCCGTGAACGGCACGGCACGGGTGGTCCACGTCGACGGGTCGGCGCCGGGCAGGTCGACCAGCTGCAGGAAGCCGCCGGGCAGCTGCGGCAGGTCTCCCTTCTTCGCACCGGGCGGCGTCGCCTCCTCGTCGCGCTGGTTCTCGATGGCGATCGCGGCGTGCGCCTTGTCCGGCGTGAGCGCGATCGAGTCCGGCTGCCCGCCGAGGTCGAGCGTGCGGACCAGCGCGTGCGAGGCCAGGTCGACCACGGCGAGCAGACCCGACGGCGCCGTGAAGCTCTCCGAGGTGTCGACGACCACCAGCACGTAGCCGCCGACCACCGCCACCGACGTTGGCTCCGCGTGCGCGCCGACCCCGAGGTCCGCCAGGTCGAGCGTGCCCAGGCCCTGCGGCGTCGCCGGGTCCGTGATGTCCACGAAGCCGATCCGGCCCGCGAGCGCGTCGGTGTGGATGAACGTCCGGCCGTCCTCGCTCACCGCCGAGATCTCGGCGACGGTCGGGTCGGCCGCCGCGGCGCCCGCCGGGCGGTTGAGGTACACGGGGTACGTCGCGAGCCGGTGGAACGTGTCCTGCTTCGGCTTCGGGTGCGCCGCGGCAGCGGTCGCCCCCAGACCCGCGCAGAGGACGGCGGTGCAGGTCAGCGCTGCGACGGTGCGGCGTGCGTACGGCATCGAGGGGCCCTTCGGGTCGGTGTGCACCGAGGGTGACCAGGACGGATGTCCGAATCCCGGCAGGAAGATGAACGGCGGCGGGCGGCGAGGTGACGTTTGCCACGACGGGAAACATCGCGCGCCGTCGACGGGTTGTCGCCAGGTATGCGATCAATCACCTACTCCCGCTACGGCGGTTCCGACGTCCTCGAGCTCACCGAGCAGCCCACCCCGAAGGTCGGCCCGGACAGCGTGCTGGTCCGCGTGCGCGCCGCCTCGGTCAACCCGGTCGACTGGAAGGTCCGCGCCGGGTACCTCGACGCGGTCATGGACGTGACCTTCCCGGTGGTGCCGGGCTGGGACGTGGCCGGCGTGGTCGAGCGCGTCGGCCTGGACACCCCGGAGCTCCAGGTGGGCGACGAGGTCTACGGGTACGTCCGTCGCGACTGGGTGCAGGGCGGCACGTTCGCGGAGTACGTCGCGGCGCCCGTCCGCACGCTCGCGCGCAAGCCGGCGTCGCTGTCCTTCGAGGAGGCGTCAGCCGTGCCGCTGGCCGGCCTGACGGCGTACCAGAGCATCCTGCGCGCGGGGGTCCGCGACGGGCAGACCGTCCTCGTGCACGCCGCGGCGGGCGGGGTCGGCGCGTTCGCCGTGCAGATCGCCCGGTCGCTGGGCGCCCGCGTCATCGGCACCGCGTCGGAGCGGAACCACGAGTACCTGCGCGGGCTCGGCGCCTCACCGGTGTCGTACGGGGACGGACTGGTCGAACGCGTGCGTGCGCTGGCCCCCGACGGCATCGACGTGATCCTCGACTTCGGCGGCGACGACCTCGTCGAGACGTCGAAGGCCCTCCTCGCCGACGGGGGCACGGTCGCCTCGATCGTCGACGCCGCCGCGCGCGACGAGCTGGGCGGCCACTACGTGTGGGTCCGCCCTGACACCGCCGACCTCGACGCCCTCACGGCCCTCATCGACGCCGGCACGCTGGCGGTCGACGTCGCCGAGGTCTTCGAGCTGGCCGACGCAGCGGCAGCCCACGAGGCGAGCCAGACCGGCCACGTCCGCGGCAAGGTCGTCGTCCGCGTCGACTGACCTGCCCGCTGGACAGCAACGTCCGAGGAAGTGGTCGCCAGAGCAGCCACTTCCTCGGACGTTGGGTCATTCGTCGTGGGACGTCCGAGGATCTGGTTGCTGGGGCAGCCACTTCCTCGGACGTTGTTTCTTCGCGGTGCGTCCGCCGGCGGGGTCCTGTCCCAGCGGGTGTGGGCGTCGTGTCAGTGGGACGTCGTGCGGCCGAAGTGGAACTTGGCTGTCGCCGGGCTGCTGGGCCAGCGGCTGGTGACCACCTTGCCGCGCGTGTAGAACCGCACGGACTCCGGGCCGTAGATGTGGCTCTCGCCGAACAGCGAGTTCTTCCACMCGCCGAAGGAGTGCCAGCCGACCGGCACCGGGATCGGCACGTTGATGCCGATCATGCCGACGTTCACGGCCCGCTGGAACGTGCGCGCCGCGTCGCCGGAGGACGTGAAGACCGCCGTCCCGTTGCCGTACGGGTTGGCGTTGACCAGGTCGATCGCCTCCGCCAGGTCCGCCGCGCGGATCACCACGAGCACCGGCCCGAAGATCTCCTCGACGTACGCGCGCATGTCCGTCGTGACTCCGTCGAGGATGGTGGGGCCGACGAAGAACCCGTCCTCGTGACCGGTCACCGTGTGACCGCGGCCGTCGACCGGTGCGGACGCGCCACTGGCGACGGCGTCCGTGACGATCTCCTCGATGCGCAGCTGCGACGCGCGCGTGATGACCGGGCCCATGTCGGAGTCCGGGTCGTTGCCCGGTGCCACGCGGACCTTCTGCGCGGCGGCGGTCAGGCGTTCGAGCAGCGCGTCGGCGACGACGTCGACGACCACCGCGACCGAGATCGCCATGCACCGCTCGCCGGCGGCCCCGAACGCCGCTCCGGTCAGGTGCGTCGCCGCGAGGTCCAGGTCCGCGTCGGCCAGCACGACCGCGTGGTTCTTCGCCCCGCCCAGGGCCTGCACCCGCTTGCCGTGCGCGGTCGCCGTGGCGTGCACGTGCTGCGCGATCGGCGTCGACCCGACGAACGACACCGCGGCGATGTCCGGGTGCGTCAGGAGCGCGTCGACGGCCACCCGGTCGCCCTGCACCACCGAGAACACCCCGTCGGGAAGCCCGGCCGCCTTCCACATCCGCGCGAGGAAGAGCGACGCCGACGGGTCCCGCTCCGACGGCTTGAGGACGAACGCGTTGCCGGTCGCGATCGCCATCGGCGCCATCCACAGCGGCACCATCGCGGGGAAGTTGAACGGCGTGATGCCGGCGACCACCCCGAGCGGCTCCCGGAACGAGAACACGTCGACACCCGTCGCCGCCTGGTCGGTGTACTCGCCCTTGAGCAGCTGCGGCATACCGCACGCGTACTCGATGACCTCCAGACCGCGCGCGATCTCCCCGTGCGAGTCCGCCAGCACCTTCCCGTGCTCGGCCGTGATGATCGCGGCCAACTCGTCGGTGTGCTGCACGATCTGCTCCCGCAGCGCGAACAGCACAGCGGTCCGCCTGGCGACGGGCTCCTGCGACCAGCTCTTCGCCGCTTCGACGGCGGCCGCGACGGCTCCATCCACGTCTGCCTGCTCCGCGAGGAGCACGCGGCCCGTCACCTGCCCGGTCGCCGGATCGAACACGTCCTGCGTCCGGGACCCCTCGGGCGTCGTCACCTGCCCCCCGACGACGTGGCCGATGAGCGGAGCGGTGTCGACGAGCGCGGACATCAGGGCCCTCTTTTCGTGCGTGATCCGACCGCATTGCCGGATCGAGCCAATCTAAGTCCGCCGTCAAGAACAACCAACGTCCACACATCCGGTCGCCAGGACGCACGAACCCGCGGACGTGACTGGCTCAGATCGTCGGGTCGATGGCGTCGACGAGGGACCTCGCGTGACGCAGCATGCTGGTGACGGTCTCGTCGGTGAGATACGTCGTGCCGTAGTGGGCATTCGCCTTGTGGTCGAGGACCCGGCTGAGATGCGTCGCCAGAGCCTTGCCGTCCGGCTGGGTGGCCGCAAGGACGGGCACGGCCTGCTTGTGGTCCTGTCCCTGGGAAGCGGAACCGGTGCGCGACCCGCAGATCGCGTCCGAAGCGGCGATCGCGGCGAGCACCGCGAGGCCACCGGTCACCTGCCGGGAAGCCGCGTCGTCCGGTTCTCCGTCATGGACGAGCTCGCCGATCTCGAGGTACTTGCGGGCGGTCGCCGCGCGAGTGCGGACATCCGTCGGCGACATGGTGCGCAGGCGGGCGACGCCGCGCGGGCTCACCGGCGCGGTCCGGTCAGGTGCGGTGTGATGTCCGGGCCAACCAGTCGCCGCGCATCGTCACGGAACGACGCCACGATCGGATCGTCTGCGTCCCGCGCCGCGTCGAGCAGGTCGGGGGTCGTCAGGTACACCTGGACCTGCTGACCGGTCCAGGTGCGGCCGAGCCGGTCGAGCTCATCAGTGAACGCGCGGGCTTGCTCGTCGACCCTGGGCACGACGACCAGCAGGTCCACGTCCGAGTCGAGCTGCGCTTCGCCGCGTGCGACCGATCCGAAGACGGCGACGGTCACGTCCTCGCTCGAACCGGGTCCGAAGCTCGAGCTGATCAGCGCCTGCAGGTGGGACGCCAGCTGGCTCCACGGATCGAGCGCCCGGAACGCCGCGTCGACCGCCGGGTACGTCAGGTGCTCGTCGTTGAGGTCGTAGACGACGGAGCCACCGACCGGTGTCGCGGTCACGATGCCGTGCTGCACGAGCCTGCCGAGCGCGTAGCGGATCCCCCGATCGGTCCCGGTACCGGTGGCACGATGCACCTGCGCGCCCGTGAGGTGGGTGCCTGCGCGCCAGAGCGCGCGCAGGACCGGCGCTTCCAGACCGCCGCCGAGCGCCCGCTCGGGATAGTTCCAGTCCACCATGACCTCGCAACATCGTGCCGATGGTGGAAGAATCTTTCCACCATCGGCAAGATGTTGCAATGTCAGTCGCGGGCCGTCAGCACCAGGGGGCCGTCCGGGGTGATCGCGACCGTGTGCTCGGCGTGCGCGGCGAGCGAGCCGTCGGCGGTCCGGATGGTCCAGCCGTCGTCGTCGATCGTGTAGCCGTCGCCGCCCGCCATGAACCAGGGCTCGATGGCGATGACGAGGCCGGCCTTCAGCTTGAGCCCGGTGCCGGGGCGGCCGAGGTTGGGCACGTGCGGGTCCTCGTGCATCGTGCGACCGACGCCGTGCCCCCCGAAGTCGGCGTTGATCCCGTACCCGCCGGCGCGACCGATGGTGCCGATGGCCGACGAGATGTCGCCCATCCGCGCCCCGGCCCGCGCGGCCGCGATGCCGGCGGCGAGGGCGCGCTCGGTGGTCTCGATGAGCGCGGTGACCTCCGGGGACTGCGTCCCGATCTGGAACGTCAGCGCCGAGTCGGCCACCCACCCCTGCACCTGCGCGGCGAAGTCGATGCTCAGCACGTCCCCGTCGACGAGCACGTGGTCGGACGGCAGGCCGTGCAGGGCGGCGTCGTTCACGGAGGTGCACAGGACGCCCGGGTAGGGCATCGCGCCGAACGACGGGTGGTACCCCAGGTAGACCGAGTGCGCGCCGGCCGCGTCGATCATCTGGTGCGCGTGGGTGTCCAGCTGCTTGAGCGTCATCCCCTCGCGGGCGACGTCACGCAAGGAGGACAGCACGCCCGCCACGAACTTCCCGGCGGGGCGCATCTGGTTGATCTGAGCAGGGTTCTTGAGGGCCACCCACGAAGCCTGCCACGAGATGGGCAGGCAACAGCCCGTGGGCCGGACCTCCGAGGAGGCCCTGCCGCGAAGGACGAGGTCGCGGCTCCCACGGGCTGCGGTGACTGCCATGGATTCGCTCGCCGGTCCGGGAGGGCCTGCGGGCGGATCGTGTGTGCAATCCGTCCGAGTACTTTCGGGCGACTAGCGGACAGTCACCTCACGCGTCCTGGAATAGAACATGTCCTGGACCACCTCCTTCCCGTGTCCGACGACCGTACGTCCGGTCCCCGCGGGTCGCCAAGGGGTTTTCCGTGCGCATCAGTACGACCGCGACTGCGCCCACTCCGCGAACGTCTGACGGCCCGTCGCGTGCTCGGGGGTCAGGTGGTACCCGTGCCGGAACCCGCTCAGCGGGCCGGGGAACGGCACCGTCCACACCGGCCGGCGCCGCCCGCGCGCCGCGAGGTACGTGCGCATGAGCTCGGTCGTGGTCAGCACCTGGGGGCCACCCAGGTCCTCGACCCGGCCCGACGGCCCCGCGTCGACGAGCTGGACCAGCCGGGACGCCACCTCGCGCACGTCGACCGGCTGGTCGGACATCCCCGCCGGGGCCACCGCGACCGGCCCTCGCGACAGGTAGTCGAGCAGGGTGGCGACGAAGTCGTGGAACTGGGTCGCGCGCAGGATCGTCCACGGCACGCCGCCGTCCTCGACGATCTCCTCGACCCGGTGCTTCGCCTTGTAGTACGCGTACGGGACGCGGTCGACGCCGACGATGGAGACGTAGAGCAGGTGCGGGACCACGGCCGCGCGGGCGGCGAGCAGCAGCTGCACCGCGGCGTCCAGGTCGTCGTCGGGCTTGCGCGGGTCGCTCGCGCAGTGCACCACGGCGCTCACCCCGGTCACCGCCTCGGACAGCCCGTCCCCGGTGAGCAGGTTCCCGACGACCCACTCGGCCTCGGCGGGTGCCGCGGGTGAGCGGTCACGACGGCTGAGGACGCGCACCGGCCGGCCGCCGTCGAGAAGCGTGTGCACCAGGGCGCGGCCGAGGGTGCCGGTCCCGCCGGTGACCAGGACGGGGCGTGCGTCGTCAACCATCCGGACATCCTGGCGCACGCTCCGGGGTGCCGACGAGTACCTGTGACGCAGCCCGGACCGGATGGGCGGTCCGGGCTGCGTCGGTCGGTGCCCGTCAGTGCGCGACGAGGAACTGCGTGTACGCCGGCACGGTGAGGAACGTCGGGAAGTCCTCCGCCAGCGCGACCTGCCGGAACAGGTCCGCCGCGTCGTCGAACCGGTCGTCGGCCGTCCGCGGGAGGTCGGCCAGCACCTCCTTCAGCACCTGCTCGACCAGCGCGGCGTCGATGCGCGTGCCCTCGGCGGTCACGACGCCCTGGTGCACCCACTGCCACACCTGCGACCGCGAGATCTCGGCCGTCGCGGCGTCCTCCATGAGGTGGTCGATGGCGACGGCGCCGATGCCCCGCAGCCACGCCTCGAGGTAGCGGACGCCCACCGACACGTTGCCGCGCAGCCCGCCGTCGGTGACGGCCCCGGGCTCGCCGCCGCCGGCCGACGGGATGTCGAGCAGCTCCGCGGCGGTCACGTGCACGTCCTCCCGCAGCCGGTGCCGCTGGTCGATGCGGTCGCCGAGCGCCTCGTCGAACACCGCGCGAGCCACAGGGACGAGGTCGGGGTGCGCCACCCAGGTGCCGTCGTACCCCTGGCCGGCCTCCCGCTGCTTGTCCGCACGCACCCGTTCGAGCGCCGCGGCGGTGACCTCCGGGTCCCGTCGGTCGGGGATGAACGCGCTCATGCCGCCGATGGCCTGCGCGCCCCGCTTGTGGCAGGTGGCGACGAGCAGCTCGGTGTACGCCTTCATGAACGGCACGGTCATCGTGACGCTCCCGCGGTCCGGCAGGACGAACCGGGGTCCGCGAGCGCGGAAGTTCTTGATGACGCTGAAGATGTAGTCCCAGCGGCCGGCGTTCAGGCCGGCGCAGTGGTCCCGCAGCTCGTAGAGGATCTCCTCCATCTCGAAGGCGGCCGTGATGGTCTCGATGAGCACGGTCGCGCGGATGGTGCCGTACCGCAGGCCCAGGTAGGTCTCGGTGAATCGGAAGATCTCGTCCCAGAGACGGGCCTCCAGGTGACCCTCCAGCTTGGGCAGGTAGAGGTACGGTCCCCGGCCGGAGTCGATGAGGGCCTGCGCGTTGTGGAACAGGTACAGGCCGGCGTCGACGAGGCTCGCGGACGCCGCGCAGATCTGCCCGGCGCGGTCCGTGAACTCCAGGTGCTTCTCCGTGAGGTGCCAGCCGCGCGGACGGAACACGATGGTCGGCGTCACCGAACCGACCGTGTACTCCTTGCCTTCCGGCGACGTGAAGTCGATCTGCCCGCGAATGGCGTCGAACAGCGAGTGCTGCCCGCCGATGACGTTGGTCCACGTGGGGCTGGTGGCGTCCTCCATGTCGGCCAGCCAGACCTTCGCGCCGCTGTTCAGCGCGTTGATCGTCATCTTGCGGTCGGTGGGGCCGGTGATCTCGACGCGACGGTCCTCCAGGCCGGGTCCGGGGCCGGCCACGCGCCAGCCCGGGTCGGCCCGGATGCCCGCGGTCAGCGGCAGGAAGTCGGGGTCGGCGCCGTTGGAGAACCGGGTCCGCTTGTGCTGGCGGCCCAGCAGCAGGTCGTGGCGCCGCCCGGAGAACCGGACGTGCAGGTCGGTGAGGAAGTCGATCGCCTCGGAGGTCAGGATCTGGTCGGTCCCGGCGACGTCGGGTCCGGTGATCTGCAGCTGAGGTCGGGTGGCTGGCGGGGTGATGGTGATGGTCATGGCGAGTGCTCCTGGTGCTGGGGGCGGCCCCGCGAGAACGGCAGTTCGGTTCGAGATCGGCAGTTCGAACTGCCGTTCTCGTCGCAAAGTGCCGTTCTCGCGGGCGGGCCGCGGGGTCAGTGGGTGAACTGGGCCGTCTCGGTGCTGCCCGCGAGCGCGAGGGTGGCGCTCTCCGGGCTGATCGCCGTCGCGACGCGGTCGAAGTAGCCGGTGCCGACCTCGCGCTGGTGTCGCGTGGCGGTGTAGCCGTCGGACTCGGAGGCGATCTCGGCCTCCTGCAGCTCGACGTACGCGCTCATGCCGCGCTCGGCGTAGCCGCGGGCGAGGTCGAACATCGAGTGGTTGAGGGCGTGGAACCCGGCCAGGGTGATGAACTGGAAGACGTACCCGTGGCCGGCGAGCTCCCGCTGGAACCGCGCGATCTGCAGGTCGTCCAGCTGCGAGCGCCAGTGGAACGACGGCGAGCAGTTGTAGGCGAGCAGCTTGCCGGGGAACTTGTCGTGGATCCGCTCCGCGAACTCGATGGCCAGCGCGACGTCGGGCGTCGACGTCTCCACCCAGATGAGGTCGGAGTGCGGCGCGTACGCCTCGGCGCGGGCGACGACGGGGTCGAGGCCGGGACGCACCCGGTAGTAGCCCTCGGCGGTCCGCTCGCCCGTGAGGAACGGCTCGTCGCGGGCGTCGATGTCACTCGTGAGCAGGTCCGCTCCGAGGGCGTCGGTCCGCGCGACGATCACGGAAGGCACCCCCGCGACGTCGGCCGCGAGCCGCGCCGCGGACAGCGTCCGGACGTGCTGCGACGTCGGGACGAGCACCTTGCCGCCCAGGTGGCCGCACTTCTTCTCGGCCGCCAGCTGGTCCTCCCAGTGCACGCCCKCCGCGCCCGYGGAGATCATCGAGTGCATGAGCTCGTAGGCGTTCAGGGGTCCACCGAACCCGGCCTCGGCGTCGGCGACGATCGGCGCGAGCCACTCGCGGGACCGGCGACCGGTCTCGGCGAACTCGATCTGGTCGGCGCGCAGGAGCGCGTTGTTGATCCGGCGGACCACCGCGGGCACCGAGTTCACCGGGTAGAGCGACTGGTCCGGGTAGGTCTGGCCGGACAGGTTGGCGTCGGCGGCCACCTGCCACCCGGACAGGTAGATCGCCTCGAGCCCCGCCCGGACCTGCTGCACGGCCTGGTTGCCGGTCAGCGCCCCCAGCGCCGGCACCAGGGTGCGCGAGTGCAGGAGCTGCCAGAGCCGCTCGGCGCCGCGCTGCGCGAGGGTGCTCTCCTCACGGACCGACCCCCGGAGGGCGACGACGTCCTCGGCGGTGTGGGAGCGGCGGATGCCGGCCCAGCGCGCGTCGAGGTCCCAGCTCGCCGCGAGCTCGGCCGCGGTCTCGGTCTGGTCGCCGTGCCTGTACGTGCTCATCGTGTCCTCCGTCATTGGGGCGTTCTTCTCGGCCCTTCGGCCTGACCTCCACATTCCTCGGTGTTCGGCAGTTCTTCCCACGCAAAGTCCGCAGAAGATCGGCAATCCTTCTCCTGGACAGAAGCGCAGGCTCGGGCGATGGTGGACGGCATGACGACGACGGCCAACGGCGGCCTGGACACGCTGGTGCTGGGACGACGGATCCGGCACATGCGCACGGGCCGGAACATGACGCTCGACGACCTCGGTGCGGCCATCGGTCGCGCGCCCTCGCAGGTCTCGATGCTGGAGAACGGTCACCGCGAGCCCAAGCTCTCGCTGCTGGCGCAGGTGGCGGAGGCGCTCGACGTCCCGCTGTCGGAGCTGCTGCGCACCGAGCCGCCGACGAGGCGAGCGGCCCTGGAGGTGGAGCTGGAGCGGGCGCAGCGGGGACCCCTCTTCGCGTCGCTCGGCGTCTCACCCGTGAAGGTCGGCCGGTCCCTTCCGGCCGACGCGCTCGAGGCCCTGGTCCGCCTGCAGGCCGAGATCCAGCGCCTGCTCATGGAGAACGCGGCCACCCCGGAGGAGGCCCGTCGCGCCAACGCCGAGCTGCGGATCCGGATGCGCGCGCAGGACAACTACTTCCCGGAGCTCGAGGAGCACGCCCGCACGCTGCTCACCGCGATCGACCACCCCGGTGGCCCGCTGTCGCAGCGCGCGACCGCGGACATCGCCGCCCACCTGGGCTTCGGCCTGCACTACGTGCCCGACCTGCCGCACTCCACCCGGTCGGTCACCGACCTCGCGCACGGCCGCATCTACCTGCCCCAGGGCAACCCCGGCACCAGCGACGCCCGCTCACCCCTGCTGCAGGCCATCGCGAGCCACGTGCTCGGCCACGCGGAGCCCAAGGACTACGGCGACTTCCTGCGCCAGCGCGTCGAGGCCAACTACCTGGCCGCCGCGATGATGCTGCCCGAGGACGGCGCGGTGCCGTTCCTCCAGGAGGCGAAGGCCGAGCGCCGGCTGTCGGTGGAGGACCTGCGCGACGCCTTCGCCGTGCCCTACGAGACGGCCGCGCACCGGTTCACCAACCTGGCGACGCGTCACCTGGGCATCCCCGTGCACTTCATGAAGGTCCACGAGGGCGGCACCCTGCACAAGGCCTACGAGAACGACGGCGTGAAGTTCCCCGCGGATCCCCTGGGCGCCATCGAGGGGCAGCCCGTCTGCCGGCAGTGGACCGCGCGCGTGGTGTTCACCCTGCCCGACCGGTTCACGCCCTACTACCAGTACACCGACACGTCGTCCGGCACGTACTGGTGCACCTCCCGCGTGCAGCCGTCGTCGCAGGGCGCGTTCTCCGTGTCCGTCGGCGTGCCGTTCGCGCACGTGCGCTGGTTCCGCGGGCGCGAGACCACCGAGCGCGCGGCGTCGAAGTGCCCCGACCCGATGTGCTGCCGGCAGCCCCCGACCGAGCTGGCCGAGCGCTGGTCCGACAAGTCCTGGCCCAGCGCCCGCCCGCACGCGTCCCTGCTCGCCGCGCTGCCCGTCGGCGTGTTCCCCGGTGTGGACACGACGGAGGTGTACCGCTTCCTCGACCGGCACGCGCCGACGAGCTAGCCCCCCGACGTGGCTACCAGCCACCCTCGACGAAGGCCAGCAGCGCAGGCGCGGGATCCGCAGCGGTGCCGGCGTTCGCCAGGGCGACGACGACGAACGCCAGGGCCAGCAGCCCTCCGACCACGCCGGCCGCCCCGAACGTGCGCCGCGTCCGCCGCTCGGTCCGCGGCACGGCCGCGCACCTCCGGAGCAGCGCCACGCTCCCACCGACGAGCACCACCGCGACCACCGCCGCGACCAGGGCCAGCGCGGTGTGGAACGTCCCGAAGTCCCGGACCATCACGTCGAGCGCGGGCGAGGACCCGGGACCGGAGAGCTGGTGCCGGACCTCGTCGAGCGCCGCGGTCACGTCGCCCTGCGGTGCGCCGACGACGACGGTCGGCAGCAGCGACGCGAACGGCGCCACCGCGCCCTGCACGTTGGCCATCACGACCGCGGTCGAGAACAGCGCGAGGGCGGAGACGACGACGCCGGCCGTGGCCAGGACCACCCCCCGGAGACCGCTCGCTCCCAGGAACGCCCTCCAGAGGTGCGCGCCCAGCACGACGAGCACCGCCAGCAGGGCCGCGGCGAGCACCGCCTTGGCCAGGTGGTAGCGGAACCAGTAGTCGACGACACCGTCCAGCGCCGGGGACAGCACCGAGCCACCGCCCGCCCAGAACTCGGTGAACGCGCGGCGGGCGGCGTCGGTGAGGTCGCTCCTGCCGGCGAAGCCGCCGCTCGACGGGCTCGCCGCGAGCGTGCGCGGGGCGACGACGAACGCCACGCCCAGCGCGGCGGCAGCGACGACGAGCATCGGCAGGTCGGCGGGTCGGGTCAGGGCTACGGGACTGCGCACGGGGGCTCCAGAGAGGCGTGATCGGGGATAGACAGCGCACCGGAGGCCGTCCCCGTCATGCTGCCGTCTCGCAGTCCCCCCGTCAGTAGGGCGAACCCACCGGGTTGTCAGGGACAGACGCTGTCAGTTCTCGCAGCCGACCCCGTCGCCGTCCCGGTCGAGCTTGCTGCTGTACCCGGGCTGACCCGCGAGGATCGGGGCCGCGCCCGCCGCCCGGACGGCGTCGCAGTTCTGGTAGTAGACGGAGGTGGCGGGCGCCTTCGTCGTCGCAGCCGCCTCCGCGGCGATCCGCGCGGCCTCGGCGTCGGCGGCAGCCTGGGCCTGCCGCGCCGCCTCGTCGGCAGCCGCCTGGGCTGCCGCGACCGCGGCCGCCTCCGCTGCCACCCGCTCCGTCTCGACGCGCTGCACCTCGGACGCCCGCACGAGCTCGACCGCGCTCGTCGTGCCGAGGAGGCGCTCGTTCACGGCGGCCGTCCGGCTGCGCAGGTCCGCCACCAGCGCGGCCGGGTACCGGGCCGACTGGTTCCCGTCGAGCAGCGCCGCCACCGCCGCGCCGGCCGCCGCGGCCGCCGCGACGGCCCTGGCGTGCCGGTCGACCTCGTCGACGCCGACGCCAGCGACCAGGACCGCGGCCTCGTCGGCGGCGCTGCCCGCACCCTCCTCGAGTGCGGCCACCTGCGCCGGGAGCGTGCACTCGTCCTGGGTGCCGAAGAGTCCGACGGCTGCCTCGACGGCCTCCTGCTCACCCGTCAGCACCTGCTCGCTGATCGTCGTGCCTGCCAGAGCGTGGGCCAGTCCGAGTCGTGCGAGCTCCGCGTTGACCAGGACCTCGTCCGCGACGACCGCCGCCCGGTCCTCCCCGGCCGGCTCGAGCCGCACCTCCGCGCCGATCGGGAGCAGGTCGGCGAGCGCCGCGGCCGCGTCCTCGCCCAGGCACTCGTCCGGGGCGGGCGCGTCGATCCCGAGCAGCGTCACGATGGTCGCCTTCCCGCCCTGCTCCACCTCGACCGTGCGGCCGTCGAGCACGGCGACGACCGTGGCGGCATCGTTCTCGGACCCGGCGTCCGCGTCGGCGCCGCAGCCGGTGGTCCAGGTGGCGACGAGGAGTCCGAGCAGAGCGACGGTGAGCGGGCGACGGATACGCATGCCTGAGGCATCGGCTCCCGGGTACACGCGCGCGACCCACCGACGGGCGGTTCCCTCGTCCGCGCGGTCGTGGGCCGACGCGCTAGCGGTTGATCGCCGCCGTGCCGGCCGCCGGTGAGGCTGCCGCCGAACGGCGCGCGATCAGCGCTATCGCGAACGCGAACGACGCGACGGCCATGAGGACGATCGGCGGCGCGGGGAGCAGCAGCACCGCGGTGACCAGCACGGCGAGGGACAGCGCGAGCATGAGGGCGAGCTGCGCCCGCTCGGGGGTCCGGCCGTGGCGCGTCATGAGCAGGACGGACACGCCCCACGCGACCAGCAGCAACGACATCGTGACGCTGAACCCCTGCATGAGGTCGGCCACGGTGTGGCTCGGGGCCATCGGGAACCGTGCGTGCGTCATCTGCCGCTCCACGACGAGCAGGTCACCCGTGGACGGCAGCAGGCTCGCCAGCGTCAGGTGACCCGCCCCCGTCAGGACGAAGGCCCACCCTCCGATGCGCGTCGCGGTCTGGGCTCTCATCGCACTCCTCCTCGTCCTCTACAGATGTCGAGGACTCTACTTTTGTAKAGTGAAGCCATGTCAACCGACCGTCAGGCAGCTCTCAGCGACGCCGGGCTGCGACTGGTCGCCCGGGACGGGCTCCGCGGCCTGACCCACCGGGCGGTCGACGCAGAGGCCGGGGTCCCGCTCGGGTCCACCAGCTACTACTTCCGCACGCGCGACCAGTTGGTGACCGCGTGCGTCCGCCGACTCGTCGAGCTCGACCTGCAGGAGCTGTCGGCCGCGGGGATCGCCGACCGCCCGATGACCGCCGACACCCTGGCCGACCTCGGCGCCGACCTGATGTGGCACTGGATCACCGTCGACGCCCACCGCCACCTCGCCCGCTACGAGCTGCTCCTGCACTCCCGCCGACGGCCCGAGCTCGCGACGGAGCTCCACGCCGCGGGAGACCGGCTGAGGGCGGAGATGACCACCGTGCTCGAGACGCAGGGGTGCGCCGAGCCCGCGCGGACCGCGCTCTGGTTCGTGAGCTGCATCGACGGCGTCGTCCTGGACCAGCTCACCGGCCCGGCCGAGCGACGGATGTCACCGACCGACCTGCGTGCACTGGCGATGACCCTCGTCCGGGCCGCGCTGGGCTGACCTCAGGCCATGCTCTGCGGGTGCCGCGGCAACCACGTGAGCAGCTCGGCACCGAGCGTGCGCACGAGCTCGTCGCCCCAGATCGTGATCGTCTGCTGCCACGGGTGGCCGAACGTTCCCCACCTCAGGTCACCCGGCATGTGCGCGTAGTAGTCCCCGTTGGGGAACACCGGCACGAGGCACTCCGAGTCGGACAAGGCCTGCGCTGCCGGCGACCAACGATAGGACTGGTGCTGCCAGTCGAGCGCAACCAGGTCCTCGTCCCCGGCGAGCCAGACGAAGGCGCGGAGCGCGGCCGCGGAGATCGCCGCCTCCCCGGCGGCAAACCGGGCGCCCCGTTCCTCGAACACGTCGGCGAGGTCGATGACAAGGCACCCGGCGTCGAGCTGGAGGGCAGGGGCGTACCGCTCGGAGAAGTCCGGGCGGGCGGCAAAACGGGCATCGAACGGGGCCCAGGCCGTCGCGTAGTCCATCGGCCGCCAGATGCGCTCCGATTCGCTCACGTGCCGAGGGTACGGTCAGCGGGCCAGCCAGCCGCCGTCGACCGGCAGGACCGCGCCGTGGATGTAGTCGGCGGCGCGGGAGCACAGGAACAGGACCGCACCCGCGATGTCGGCCGGCTCGGCCCAGCGGGCGGCGGGGATGCGCGCGAGGATGGCGTCGCTGCGCTCAGCGTCCTGCCGCAGGTCGTGGGTGTTCGCGGTGGAGACGTAGCCGGGAGCGACGGCGTTGACGTTGACCCCGCGGTCGGCCCACTCGTTGGCGAGCGCCTTGGTCAGCCCGGCGACGGCCGACTTGGAGGCCGCGTACCCGGGCACGTTGATCCCGCCCTGGAAGCTGAGCATCGACGCCGTGTTCACGATCTTCCCGCCGCCGCGCTCGATCATGCCGCGGCCGATCTCCCGGGACAGCGTGAAGGTGGCACGCAGGTTGACGCCCAGGACGTGGTCGAAGTCCTCGTCGGAGTGCTCGGCTGCGGGGGTCCGGCGGATGGTGCCGGCGTTGTTCACGAGGATGTCGACGGGGCGGGTGGCGAGCCCGGCGGCCAGCGCGGCGACGTCGGAGGCGTCGGACAGGTCGGCGGCGAGCGGGGTGAAGGTCCGCCCGAGCGACTCGACGGCAGCGCGGGCGGGACTGTCCCCCGAGGGCATCGCGTGGCTCACGGCGATGATGTCCGCACCGGCCGACGCGAGCGACTGCGCGATGGCCAGCCCGATGCCCCGGCTCGCGCCGGTGACGACGGCGAGCTGTCCTTCGAGGCTGAACAGCCTCTCGAGGTAGGCGGCGGGCGGCGGGGCGAGGGTCATGGGTCGGTGCTCTCTGCTCGGGTGCGGGCGTGCTCGTCCGCCGCACGGCGCCGGCCGTGCGGGTCGTGCGGGTGGTTCGGAGGTCAGGCTCTGTAGCCGAGCGCGGCGGAGATCTTGTCGGCCGTCCCGATCGCCAGCGGGGCCATCGCCTCGACCTGGTCCAGGGTGTGCTCCAGGGTGAGCGTCGAGATGCTGAGCCCGTACCGGATCGTCCCGGTGTGGTCCCGGATCGGCGCTGCCACGCACACGACGCCGGGCACGTTCTCCTCCCGGTCGAGTGCGTAGCCGAGGCGTCGGATGTCCTCGACCTCCGCGCGCAACCGGTCGAGCGTCGTGATCGTGTGCTCCGTCCGCTGGGTCAGCCCGGCCCGTGCGACCAGGCGTTCCAGCGCCTCGTCCGTGAAGCCGCCCAGGACGACCTTGCCGATCCCTGACGTGTGCAGCGGGAGGGCGTGGCCAACGCGCGAGGGCATCTGGTACGGCTTGTCGGAGTCGCTGCGGATCAGGTAGACGATCTCGTCGCCGTTGACGGCCCCGACGTGGACCGTGCAGTGCACGACGTCGACGAGGTCGTCGACGAACGGCTGCGCGATCGACGAGATGTCGATGCGTTGGAGCGCCCGGCCGGCGAGCGACAGGATCTTCGGCCCCGGCAGGTACGTGCCCTCCTGCGAGACAGTGATGAACCCGGACTCCGCGAGGGTGGCAAGGATGCGGTGCGCCGTGGCCTTCGCCAGACCGGTCGCCTCGACCACGTCGCTGAAGCGCGGGTGGTCGAGGGCCGCCTCGAGGACGAGGAGGGTCTTCTCGCTCGCGCTCGCCGACGATGCGGCGGAAGTCGCGGACGTCTGGGATTCCGTCTTGTCGAAGGCCATGGTCGTCATCCTGTCGCCTCAGCGCATGTCCGCGATGGCGAAGCCATCCATGTCGTCGAAGGACTGGTTCTCGCCCGCCATCGCCCACACGAAGCTGTAGCTGGCCGACCCCACGCCGGAGTGCACCGACCAGCTGGGCGAGATGATCGCCTGCTGGTCCGCCACGATGAGGTGGCGGGTCTCCGACGGGTGTCCCATGAGGTGGATGATCCTCGCCTCGGGCGCCATGTCGAAATACAGGTACGCCTCGGTGCGCCGGTCGTGGGTGTGCGCGGGCATKGTGTTCCACATGCTGCCCGGGTGCAGCGTGGTGACGCCCATGACGATCTGGCAGCTGCGCACCCCGTTCTCGTGGATGTACTGGTTCAGCGTGCGCCGGTTGGAGGTCAGCGCGTCGCCGAGCTCACGAACAACCCCGCCGCCGGCCTCGACCAGCGTCGTCGGGTAGGCGGTGTGCGCGGGTGCCGAGACCAGGTAGAAGCGCGACGGCTCCGCCGGGTCCGACGAGGACAGCACCACGTCGACCGCACCCCGCCCGACGTACAGGCAGGCGCCGTGACCGAGCTCGTACGCGGTGCCGTCGACGGAGACCGTCCCGGGTCCGCCGACGTTGACGATCCCGCCCTCGCGGTGCTCGAAGAAGAACTCGGAGCGGATCTCCGGGAAGGTCGGCAACGAGATCGGTCCGCTGACGGGGGTGGCGCCCAGCAGGACGACCCGGTCGTGGTGCGTGTAGACGGAGGCCACCTCGTCGTCGACGAAGAGGTTCTCGACGAGGTACCGGCGACGCAGCTCGTCGGTGTCCATGCCGGGGACGTGCTCGGGGCTCGTCGCGTAGCGCTGTTCCATGGAGTGCCTTTCGGTGGGTTCGACTTACAGCAGGCCGAAGAGGCCCGGAAGCCAGAGGGACAGGGCCGGCACGAAGGTCACCAGCAGGAGCACGGCGACGAGCGCGAGGAAGAACGGCATGAGCCGCGAGATGACGGACTCGACCTTGACGCCGGCGACCTGCGCGCCGACGAACAGCACGGGTGCCGAAGGTGGGGAGATCACCGCGATGCAGAGGTTGAACGTCATCATGATCCCGAAGTGCACGGGGTCGATCCCGTACTGCACGGCGATCGGCAGGAAGATCGGCGTGAAGATCAGGATGGCCGGGGTGGCGTCCAGCGGGATCCCGATGATCAGCAGGACGATCATCATGATCAGCAGGACGACGACCTTGCTGTCGGTGAAGCCGAGCAGCGTCTCCGCGATGAGCTGCGGGATCTTGGTGAAGCTCATGACGAACGACATGATCGACGAGACGCCGATCAGGAAGATCACCACGGAGCTGGTCCGGGCCGCGGCGTACAGGATGTGCGGCAGGTCCTTGATCGAGATCGCCCGGTAGAGGAACGACAGCAGGAGCGCGTAGACGACCGCGATCGCGGAGGCCTCGGTCGCCGTGAAGAAGCCGGCGATGATGCCGCCGATCACGACGACGACCAGGGTCAGCGAGGGCAGCGCCTGGACGAACGTGCGCCCCAGCTCGCCGAGGCTCGCCCGCACCGGCGCGCGGAGCTCGGGGTGCTTGCGGGCGTAGAACCAGACGACGGCCATGCAGGCGACGCCCCAGAGGATGCCCGGGACGTACCCGGCCATGAAGAGCGCCCCGACGGAGGTCCCGCCGCTGGCCAGGGCGTAGACGATGAGCAGGTTGCTGGGCGGGATGACCATGCCGCTCGGCGCGGACGCCACGTTCGTCGCGGCCGTGAACGCCTTGTCGTAGCCGTCCTTCGCCTGCATCGGCGCCATCGTCGTGCCGACGGCCGCCGCCGCAGCGATCGCGGACCCGCTGACCGAGCCGAACAGCATGTTGGCCAGGACGTTGGTCTGGGCGAGCGGCGCCGGGGTCCTGCCGACGAGCACCTTGGCCAGGTTGATGAGCCTGGTCGCGATCCCGCCGTTGTTCATGATGCCGCCGGCGAGGACGAAGAACGGGATGGCCAGCAGGGCGAACGAGTTGACGCCGTTGAACATGCGCTGCGCCGAGGTGGTGGCGCCGTTCTCCAGGCCCAGGACGAGGATCATCGAGATGGCCGACGGGAGGCCGATGCTGATGCTGATGGGTGCTCCGATCACCATCAGCAGGACCATCCCGCCGATCATGACCGTGCTCACCAGCGCGATGTCGGTCACAGCTCGACCCCGTCCTCTGCAGCGATGTGCTCGACCCCCGCGTAGCTGGGGGAGAGCGTCCTGATCAGGTGGTAGAGCAGGTAGAAGGTGAGCAGGACCCCGGAGACAGGCACCGCGAGGTACAGCACGCCGGCCGAGATCGGCAGGACCGGGTTGAGCTGGTGCATGGTCTGGGCGGCGTTGAGGTAGCCGCCCCAGACCATGACGAGCAGCGCGAACGCCAGGGTGGCGAGGTACKCGACGATCTCGAGCACCCGCTGAGCCGCGAGGGGGGCCTTCTGCACGAAGTAGTCGATCGCCACGTCGGCCTTCTCGCCCGTCGCGATCGAGATCCCGATGAGGCTCAGCCAGATGAACACGTACCTGGCTGCCTCCTCCGACCAGATGCTCGGGTTCGACAGGACCAGGCGGGTGAAGACCTGCCAGGTCACCAGGACGACGAGGAGCGCGAAGAGGGTCACGCAGATCGCGCGCAGGACCATGTCGAGCAKCGACTTGAACCTCGCCGGCACCGACRGCCTCTCAGGGCTCAGCGGGTGCTCGCTCACTTAGCCGCTGCCCGGACCTTGGCGTGGATGTCCTTGATGAAGTCGTTGGTGAGCTTCGACGTGGTCAGCGGGGCGATGGCCTCCGCGAACGCCTCCTCGTCGACCTCGTTGAACTTCGCGCCGGCGTCGATGGCCTCCTGCTTGGCGACGTCGATCTGGGTCTTCCAGAGATCGCCCTCCTCCTCGATGGCCGTGGCGAGCTCCTCGGCGAAGATCTCCTGGACGTCCTCGGGGAGCCCGTCCATGACGGCCGGGTTGGTGATGAGGTAGTCCGGCAGCATGAGGTGCTTGGTGTAGCTGAAGTACGGGGCGACCTCGGAGTGCTTCACGCCCGAGTAGGTCAGCTCGTTGTTCTCGGCGCCGTCGATGACGCCGGACTGGATGGCCGTGTAGACGTCGCCCATGCCCATCGGGGTGCCCGTCGCCCCCATGAGCTTCATCATCTCGATGTTGGTCTCGGACTCGATGACGCGGATCTTCATGCCCTCCATGTCCGCGGGCGTGACGATCGGCTTGATCGAGTTGTACATCGAGCGGATGCCGCCGTGGAACGAGCCCAGGACGCGCAGGTTCTGGTCGTCCAGCGACGCGTAGAGCTCGGAGACGATCTCGGGGTCGTTCGTCGTCTCGCGCTGGTGGTCCTGGGAGTCGAACGTGAACGGCAGGTTGAAGACCACGAAGTCGGGGTTGTAGTTCTCGAGCAGCGGGGCGGCCACCATGGCGAACTCGACCGCGCCGGACTGCACCAGCTCGATGGTCTCCTTCTGGGCGCCGAGGGTCTCGTTGGGGAACACCTCGAGGTCGTAGGCGCCGTTGGTGCGCTCCTTGATCCGGTCGCCCATGGCGTCGATCGCGACGTACTGCGGGTGGGTCGGCTGCTGGTTGAACGCCACCTTGAAGGTGGTCGTCGAGACGGCCTCCTCGGTGGACCCGCCGGACTCGGAGGCTCCGGGCGTCGCCCCGCTGCTGCAGGCGGCGAGCGTGAGGGCGGTGGCCCCGAGCAGTGCGGTGAACGACACGACCTTGCTTCGCATCATGGGATGACTCCTTCGTCGGCTCACGGGGTGAGCGCGCTGGTCGAGCAGCGGAGGGGAGGGCGGGGGGAGCAGGAGGTTCTGCCGAGACGTCGTCGTCGTCGGGGACAGGCGTCGGTGACTGTCTGAAAATGGAACTCGGTTCCGTACAGCGGAAAACGTAGATAGTCTGGCTCCGCTCGTCAAGTCATCGCCGACTATCCGGAGGATCCATGCCGTCGCTGCGCCACCTGCTGCTCTCGGGCTACATCGCCGCACCCGAGGACCCCGCGGAGGAGGACGAGTTCTTCGCCGGCCTGGTCGACCTCGGCATCGGCGGCATCGAGCACGCCCTGCCGGTGGAGGGCACCCGCAGCCTGGAACCCGCCTGGGTGGCGCGGAACCTGCGGCCCGAGTGGGACGTCGTCGTCTCGCTGGTGCCGACGATGATGCCCCGCCTCGGCGTCGCGCCGACCTATGGCCTCGGCTCGCTCGACGAAGACCAGCGGGCCCACGCCCTCGCCGACGTCGCCCGCGCCCGCGACCTCGCCGTCACCCTGGCGCAGGCCGACGGCCGCCGACGCGTGAGCGCGATCGAGGTCCACAGTGCACCCGGGCCGCGCGGCGGCTCAGTCGAGGCGTTCTCCCGCTCGCTCGACGAGATCCTCGGCTGGGACCTGGCCGGCGCCGAGCTCCTGGTCGAGCACTGCGACGCCTACGTGCCCGGACTCACCCCGGCCAAGGGGTTCTGGACGCTCGAGGACGAGCTCGTCGTCGTGCGCGCCAAGGGCCTGCCCGCCGACGTGCTCGGCATGTGCGTCAACTGGGGCCGGTCCGTGATCGAGGGGCGCAGCACCGCCACCGCCGTCGAGCACACCCAGGCGGTCGCCGAGGCCGGTCTGCTGCGGATGCTCGTGCTCTCCGGTGCGACCGGGGCCGAGACCCCCTGGAACCCGCCGTGGTCGGACATGCACATCCCGCCGCGTTCCGACGACCACCCCGCGCTCGCCGCCTCCGCGAACTCGCTCATGGGACTCGCCGAGATCACGGAGACCCTCAAGGTCGCCGGTGACGTCCCCCGGGTCGGCGTGAAGGTCGGCGTGCGKCCGACGGACGCCGACGTCGCCACCCGGCTCGCCGTCGCGCGCGCGTCGCTGGAGCTCGTCGCGGAGGCGCGCGCAAGCCTCTGACCAGCACCGACGCCAGCACGCGCTCGGCGGCACCCTGTCGCCGCGCGTGCCCAGCGTGCTCGGTGGCTGTCTACTGCGGTGGTTCCCAGCGCAGCGTCGCGGTCGCGGCGCGCGCGGACGCCGCGTCCGGAAGCAGACGGAGCAGCAGGTCACGGGTGGCGGCCGCCGGGGYCCAGCGCAGCTGCGCCACGCGACCGACKCCGCGTGCCCGGCTCGCGATCGACTGCGTGCGCGGGCGTCGCAGCCGGTCGTACTCCTGCAGCGCGGCCCGCAGGTCGCCGCGGCCGGCGAGGACGGTCAGCGTCGCCGCGTCCTCCAGCGCCTGCCCGCCGCCCTGCCCGACGTCCGGCGTCATCGCGTGCGCCGCGTCGCCGAGCAGCGCCACCCGGCCCTGCACGAACGACGGCAGCCGCCGGTCGAGGTCGTGGATGTCGTGCCGCAGGACCGTCCCGGTCTCCGCCACCAGGGCGGGTATCGGTGCGTGCCAATGGCCGAACCGGCGCACGACCTCGGCATGCTCATCGGCGAACAGCGCGCCGGCCGGGAGGCTGGCGACGGCGAACCAGTACACCCGGCCGTCCCGCAGCGGCACGAACCCGAACCGTTCGCCACGCCCCCACGTCTCACCGGCACCGCCCAGGACGTCGACCGGCCCGTCGGTGACGCCCCGCCATGCGGAGTACCCGGCGTACCGGGGCTCTACACCGCGGGTGAACGTGCCACGCACCGCGCTGCGCAGCCCGTCCGCGCCGACCACCAGGTCCGCCGACGTCCGCGTCCCGGACGCGACGACGACCACACCGCGCGCGTGCTCGACCGCGGTCACCTCGACGCCCGTGCGCACGACCCCCTCCGGCAGCGCGGCGAGCAGGACGCGCTGCAGGTCGTGACGGTGCACCACCGCCAGGTCGTCGACCGTCCCCGCCGGCACACGCACCAGCCACCGCCCCGACGGCTGACGCTGTCCGGTGCTGGTCCCGGCGCCGACCGGCGCTGCGATCGCCCGGACCTCGTCCTCCAGCCCGAGAACCCGCAGCGCCCTGAGCCCGTTGCGGAACAAGGAGATGCCCGCACCCAGCGCCGACAGGTCCGGGCTGCGTTCGAGCACCGCGACCTCGTGCCCTCGGCGGTGGAGGCCTACCGCGACCGCGAGCCCGCCGATTCCTGCGCCGACAACCGTGACCTGCATGGACACATGCTGTCAGGCGGGCAGGCCTCAGCCGAGCGGCACCTTGGTGACGCAGTCGATCTTCGTGTACGGCCGACCCTTGTTGTCGATCGAGGTGCCTGACGGCCCGTACGCACGGCAACCCGTGTAGGTGTCTCCTCCACCGCCGGAGGACGCGGGAGGTGCAGCCGGCTCGGCCGGAGCCGCCGGTGCAACCGGATCAGCCGGTGCGGCCGGTCTCGCGGCGGGTCTCTTGGCGGCCGCTCGGTTCGCGTCCGCCGCGCGCTGCGCGTCAGCCACCCGCTGAGCCTCCGCGGCTGCAGCCGCCTGCGCCTCAGCAGCCTGCACCGCGGCGACTCGCTCCGCCTCGACCCGCTCGGCCTCGACTCGCTCCGCCTCGAGGCGGGCCACCTCGTTGGCGCGGGCGACGCTCACCTCCGTGGTGCGCTGCTCGATCGAGTGCGTGTTCGTCGCCGCCCGGTCCCGCAGATCGGTGAGCAAGGCGGCGCTGAGCCCGAGGAACGCACGGTCGCCGTCGGGTCGATCGAGCAGGGTCGCGACGACTCCCGCCGTCGCTCCGGCGGCCGCGAGGTTTCCGGCGTACGCGTCGATCGACCCGATGTCGGCGGGGATCGGCGCGGCGATCACGGCTGCGGTCGCAGCTTCCGATGCAGCGACCTGGGCGGGGACGGTGCATGCGACCGAGTCGGCGAAGAGGCCGATGCCCTCGGCTCGCGCCTCCTCCTGTGCGGCCAGGACTGCGTCGTAGAAGCGGTCGTTCTCGCCGACGACGACCGCCGCGGCAAGGCCCGAGCGTGCCAGTGAAGCGTTCACGAACTGGTCCCCGACGAACACGCCCGCCAGCTCCCGCCCGTACCGGTCCGTCGGCTCCACATCGTGCCGGAGAGTCACCTGCGTGCCTTCGGGGAGCAGCTCGTGCAACCGCGCCGATGCCTCCGGCCCCAGGCACTCGACCGACTTGCTCGGGTCGACGGTCTCGGGAGCGTCGACGTTCAGCAGACGCACCCGGCTGATGCCCTCCTCGCCACGAACGTCGACGGTGTCGCCGTCGACGACTCGGACGACCACCGCGGTGGTCACCTCGGGAACCGCGTTGCTGATCGCGACTGCCGCGACGACGACCCCGCCAGTGACGAGTGCGCCCAGCGCGAGGATGGCTGCATGCATGGGAGGTCCATTCGCTCTGCGTATGGGAAGGGTGCGATCGGCGAGCCAGCAGAGTCCTGCCCGCACGTGCCATCCAACCCGTCAGAGTCGCCCGTCACCCAGGACCATGGGCCTAGACACCCGCATCGCGGTCACGCCACGGCGGCGCGGTCCCGGTCGAGGTGCGCGAGGGCCGTCGCCAGGCCGAAGCGCGCGGCGAGCGCGTCGAGGCTCGTGAGTCCGGTCGCCCCGCGGCTGCTGTGCACCGCGACCAGCGCGGGGAGCATGTCGTCGTGCGGGACGGGCACGGTCGCCTCCAGGAGGGTCTCGGTGCCGTCGGTCACCAGGTAGGACATCGCGGGTCCGAACTCGTCGGCGGGCGCGACCCGGAACCGCACGGAGCCGACCTCGACGGGTGCGGGCAACGGCTGGCCGCTCACGTGCCCGATCTCCAGCAGGTCCCGGATCGCCTTGGCCCCGTCGGCGTCGAGCCCTGCCGAGGCGTCCAGGGAGTCCAGGTCCGCGAGCACGACGCACGACTCGGTGGGCTCCACGGAGCCCGGGTGCCAGGAGGCGTCGACCTCGAGCGCGAGGAAGCCCCCGCTCACCGAGAACGCGCCCCGGATCAGCGCCGCACGCTCGTCGGCGGACAGGCCGCGCATGGGGTGACGACGGGTGGTCCCGGCGGAACCGCACGAGCACGAGAGAGTGATCATGGGACCAGGGTGCAACCGACCACTGACACGCACCCGCCGCATACGCCGCGACGCGTCAGACGCCGGCCTCGTCGTCGCCGAAGTGCCGTTCCCAGAACGCCTGCGCCTCGTCGGGTCGGCCCGCCTGGTCCAGCCACCTCGCGGCGGCGCCGGCGGCGTGGCTGCTCACCTGGGTCGCACCGGCGGCTCGGGCGCGGACGGCGACGTCGTCCAGCTGCGCGAGCCCCTCGGCGTCGCGGCCGATCCGGAGCAGCGTGATGCCGTGCAGGCTCTCGCAGTCGAGGGCGCGGGCGCCGTCGCCGAGGGCCTCCCACACGGCGGGCAGACCGTCGAGGGTGTCGAGCGCGCGCTGGTGCTCACCGGCCTGCGCGAGCAGCTGCGCGGTCAGGCTCCGGAGCGTGGCGTCCTCCCACGGGAAGTCCCAGGTGGCCAGCCCGTCGGCCGTCGACGGCTCCGTGAGGACGCGTACCTGTGCGGCCTCGTTGGCGCTGCGGGCGTCCAGGAGGTCCGCGAGCGCCGCATCGAGCCCGTCGGCGTCGAAGCGCGCCCAGATGCGGTCGCGGCGGACCACCAGGGCCGCGGCGTCCTGCCCGCCGGCGACGGCTGCGTCGAGCGCCTCGGCGTACAGGCGGGTGGCCTCGACCGCGTCCGTCGTCTCCCGCAGACCGGCGAGACGGTGCAGCGCGTGGCACGCGTGCGCGGGCGCTCCGTCGGGCCCGGTCGCGAGGCCGACGGCCTCACGCGCGAGGGCCTCCGCCCGGTCGGGCTCCTCCAGCGCGGACGACAGGCGGGAGGCCAGGTCCAGCAGGGCCAGGCGCTGCTCGGCCCGGTACTGGCGCTGCCTGCGGGGCACGACCCGCTCGCGCGCGACGATCCCGAGGGTCGACTCGGCCAGCTCGATCGCCTCGATCTCGCGACCCCGCCGGGCCATGACGTGCGCGACGAGGGTGCGGCAGTCGATGGCGACGTCGGTGAGGCCCTCGTCGAGGGCGGCCGCGGAGACGGACATCGCGTGGGTCTCCGCGCGCTCGTGGTCGCCCGACGCGACGAACGCCCGGACGCGCGCCGCCTCGACGTGCAGGGCGAGCGCGGGTGCCCCCGCGGTCCGCGCGACGGCAGCGGCGTCGTCGAGCAGCGCGAACGCGCCGGGCAGGTCCCCGGCGTTCGCGCTGGCGCCGGCTCGTCCGCCGAGCACCTGGACGCGCACCTCCGGCTCCTCGCCGTCCTGGAGCGGCTCGAGGACCGGGCCGTCGGGATCGGTGGCGAGGCGCAGACGCGCGACGAGGCCACGGTCGTGCGGGGTCGGCTGGTCGATCGAGGCCAGCAGGTCAAGCGCCGCGGTGCGCAGGCGGGCGGCAGGCTCGTCGGACGCGTCGACGGCCAGCCGGGAGCGGGCCAGCGCGCGCTGGCTCGTGGTCCCCGCCGCGTCCACGGCCTCCAGCACGGTCGTGACGTCGATCGGGCGCGCGGCACGCAGGTCGCCCAGGAGCTCGACGAGGACCGCCTCGGCCTCGTCGCCGAGCTGGCGGTAGAGCCGCGCCGCACTCTGCGTGAGGCCCGGCTCGGGGTCGATCGAGCTCCAGGCGACGAACGCGTCGAGGTCCGCGCGGGCCCGGACGTCGGCGGTCTCCGCCTCGCGCCGCGTCGCCCAGTGCGCGGCCAGCCGGTCCCAGGTCGGGCGGTGCGCGACGCGTTGCGCCAGGGCGGCGAGGTCCGCCAGCGCGGGGACGTCGAGGGCGCCGAGGTCGACGTCCTCCTGGAGGGCGGGGTGTGCCGGGACCCGCGGCAGGTCGAGCGGCGGGTCGGTCGCGCGGTCCGGGTGGGTCGAGCCGAGCGGGAGGGCCGGCAGGTCCGGCGCGGTGATCCAGCGGCGGACCTGGTCGCCGACGACCGGGGTGCCGTTGCGGTCGTCGAACCGGCGCGCGGTGTCGAGCGCCTGCGACTCGACGCGGGCGAGCAGGTCGGCGGCGCGCTCGGGCTGCCGGCCGCGTCCCCGGACCAGCCGGTCGCCGTCCCCCACCTCGACCACCGTCCGCAGCAGGCGCGTGGCGGCCGCGGCGAGCTGCATCCCGGTCATCGGCGACGACGGTCGCTCCAGTGCGTCGAGCTGCTCCGCGAGGACGTCCAGGCCGCGGCTGATGTTGCCGGTGCGCGCGAGGACCTCCAGGTGCCGGGCGACCGCGGCGGTCTCCCCGGGGTTGCGTCGGCTCGCGCGGTAGGCGCTGCGGTGCATCGCGGCGGCCGTCTCGACGTCACCGAGCTCGACGATCGACGCCAGCGCCATGCTGACGCACCGTTGCGGCTGCTCGGAGCACCCGACCTCGCCGCGCACCACGGGACCGAGCTCGTCGACGGCCTCCTGGTGCCTGCCCAGGTCGGCCAGGTGGGAGATCCGGACCTCCGGCTCGCAGCCCTCGCAGTCCGACAGCCGCGTCCGGGGCGCGCGTCGCCACGCGTCGAACTCCGCCTCGGCCGCCGCCGCGCCGTGGACGTGCGCGCGCAGCACGTAGGTGCAGCTGAGCACGGGACCGAGCCCCTCGCCCGCCGCGACGTAGCGGCGGCGCATGCCGTCGAGCACCGTCTCCAGCTGGTCCAGCGCGACCTCGGGGTGGTCGAGGAGGTCGACCACCATCCACTTGTGCAGCCACAGCACCCGGTGCCGGTCGTCGGCCGTGAGCCAGTCCGGGTCGGCGTCGTAGCGCTGGACCAGGAAGGMGAACGGCGCGAACATCCGGTGCTTCGCGGTCGCGTAGAAGCACGACTCGACGAGCTCCAGCCGGGCCCGGAACCGCATCTCGTCGTCGGCGGAGGCGTCGGCGGCCCGGACGAGGTCTTCGGCCGCGGCGGTGCGCTCGAGCGGCGGGGCGAGGGCGACCTCGTGCAGCAGCTGCTCGAGCTCGGCTCGGGTCGTGGTCACGTGAGGGTCCCTCCGGGTTCGCCTACCGCACGGTCGAGCAGGGTGTTGAAGGAGCGGTCGACCAGCGCGGCGTCGACCGGGCGGAGCCGTCGACCGCCCGCGAGCACGGCCCTCCCGTACAGCGACTCGGCCGCGACCTGCCGCAGCGCGGCGTCCTGCAGGACGAGGATCCGCCGCACCGTCGGGTTGGTGTCGTTGAGCAGCAGCCGCGGGCGGTCGCTGCCGCCGTCGTCGAACGCGCCGAGCAGCGCGCTCCACACGTCGTCGGCCTCCGCGGCGGCGGCGCGCACCTCCCGCCGGTCGCGACGGTCCCCCTCGTCGAGGAGGAGTGCGGGCAGCGAGGCCGGTGCGAACGCCCGCAGCTCGACGTCCACCTGGACACCGTCGAGCGCGGCCCGCACGTCGGCCAGCGCGGCCGCCACCTCGCCCAGCCGCTCGTCGGGGACGAGCCGGACGTGCCCGTCGATGTCGGCGGGCACGACGACCTCCACGACGGCGGTCGGCTCGACGTCGACCAGCCGGCGCACCAGGTCGAGGTCGAACGTGTAGCCGCCGTTCACCACGGCGACGCCCTGCGCGGCCAGCACGGAACCGACCTGGCGGAAGTCGTCGACGGTCCCCGCCACCCGCACCACGTCGGTGGTCCGCAGGAGCTCGGGCAGCGTGCACCGGCCCTGGTTGGTCTCGAACGGCAGGAGAGGCAGGAGGATGCGGAGCAGCTCGTCGTCCTGCAGCGCCATCGCCTTGACGGCGACCTGGTGGACGGCGAGGAACCGGCCCATCCGCTCGGGCTGCGTCGACGCCATGCGCACCAGCCACGCGCGCACCTGGGCGCCGATCTCCGCGCGCGTCTGCTCGAGCAGGTCGTCGTCGAAGAGCGCCTCGCGGTTGGCGGTGGGCCGCAGCAGCTGGGAGTCCACCGCGCACCGGACGAAGAACGCCCACTCCGGGACCAGGTCCGGGACCTGGTCGGACAGCAGCATGCCCTTGAGGTGCACCCGGTGACGTCCCTGGCTGGCGCTCGCCGCGCGGTGCCCGCCGATCACGGCGACACCGTCGAGCCCCGCCTGCGGCACCCGGATCGGCAGCACGTGGAACGGCGCTCCCCCCAGGTCGGCGGTGGCGAGCTCCACGCAGGCGGCCCGTCGGCGCTCGGGGTCCTCGATCCGCCACGGCGGCGTCTGCAGGCTCGCCTCCACGTCCCCCGTCCCGGTCCGCACGACGACCCGGTGCGGCAGGTACGAGCCGAAGTGCCGGGCCAGCTCCACGACGGCGGTGCTGTCGAGCAGGTGCTCGCTCCCGCGCCGCGGCGCCAGCGTCACGCAGGTCCCCGGCCCGTCGGCCAGCCACGTCCTGCGCTCGTCGTCCGCCGCGAGGCCGTCCGGCAGCGTCGACAGCTCGTACGTGCCGTCCGCGTGCCCGAGCCACCGGACCCACGGCCCGCCGGCCCGTCGCGACACCACCTCGATGTCCTCGCTGACCATGAAGCAGCTGAGCAGCCCGATGCCGAACTGCCCGAGCAGGTCCGCGCGCGCCAGGCCCAGCTCGTCGCGCTTGCTGGACCGGCCGATGGTGGCCAGGAACGTGCGCACGTCGTCCTCGTCGAGCCCCACGCCGGAGTCCGTCGCGTGCAGCCGGCCGTCGGTCGCGACGTCCGTGGGGACCAGCAGCAGCGCGGGCCGGTCGTCGCCGGACCCCCGCACCGTGACGGCGTCGGCCGCGTTCTGCATCAGCTCGCGGACGTACACCCGCGGACCGGAGTACAGGTGGTGGCTCAGGAGGTCGACGATGCCGCGCAGGTCGACMTGGAAGGTGCTCTCGTCCTCGGGCACGCGTGAACTGTAGGGCAGGCGTCCAGCACGGGGGCGGCGTTCGCGCGGACATGGAGCGGCCCACCGCACCCGGTCGGGGGTGCGGTGGGCCGGTTCCTCACTTGTAGGTGATGGACGAGGTCGAGTACCCGCACGCGGAGGAGGGTCCGGAGCCGATCTTCGACGGTTCGCCGGAGGTCACGCCCTTGTACTCCTCGCAGATCACGATCTTCTTGGACGAGTCGTTGTAGATCGTCACGTTCGTGATCGTGGCCTTGTCACCGAGGTTGGAGTTGATCCCGGCCARCGACTTGCCCGGCGCGGTCACCTTGATGTTGTCGATGACCACGGTGCGGGCGTACTGCTTGGAGCAGTTCCCGCACGAGCGGTAGAGCTTGCCGAAGTCGGACACGGTGAAGTTCTTGATCACGAACTTGCCCGGGCCGTTGTGCTGGAAGACCTTGTCGGAGGCACCCTTGGCACCGCCGCCGTTGACGGTCATCACCTGCGAGCTCGACGAGCCCTTCAGCGTGGCCGCGTCCTCGCCCACGTCCTCCCACCACACGTTCTCCARCGTGCAGGTGCCCGTGCAGTGCACCCCGTCACCGGCACCGGTGCCGATGATCACGTTCTTCAGCGTCGCSCCGTCCGAGAGCTGGAAGATCGGCGGCTGGGACTCGTCCTGGTCACCCGAGGAGATCCCGTAGTACCGCACGTACCCACCATCGAGGGTGCCCGAGACATTGATCGTCGAGGACACCTTCTTCTCACCCGACGCCGACGGCCACGAACCSGACGGCGGAGCCGTCGGGGACGAGGTCGGCGACGACGTCGGGCTCGACGTCGGCGACGAGGTCGGGGAGGAGGTCGGGGACGACGTCGGCGACGTGCCGTCGGCGTACGTCTCGAACTCGGCGACCTGCGGGGTGGAGGACGAGCCGGTGATGTCGAACGTGATCTTCTTCAGCGAGGTCGAGCTGAAGCTGATCGTGCCGGCACCGTTGCCGCTCTTCAGGACCGAGCCGGTGTCCGCGTTCAGCAGACGCCAGGCGCCGATCCGGCCGCTGGCACCCGAGGTCTCCCGGATGACCACCGACGACACGGTCGTGGCGGAGCCCCACTTGATCGAGATCTGGCCGGTGGAGCCGCTCGGGGACCAGTACGTGCTCAGCGAGCCGTCCTTGACGTTCCCGTAGCTGGTTCCGCTGCCCTTGCTCGAGCCGTCGGCACCCGCGCCGAGGCTCAGGTTGGTCGACGCGGCCTGCGCGGCCGACATCGAGATCGCGGTCACCCCGATCGTGGCCGCCATGGCCAGGGTGGCCAGGGCCGCGAGGGGCCGTCGTGCTGAAGTCCGTCTCATGATTGCCTCATCTTCATCGGTGAATGTGAGTGCCGACGCGATCGCGTCAGCTGGCGTAGGTCTCGAACTCCGCGACCTGCGGCGACGACGACGCGCTGGTGATCTCGAACGTGATCTTCTTCAGCGACGTGGAGCTGAAGCTGATGACGCCGGCGCCGTTGCCCGTCTTCAGGACCGCGCCGGTGTCGGCGTTGATCAGCTTCCAGGCGCCGATCCGGCCGCTGGCACCGGAGGTCTCACGGATGTTGACCTTCGAGACCGTGGTGGCGGAGCCCCACTTGATCGAGATGCTCCCGGTGGAGCCGCTCGGCGACCAGTACGTGCTCAGCGAGCCGTCCTTGACGTTGCCGTAGCTGGTCCCGCTGCCCTTGCTCGAGCCGTCCGCACCAGCGCTGAGGCTGAGGTTGGTCCCGCTCGGGGCGGTCGACGTCGGGGTCGGGGTGGGCGTCGACGTCGGGGTGGAGGTCGGGGTCGACGTCGGGGTGCTGGTGGGCGTCGTCGTCGGGGTCGCCGTCGGCGTCGTCGGGGTGCACGAGCCGTTCGAGACGCTCAGCCCCTTGCCGGCGCCGGCCGTCTGGCTGACGATCGACGGCACGCAGCTCGCGCCGTCCAGCGTGTACGAGTACGGGATGCTGACCGACGTCGTCGACGTCACGTTCGGTCCGGCCGGGTTGTTCTCGCTGCTCTTGGCCGACCAGGTGATGTTGTCGAAGATGTTCCCCGCGACCTGCCAGGTGCCGGCCTGGTCCGTGTAGAACGTGCCCAGGACGTCCTTCGAGTCCTTGAAGTAGTTGTTCTCCACCTTCGCCTTGGCGCCGGCCCGGGAGTTGATCCCCGACTCGTGGAGGTTCACGTAGGAGTTGTTGTAGATGTGCGCGATGCCGCCGCGCAGCAGTGGGGTGCGCGAGTCGAGGTTGGTGTAGAGGTTGTGGTGGAACGTGATGAACCCGTTCCCCCGGTCGTCCTCGCTGGACCCGATGAGACCGCCACGGCCCGAGTTCTTCAGGACGCTGTAGGACAACGTCACGTACTGGACGTCGTTCTTCATGTCGAAGAGGCCGTCGTAGCCCTCGGACTCGCCGCCCGACGCCTCGAGGGTCACGTGGTCGACCCACACGTTGCGGACCGTGCTCTCCATGCCGATGGCGTCGCCGCCGTTGGACGTGGGCGAGCCGGACTTCTTGACGTTCTTGACGGTGACGTTCTGGATGATGATGTTCTTCGAGTCCCGGATGTGGATCCCGATCTGGTCGAACATGGCACCGCTGCCCGCGCCGACGATGGTGACGTTGCTGATGTTCTTGAGCTCGATCACGCCCGCCGCGGTGGTGCAGCTGCTGCCCGAGACCTTGGCGGTGTTCCCCACCGTGATCGTCCCGGAGACCTGGATCGTGATGGGGGTGCTGGCGCTGGCGCGGCTGCACAGGGCCTGGTGGATGGCGGTGCCGGTGGAGGCGCTGACGGTCGCGCCACCGGCGCCACCGGTCGTGCCGCCGTTCTGCGTCGCGTACCCGGTGACTCCGCCGGTCGCCGCCTGCGCGGCAGACATCGAGATCGCCGTCACCCCGATCGTGGCGGCCATGGCCAGCGTGGCCACCGCCGCGAGGGGTCGTCGTGCTAGTGCTCGTCTCATCGTTGCCTCATCTTCGTCATTGGAGGTCAGGCCGCTGCTGTCGACCCGGGGGCTGTGGCGTCCCGGGGTCGGGAGCGTGAGCAACCGGTTTCTCGATGGTAGGAGACCGCTTTCCAAGGACCGAGGGGCGAAACGTTTCGGCACCGTGTTTCTCATCGGACCGCCAGGCCCGCAGCGGCACCGCGCGGGCGCCCCGGTGCGGACCGGGGCGCAGTCAGCCGCACGGTGACGCCCGTGACCGCCTAGACGACCCCGGCGACGGTGCCCGTCGTGACCGACAGCGCGGCCGCGGCGGCGTCCGCGCTGCGCCGGGCCCGGGCTGCCGTCGCGCCGACCGCGACGACCTGCGCGACCCGGTCCAGGTTGCCGTTGCCGGACCCCACGGTGGCGCCCTCCTCGACCAGGAAGCGTGCGTCCACCACCCCGGCGACCTGCTCGGCCGCCGCGAGACCGCCCAACGACCGGACCGTCCCGGCCTCCGCGGACACGAACGCCGTCGCAGCGGCCTGGCGGACCTCCGGGGTGCCCGCGAGCGGCTCCAGCAGCCCGGCGGCCCACGCCAGCGCCGACTCCTCGAGGTCGAACCCGGTGGCGAGCGCGACCAGGTCGACGATCCGGTCGCCACCGGGGCGGTCGTGCGACTCGATGATCGCGGGACCCCGGGGCGTCAGCTTCACCTCGGTGTGCGACGGCCCGTCCGTGACACCCACCGCCGTCAGGAGGTCGACCGCCGCACCGGACAGGACCGCACGCTGGTCGGGCGTGCACCGCGCCGGGAAGAGGTGGCCGCGCTCGACGAAGCCGGGTCCGACGGCCTTCTCCGTCACGCCGATCACCACGTGCCGCCCCGCGAACGAGAAGCACTCGACGCTGTACTCGGGCCCCGCGACGAGCACCTCGAGCAGGTGTCCCGTGATGCCGAACTGCCGGCGACCCGGCCTCTCGAGGTCCGCCTCGACCGCGCGCAGGAGCCCGAGCGCCGCGACGAGCTCGTCGTCGTCGTGCACACCGAAGACCCCGATGCTCGCCGCGCCGTCGACCGGCTTGAGCACCAGCGGGTAGCCCACCTCCCGGGCGAAGCCCAGCGCGGCCGGCTCGTCCGCGACCACCCTCGACGCGACGTGGACGAGGCTCGGCACGTCCGCGATGGCCGCGCGCATCGCCGCCTTGTCCCGCAGCGTGGCGGAGACGGCCGCACCGTGCCCGGACAGGCCGAGCCGGGCGCGCTGGCGGGCGGCCGGGACGAGGCCGGCCTCGGTCATCGAGATCACCGCGCCGATCGTGCGGCGCGCACGCAGGTCGTCGACGGCCGCGTCGAGCAGCGCGTCCTGCGTGAAGTCGACCACGACGGTCGTGGCGTCCTGCCGACCGCCCACGACGTCGGGCCGCTGCACGTCGATGACCGCGATCCCGAGCCGACGGGCCGCCTCGAGGGTCTCCGGGCGTGCGCCGAGAACGAGCAGGTGGGACGTCACAGAGGGTCCTCCGGTCAGGGATGGAGCGGTCACAGGGCTGGTGGGGCGATGCGGGCGTGGACGATCTCGTCGTCCCGGCCCGCGGCGGMGGCGATCCGGGAGCCGTCGGGTGCCCAGGCCCCGGACCCGCCCGCGGACCGCTCGCCGAGCGGGTGCCCCGCGACGTTGGCGGCCACCGTGTACAGCCCGTTGTCCAGGGCGCGGGCCCCGAGGCGGACGTCGAGGCGGCGTTCCTCGCCGCGCGTGTACAGGACCGACGCCGCGTACACGTCCGCCCCGGCGGCGGCCGCGCGCTGCGCGTGGTCCGGGAACGACGTGTCGACGCACACCGCGAGCGCGACGCGCCACCCGGCGACGTCCACCGTGACGGGTCCTGCCCCGGGCGCGAAGTGGTCGACCTCCGCACCGTGCAGGTGCGACTTCGGCGCGACCACCACGGACCCGTCCGGCCCGAGGACGAGCGACGCCAGGGACCTGCGCGCGTCGTGCACCACGGGTGCACCCACCACGACGGTGGCGCCGGACTGCGCGGTCAGCGCCCGCAGCGCGTCCAGGCGCGGGTCGTCCGGCTGGAACCACATCGTGTCCTCGTGCAGGAGGCTCAGGTCGTAGCCGGTGAGCGAGAGCTCGGGCAGGACGACGAGCTCCGCTCCGTCGCCGATCGCCTCCGTCGCGACCGCGAGCGCGCGACGGGCGTTCGCACCGACGTCGCCGGGCACCGCAGAGAGCTGGACCGCTGCGACTCCGAGATCCGCGCGGCTCATCCCGGCACCACCGCCCGGACGACGAAGAACACGACGATGCCGATCGCGGCCGAGGTCAGGAACTTCTTGGTCACCATCCCCGCGACCACCGTCGCGGCGCTGCCGGCGAGGTACGGCGCGAGCTGGGCCAGGTCCTCGCCGCCGCCGGTCGGGGTGAGGACGGCCGGGAAGACGAGCGCGGCCAGCACCGCGGGCGGGGCGTAGCCGAGGGCCACCTGCCAGCGGTCGGGCAGCTCCTTGCCACGCAGCACCACCATCGGAAGGTACCGCGGCAGGAAGCTGGCCAGACCGACCAGCACGATCACGAGGGCGATGTTCATCGGGACTCCGGCTCGACGACGGGGGCAGGTGCGAGGTCGGACGCGTCGCGTGGTTCACGGGCACGCACGACGGCGTCCCACGCGGCGCCGGCGGCGATCCCGGCGGCCAGGGCGACGATGATCCCGAGGTTGTACGGGAGCCACTGGAACGCCATCGTCGTCATGCCTGCGGCCGCGACGACGGTGGCGATCTTCCGGCTGTCGACCATCAGGGCCAGCATCGCCAGGAACATGGCCGTCATCGGGAAGTCGAGGCCCATGGCCTGCGGGTCCGGGATGAGGGCGCCCATGAGCGCCCCCGCCGAGGTGCAGACCATCCAGGTCGCGTACATCACGCTCGACGCGCCGATGAAGAACCAGTGGGTGTGCGAGTTCAGGCTGCCGTTCTTGAGCCGGTCGATCGCGACGAAGAAGACCGCATCGATCAGGCCGAACGCCACGACGACCTTCCAGCCCCGCGGCACGTCGATCAGGTACTTGCGCAGCACCGTGGAGTAGATGAGCATCCGCAGCCCGAGCACGAGCGTGGTCAGGAACACCGTCACGGCGCCGGCTCCCTGGGCGAGCAGCGAGAACGCGACGAACTGCGCCGTGCCCGAGTTCGCCGCCATCGCGAGGCCGACCGTCTCCAGCGGGGACAGCCCGCTCGTGACGCCCAGGGCCCCGCCGACGACGGCCATCGGGATGACCGAGAGCAGGAACGGCAGCACGCTGCGCACGCCCTCGACGTAGCGCGTCCGCGCGGTCGCGACCTCGGGGGCCAGGTCGACCGGCGCCTCGGTCGAGGGCACGTCGGCGGCCATCAGGCGCGCACCACGGACTGCAGCTCGGCCACGACGACCCGGGCGACGGCCTCGGGTTCCGACTGGCAGAAGTAGTGCCCACCGCGGGGGATCCGGTGCACCGACACGTCGTCGCTGACCGCCGACCAGGCGGGGAGGCGGGTGCCGTGCTCGAGGGTCAACGGGTCGTCCTGGGCGTACACCAGCGTCAGCGGAGCGGCGAGGCGCCACCCGTCGGCCCCGTCGACGACCGTGGTGAGGTACCGGTTCGCGGTGGTCGAGTCGTGCCGGAAGACCCGCGCGACGAACGCGCTGAACCTGTCGTCGTCGACGTCGACCCCGGTCAGCCCGGACTCCTCGACCAGCCACCGGACGACGTCGCCGTCGGACATGCTCTCGACGGCCGCGACGCCCTCCCGGATCTCGTCGGCGGAGTGCAGGACCTTGCCGCCCACGAACACGTGGCTCACGCCGTCGCCCTCCTCCTCGAGAAGCCGGGCCGTCTCCAGGGCGAGCGCCGACCCGACGCAGTGGCCCCAGAGGGCGACCGGTGTGGTGATCGAGTCCTCGATCTCCTGCACGACCGCGCGGCTGACCTCACCGAGCGACAGGAGGTCGTCCGGGCCGGCGCCCGCGTGGTGACCGGGGGGCTCGACGGCGAACACGGCGAGCGTCGGCAGCAGGTCGCACAGGTGGCGTGCCAGCGCGTCGAACGTGACCGCGTTGCCGCCGGCGAACGGGAAGCACACGAGGCTGAGCTCCGCGACGGACGGGTCCCCGGCCAGGTGCTGGAGCACCCCCGTGGGGCGGGGCTCCGCCAGGGGCTGCGCGTTGCGCTCCGCCACCACGCTCAGCGCCTCCAGGCCGCTGTTGCGCATCAGGTCCGCGATGGTCACGAGGCCCGCGAGCTCCACCACGGCCCGCATCGCGGTCAACGAGCTGCCGCCGAGCCGGAAGAAGTTGTCGTCCAGCCCGATGGTGTCGACGTCGACGGTCAGCACGCGCGCCCAGGCCGCGGCGATCCGCCGCTGGACCGCGGTCTCCGCAGGCCTGGCCGGCGCCACGTCCGCCGGGGCGACGACGGTCCGCCGACCCACGACGTCGACGGTGGACGACCGTCGCGTCACGACGGCCTCCCGGTCGGTGCCGAGCAGCCCGTCGAGGTCCTGCGGGGCGTCGGCGTCGGCGGTCATCGCGTCGAACACCGCGCGGTAGGCGCGGCCGAACGCCTCGACGAGGTCGTCGTCGATGACGTTCGCGTGGTGGTGCAGGCTCAGCCGCACCTCGTCCGTGCGGAAGTGCTGGGAGAACTCGGCGCGCAGCAAGAACTCGGTCTCCGAGTCCGCCCGGACGTCCAGCACCGAGAACCCGGGCAGCTCGTCCAGCTGCCGGAGCAGGTAGAAGTGCGTGAAGTTGAAGGCCGTCTCGAACAGCGGCTCCAGGGTCCCCAGGTCGCGCTTCATCTGCGCCATCGGGTACCGGCGCGCAGGCAGCAGCGCCGCCTCCGCGTCGTGCACCGCCCGCACGAGCCCCGCCCAGGTGCCGTCGCCGACCGTCACGCGGAACGGCACGGTGTTGAGGAACAGCCCGATCGCCCGGGTGGCGTCGTCGGTCTCGGGCCGGCCGCTGTGCTCGTAGCCGGTCATGACGTCCGACCGGCCGGACAGCACACCGAGCGCGGCCAGGTGGCCGGCCATGAGGACGTTCTTCACGGGCACGTCGAGCCGACGGGCCAGCGCCACGATCCGGCCCGAGGCGCCGGCACCCAGCTCGACCTCGTGGAACCGGACGTCGAACTGCTCGCCGTCGACACCGGTCCTCGACCTCGGCAGCCGCGTGAGCTCGGCGCCCTCCAGCAGACCCGCCCAGAACTCCCGGTCGGCGCTGCGGGCCAGCGACTCCCGCTCGAGCTCCGCGTAGGTGCGCAGGTGGTTGGCGACGTGCACCTCGGGGACCGGCTCACCGGCGAGCAGGCGCTGGTAGATCCCGAACAGCGTCGTGTGGACGAGCGTGATGCTCCAGCCGTCGAGCGCGGAGTTGTGCTGGCTGATGCCGTACCGGAACAGCCCGTCGCCCAGCAGGTGCAGGTGGATCCGCACCAGGCCGGGCTCGGTCCAGAGGAAGGGGTCGGCCTTCTCCCGCTCCACCCAGTCGCGGTACCAGACCTCCTGCTCGTCCGGGGTCAGGTGCCGGACGTCGTCGACGCGCAGGGGCGACGACGCCTCCGCGTGCACGAGCTGCAGGCTCTGGCTGAAGCCGTCGAGCCGGTAGCTGGTGCGGAAGATCGGGGTCCGGGCCACCAGGACGCGGACGGCCTCCTCGAAGACGGGCACCGAGAGCGGGCTGGCGAAGACGTAGCTGAGGATGTCGTGGTACTCGGCGGCGCTCTTGCCGAGCTCCGACTCGAAGACGAGCCCGGCCTGCAGCTGCGTCATGGGGTAGGCGTCGACGACCCCGTCGGGCAGGCGGGCGGCGTCCGCGGCGGACAGCGCCGAGAACTGCTCACGGACGACGTCCTCCGCGGCGACGTCCACGTCCGGACGCTCGGCGACGAACGCGCACAGGGCGCCGACGGACGGGTGCCGGAACAGGTCCTGGAAGGTGAACGTGACCCCTGCGGMACGCGACCGGGCCAGCACGGTGACGAAGTGGATGGAGTTCCMGCCGAGCGCGAAGAAGTTGTCGTCGACGCCGACCTGCGCCACGCCGAGCACGTCGGCCCAGATGGCCGCCAGCCGCTCCTCGACCTCGTCCCGCGGGGCCACGTACGGGGCACCGGCGATCTCGGTGGGCAGGGCCCGCCGGTCGAGCTTCCCGCTGGGGGTCAGCGGCAGGGCGTCGAGCACGACGACGTGCGGCGGCACCATGTGCTCCGGCAGCACGCGGGCGAGCGCCGCGCGGACCTCCTGGACGTCCTGCGTCGCGGGCTGCGTCAGGTACGCCCACAGCACCACCTGCCCGTCCGGTGCCGTGCGCGGGACGACGACGGCCTCGGCGGCCGAGGTCTCCCGGCGCAGCGTCTCCTCGATCTCCCCGAGCTCGATCCGGTACCCGCGGACCTTGACCTGCTGGTCGATGCGGCCGAGGTACTCGATCGAGCCGTCGTCCCGCCACCGGGCGAGGTCGCCCGTCCGGTACGCGACGGCCTCGTCCTGCGTCGCCACGAAGCGCTCGGCGGTGAGCTCCGCCCGGCCCAGGTAGCCGCGCGCCAGGCCGACACCGGCGATGAGCAGCTCGCCGGGGACGCCCACCGGCTGAGGCCGTAGGTCCTCGTCAGCGATGTGGATGCGGGTGTTGTCGATCGGCCGGCCGATCGGCACCGGTCCGTGCTCGGCCGGGTCGCACCGGTGGTGCGTGACGTCGACCGTCGCCTCCGTCGGCCCGTACAGGTTCACCAGCTCCGCCGTCCCGGCGTGCCCGTCGAACACCGTGGAGAAGGCCTCGACGTGGTGCCGCCCGAGCGCCTCACCGCTGGCGAACACCCGGCGCAGCGTCGACAGCCGTGCCACCTGCCCGCTGCGCCGCACGTCGCCGAGGAACGCCCCGAGCATCGACGGGACGAAGTGCAGGGTGGTCGCGCGGTGCCGCTCGATCGCCGCGACGAGCCGCTCGGGGTCCTTCTCRACGCCCGGGGCCGGCAGGCACACCGACGCGCCGACGAACGACCACCAGAACAGCTCCCACACGGAGACGTCGAACGAGACGGGCGTCTTCTGCACGATGACGTCCTGCGGCCCGATCGGGTACGCCCCCTGCATCCAGGCGATCCGGTTCACCACCGACCGGTGCTCGACCTCCACCCCCTTCGGCGTGCCGGTCGACCCGGACGTGTAGATCACGTAGGCGAGGTCACGGGACGTGAGCCCCTGCGGTCGCACGAACGGCCGCCGTTCCCGGTCCTCACCGGGCTGTGGGTCGAGGTCGAGCACGACGGCTCCTCGCCCCTGCAGCTCGGCGACCCGGCTGCCGCGCGCCAGCACGATCCGCGCACCGCTGTCCTCGAGCAGGAACCGGATGCGCTCCTGCGGGTAGCCCGGGTCGACGGGGACGTACGCGCCGCCCGCCTTCAGGACGGCGTAGATCCCGACGAGCATCTCGGGCGAGCGCTCGGCGGACACCGCCACGAGCTCCTCGCGGACCAGCCCTGCGGCGAGCAGCCGGGCCGCCAGCGCGTCCGACCGGGCATCGAGCTCGGCGTAGGTCAGCGAGCCCTCGTCGGTCACGACCGCGACCGCGTGCGGCCGGGTCGCCGCCTGCTGCCGCAGGTGGTCCTCGAGGCGGGCCTCGGCGTCGAACGGCACGACGGTGTCGTTGGCCGTCGCCACCACCGCGGCGTCGGCCTGGTCGGTCAGGTCGATCGTGCGCAGCGGCGCGTCCGGGCTCGCGGTGCTGCTGACCAGCGCCTCCCGGACGTGCCGCAGGATGCGGGCCGCGCTCACCTCGTGCAGCGACCGGGAACCGAACGTCGCCCCGAGCGAGAGACCGTGCGCGGTCCGGACGGTGTGCACGACGAGCGGGAACCGTGTGTCGTCGTGCCCCACCGCGTCCTGCGACCCCACGCCCGTGAGCAGGACCGCCGCGAACGGGTGCCGTTCGGACGGCTCCAGGCTTGACACCGCGGGACCGGCGAGCTCGACGGGGAAGTCCGAGTGCACGAGCGCCGCGCGGACGGCGTCGCCGACGTCCGCGAGCGCCGAGCGGAGAGTCGTCGTGGGACCGCACGTCGCCGGCACGACCAGCGCCTGCGTCAACGTCGGCACGGCCGGGGTGATCGCCACGGCCACGTCGTCCTGGCGCACGTGCCGGCGCAGGACCGTCAGCACCCCGACCAGGACGAGCGTGCGGAGGGCCTCGTCATCGTCCCGGCTGATGCGGCGCAGCCGCTCGGCGAGGTCGGTGCCGAGGTCGAGCGTGACGGTCGAGCGGACGTCCGCACCGTCGGCCCCGACGTCGTCGTGCTGGAAGCCGGCCGGCTCGGGCAGGCGAGCGAGCAGGTCGGTCCAGAACGCGCGCTCGACCGGTCGGCGGGCTGCCTCGACGCGGAGCGTGCCGAAGGTCTCGAGTGACTGCATGGGTGTCCTTAGCGTCAGAGGTCGAAGGAGAGCGAGACGGACTGGCGTGGCGCGGCGCGCGCGGCGAGCGACTGCAGCGGGACGTCGGGGTCGACCGTCGCGGCGTCGACCACCGCGAGCAGGTCGTCCCGGAACGACTCGACCGACGCGCGGTCGAACAGGGCGGTGGAGTACCCCCACACGGCCTCGAACGTCTCGCCGTCGTCGTCGACCTGCAGGTTGAGGTCGAAGATCGTGCTGCCCGTCAGCTCCGGGCGCCACCGTGGGCGACCCCCGAGGAGCTGCACTTGGGCGAGCCCGGTGTCCTGCAGGGCGAACAGCGTGTCCGCGAGGGGGTGCCGGTCCCGGCCGACCGCGCGACCCGCAGCGGCGAGACCCCCGTCCATCGCGGCGACGCTGGCCTGGGCCGTCGACACCACGAGCTGACGGAACGTCGTCGTCGGCGCGGGGTGCAGCGGGACGGCCGCGGTGGTGACGAACATGCCCTGGACCCGCTCCGTGTGCGGGACGTTCCGGCCGGAGAACGGCACCGCGACGGTGACGTCGTCCGCCCCGGTGACCCGGCCGAGGAACGTCGCGTACGCGGAGAGCAGCACGACGAACGGGCTCACGCCCAGGTCGCGCGCGCAGGCACGCACCCGTCGCGACCTCGGGTCCCCGAGCGAGAACGACAGGTACCGACCGGCGGTGGAGCGCAGCGGCGGCCGGGGCCGGTCCACGGGCAGGTCGGGAGGCGGCTGCGTGGTTCCACCGGCGTCAGAGACCGCCCGCCCTGGAACGGCGGACCACGCCGCGAAGTCGCGGTACCGCAGCGGCGGTGCGAGGACGTCGACCCCGTCGAGGAGCGCCGACCACTCCTCCATCAGCAGCCGGAGCGAGAACCCGTCCGTGACGAGGTGGTGGACGTCGAGCACGATCGCCGACCGCCCGGGTGCGCGCACCACCGCGAGCCGCCAGAGCGGGGCACGTCCGAGGTCGAAGGGCCGGACCCACGTCCGGGCCCAGCCGTCGAGGTCGGCCCACGCGTCGAGCGCGACCGTCTCGAGGTGCACCCGGCACGACGCCCCGACCTCCTGGACCGGGGCGCCCGAGGAGTCCGTGCGGAACGACGTCCGCAGCACCTCGTGCCGGCCGACGAGCGTCTCCCACGTGGACGTGAGGAGGTCGAGGTCGAGGTCGCGCGCCCCGACGTCGACCACCACCGGCAGGTTGTAGTCGAGCGAGCCCGGTGCCGCGGTCAGCTCGGCGTGCACGGCGCGCTGCTGCGGTGACAGCGGGCCGACGAGCGCGCCCGACCCGGCCGTCGGACCCTGCTGTCCGCCCTCGCGCGGGAGCGATGCCACGAGCTCGCGCAGGCTCCCCCCGCCGAGCACGGCGGCCACCGGGCACGACCAGCCCAGCCGCGACCGCACCAGACCCGCGATGCGCGTCGCCGACAGGGAGCTGCCGCCGAGGTCGCGAAGGGTGTCGTGCGGACCCACGACGGGGACGCCGAGGACCTCGCGCCAGAGGGACGCCATGCGCTCCTCGTCGGTGCTGAGGTCGACGGCGACGACGAGCACGCGTCCCGGTTCGGGCAGCGCCGCCCGGTCCACCTTGCCGTGCGCGGTGAGCGGCAGCCGGTCCAGCACGACGACCGACGTCGGCACCATGTGCTCCGGCAGGACGGTCCGCACGAGCGCCCGGAGCGGGCCCTCCTGCAGGTCGCGCGAGCCGGTGACGTACGCGCACAGCTCGCTGTCGGACGAGCCGCGCCGCCGGCGCACGACGACCACCGCCTCCTCGACGCCCTCGATCCCGCACATCACCTGCTCGACCTCCGCGGGCTCGACGCGGAACCCGCGGATCTTGACCTGCTCGTCCAGCCGCCCGCGGAAGTCGATGCTCCCGTCGTGCCGCAGGACGACCCGGTCCCCGGTCCGGTAGAGCCGCTCGCCGGCCACGAAGGGGTGCTCGACGAACGCGGCCTGCGTCGCGTCCGGTCGCCGGTGGTAGCCCAGCGCGAGGCCGTCCCCGCCGACGTGGAGCTCTCCGGGCACCCCCACCGGCACCAGCCGGCGGTCGGGGCCGAGGACGAGCGCCGTCGAGTTCGCGATGGGCCGGCCGATCGGCACGCGGGACCCCGACGACGGCGAGACGCGGTGCGTCGTCGAGATGACCGAGTTCTCGGTCGGGCCGTACGCGTTCACCAGGCGCAGCCCCGGGTTCGCGGCGAGGACGGCGCGGGCGTGGGCGGCGGACAGGACGTCCCCGCCGACCACCAGATCCGTCATCGGCGCGAACAGCGTCGGATCCTCGTCGGCCAGGTGCGCGAACAGTGCCGACGTGACGAGCCCGCTGGTGATGCCGTGCTCGGCCAGCGCCGCCCGCAGCTCGACGGCGTCGATGACGGTGGCCCGGTCGAGGACCACGAGCGTCCCGCCGTTGACCAGCGCGCCCCACATCTCGAACACCGAGGCGTCGAAGCCGGTGGCGCCGATGTGCGCCATCACGGTCCCCGCCCCGAGCTCCACGTACGACGAGCCCACGACGAGCCGCACGACGCCCCGGTGCGGGATCAGCACCCCCTTGGGCTCGCCCGTGGTGCCCGAGGTGTACATCAGGTACGCGGCCGCACCGGCGTCGGCCAGCACGTCCGGCTCCCCGGACCAGGCGGGGGGCGCGTCCGGGTCGACGACCGGCACCCCGCCCAGGTCCGCGGGGATCCGGGACCGCTCGCCCGCGGCGGCGACCACCACGGCGGCGGCGCTGTCCCGGAGCATGTACGCCACGCGCGCGTCGGGGTACTCCGGGTCCACCGGCAGGTACGTCGCACCGGCCCGGAGCACCGCGAGCGCGGCGACGACCAGCGACGCACCCCGCGGCAGGAACAGCGCGACGACGTCCCCCGGCCGGGCGCCCGCCGCCCGCAGGTCGACGGCGAGACGGCCGGACGCGTCGGCCAGCTGCCCGTAGGTGAGACGCGTCGCGCCGTCGACCACCGCGACGGCGTCCGGTGCCCGGTCCGCGTGGCCCAGGACGAGGTGCTCGATCCGCGCGTCCCGGGGGTAGTCGCGACGGGTGCTGTTCCAGGAGCCGAGGATCTGCGCGCGCTCCTGTGCGCTGAGCGGGTCGACGGCGCCGACCGCCGTGGACCCCTCGACCACCAGCGCGACGGTCGCCGCGAGGTGCTGCGCGTGCCGGCTCATCGCGGCGGGGTCGTGCCGGACCGGGTCGAACTCGAGCGCCACCGTGGGCACGTCCCCGGCGGTCAGCACGAGCCACGGCGCGCACCCCGGCGGCCGGACCCGCGGGCCCACGACGACCGCGGGCAGGCTCTCCCAGTCGGACTCCCGCACCGGCCGGCCGGCGGCGGCGGCGTCGACCACGTCCCGGCAGAGCGCGTCCGGGTGCAGCGCGAGCTCGACGACCTCCGGCTGCTCCCCGTCCGCCCGCACGATCGGGACGACGTCCACGCCCGTGTGGTGGTTGAGCAGGACGGCCCACGCCGCGACCAGGTGGTCGACCGTCGGCGCTCCCGCGACGGGGACGTCGACCCTGCCCACCGCCGACGGTGCCGAGCCCGCGGACCGGTCGGGCGCCGCGATCCAGCTGAGGACGTCGCTCACCGCGCACCCTCCGACGCGAGGGCCTGCGCCAGCCGGCTGACCGTGGGGTGCAGGTAGAGCGACCGCAGCGGCAGCGTCGGCAGCCCACCGTCGCGCATCGTGGCCGCGAGCCGGACGGCGAGCAGGGAGTTGCCGCCGAGCTCGAAGAAGTTGTCGTCGACCGCGACCGGGACGCCGAGGGTGCTCTCCCAGGCGGCCCGCAGCGGTTCGAGGGCGTCGACCGGCGCCGTCGTCACGGGCTGGGCACGCGGTGCCGTCGTCACCGGCCGGGCCCGTGGCGTCTCGAGCGGGTCCGGCAGCGCCCGGACGTCGAGCTTCCCGTTGCGCGTGAGGAGGAGCTCCGGGACCGGCGTCAGGGTCGCCGGAACCATGAACGACGGCAGGAGCCGCCCGATGCGCTGACGGACCGTCTCGGTGTCGGTCCCGTCCAGGACGAGGTACGCGTCGAGCCGGGCGCTCGCGGCGTCCCGCTCGACGTCGCCGCCCACGACCACCGCGCAGGAGACCACGCCGGGCACGTCCTCGATCACGGCTCGCACCTCGTCGAGCTCGATCCGGAAGCCACGGATCTTGACCTGGGTGTCGATGCGCCCGAGGTGATCGAGCGTCCCGTCCGGACGCAGGCGCCCGAGGTCCCCGCTGCGGTACAGCCGCCGGCCCGTCACGGGGTCGGCGACGAACCGTTCCGCGGTGAGCTCCGGGCGGCCGAGGTACTCGATCGCGAGCCCGTCGCCACCGACGAGGATCTCGCCCGGCATCCCGGTCGGCACGGGGCGCAGGTGCTCGTCGCGCACGCACACCGACCACCCGCGGATGGCCCGGCCCACCGACCGCGACCCGGTCAGCGCCGCGTCGCGCGTGACGTCCTGCGCCGTGACGTGGACCGTCGTCTCGGTGATCCCGTACATGTTCACCAGCCGGCACGTCGACTCGGGGTACCGGTCGAACCAGGGCAGGAGGCGACGCGCGTCGAGCGCCTCTCCGCCGAAGACGACGAGGCGCAGGTCCAGCCGCGACGACCCCGTGCGGCCGTCCGCCTCGATCAGCTGGTCGAACGCCGACGGCGTCTGGTTGAGCACCGTGACCCGCTCCCGCTGCAGGAGGCGCCACAGCTCCTCGGGGTCGCGCGACGCCCAGTACGGCACGACCACCAGGCGCGCACCCGTCAGGAGCGGGCCCCAGATCTCCCAGACGGAGAAGTCGAACGCGGTGGAGTGGAAGAGGGTCCAGGTGTCGTCGGCGCCCAGGGCGAGGTCCTCCCGCGTCGCCGCGACGAGCGCGGTCACGGAGCGGTGCGCGACGACGACCCCCTTCGGGCGCCCGGTCGACCCCGACGTGTAGATGACGTACGCCGGGTCCTCGCCCGCGACGGCGCGCGACGGCCGCGTCGGGGCGGGCCGGTCGGCCAGGAGCGCGGGGTCGACGACGAGCACACCGTCGGGTGCCGGGAGGTCCGTCCTGGTGGAGACGACGACCCGGAGCCCGGCGTCCTCGATCACGTACGCGAGCCGGTCGTCGGGGTACGCGGGGTCCATCGGGACGTACACGGCCGACGCCTTGAGGACGGCCAGCATGGTCGTCACGACGTCGGCCGACCGCTCGAGGCAGATGCCGACGCGGTCCCCCGGTCGGACGCCCGCCCCGACGAGGACGTCCGCCGCACGCTCGGCACGACGCTCGAGCTCGGCGTACGTCAGCGAGGTGTCGCCGTCGGTCAGCGCGACCGCGTGGGGTGACGACGCGACGACCCGCGCGAACGCGTCCGGCAGGCTCGTCCCCGGTTCCTGCGGCACAACCGCGTCGGCGGTGTCGGTCGTCCCGGCGGTCGAGACCTGGCCGACGCTCAGGTCACCGCCCGCGACCTGGGCGTGCACGTGGACGAACGTCTCGAGGAACGTCGCCGCGGAGTCCTCGTCGAGGTCCTCGCGCCGGGCCACGAGGGTCAGCGTCGTCGTCCCGTCGACCGTGACCGGGCAGAGCGTGAGCGGGAAGGGTGCCGAGAGCACGGGGACGACCCGGTCCCCGGGTCGCGCGACGCCGCCGTCGACCACGCCGGCGACGACCCGACCGTGCCGGCGGGCCACCAGGCGGTCGTAGGTCGCCTGGTCACAGCCGCTCGCCGGGTTGGCGAGGGCACGTGCGACGGACCGGACGACCTCCCGCGTGGCGAGGTCGTCGTCGACGGGCACCTCGACGAGGACCGGCCGGTCGGCCCTGCTCCCGTCGTGCGACCGCACCAGCCCCGCCACCACCGGGAGCGCCKACCGACCGTACCGACCGAGCACGACCGCGAGCGCTGCGACGACGACGGCCGTCACGTCACCGACGACGGGCGCGAGCGTCGCGTGCAGCACGTGGTCACCGGCCGCACCCGGGACGCGCCCGAACGGGTCCACCAGGTCCGCGTCGAGGTCGTCGCGCGCGGGCGCCTCCGCTGCACCGGATCCGGCGACCGCCGTCTCCACCGGGCGGTCGCCCAGGAGCACGTCGGCGACGTGCCGGAGCGACTCGGCGTCGAGGTGTGCGCGGTCGGCGACGAGCACGAGCTCACCGCCGCCGTCGGCCCCCCGGAGCAACGTCGCGCGCACGAGCCGGCCGGGTGCGAGCGGTCGGTGGGCCTCCGCCCGCGCGGCCGAGGCGTCCTCCGTCCACAGCTGCGCGGGACGCGCGTCGGGCCACGTCGCGACCGACAGGCGGCGCAGCCGGTCCGCGACGTCGGTGGTCGACGGGAACCGCGCCAGCGGGACCGTCAGGGAGTGGAACGCGCCGTCGTGGACGACGGACGCGGACGACGAGCGCGCGACGAGGAACGGGCGTGACACGGGGAGCCTTTCGGGTGGAGGGAGCGAGGGCGGATCAGTGAGCCGTGAAACCGCCGTCGACGGCCATCACGCTGCCGGTCACCTGCCGGGCGTCGTCCGAGGCGAGCCACAGCGCGGCGGCGGCGATGTCCTCGGGTTCCATGAGCGCGTTCATGGGCTGCGACTGCACGAAAAGCTCCTCGTGCTCGTCGACCGGCACAGCGAGCGAGCGGGCAATCTCCTCGAGCATCCGGCCCTCGACGGAGGGTTCGTCGCGGACCGATCCCGGGCACAGGGCGTTGACCCGGACCTTGTGCGGCGCGTAGTCCAGCGCCGCGGCCTTGCTCAGCCCGACGAGCCCGTGCTTCGCGGCCACGTACCCGGCGAAGTTGCGGTACCCGACCAGCCCGGCCGTCGAGGCCACGTTGATGATGCTCCCGTGCCGACGAGCCACCATGTGCCGCCCCACGGCGCGCATCGTCCGCCACGCCCCCGAGAGGTCGACGTCGAGCATCAGCTGCCACTCGTCCTCGTCGATGTCGTGGACGGCCTTCCCCGACGGGGACGCGATCCCCGCGTTGTTGACCAGGACGTCCACCACCCCGAAGCGGTCCAGCGCCTCGTCGACGACCCGGTCCACCGCGGCGGCGTCCCGCACGTCGAGCGTCCGGACCAGCACCCGGGCGCCGGCGTCACGGCACAGGCGCGCGGTGTGGTCCAGCTGGCTGACCGTGCCCATCGGGTACGGGACACCGGCGACCGGTCCGGCGACGTCCGTCAGCACCAGGTCCGCGCCCTCGTGCGCGAAGCGGACCGCGGTCGCCCGGCCGAGGCCGCGGGCCGCGCCCGTGATGAGCGCCGTCTTCCCCTGCAGGCGGCTCACGGTGCCGCGACGGCGTCGAGGTCGGCCGCGACGATGTCGAGGACCTCGGCTGCGGAGTCGGCGAGGTACATGTGCCCACCGGTGACCCGGCGCAGCACGAAGCTGCCGGTCGTCGCCGCCGCCCACTGCATCGCGGCCTCGTCGTCGACCAGCTCGTCGTGGCTGCCCCGCAGGGACGTGATCGGTGCCGCCAGGACGACCCCGTCGCGCGCCACGTAGTCCTCGTGCATCAGGACGTCGGCGCGCAGGGTCGGCAGCAGGAGCTCACGGAGCTCCGGGTGCGCCAGGGCGGGGTGCTCGTACCCGGCGAACCGCTGGACCTGCTGCAGGAACGCGTCGTCGGACAGCTCGCTGGCACGTTCGGTGCGACCGCTCCACGGACCCGGGGACCCGCTGACGACGAGACGCGCCACGTCGACCCCCGACTGCTCCAGCGCGAGCGCCAGCTCGAACGCCACGACCGCTCCGAGGCTGTGCCCGAAGAGCACCACCTGCTCCCCCGAGCCCACCTGCGGCCGCACCTCGTCGACGATGGAGGCGACCGCGTCCGCGACCTTGGTGAACGGCTGGTCGACAAACCTGTCCTCCCGTCCAGGAAGCTGGACGGGCACCACGTGAAAACGATTTCCGGCCGGTTCTGCCCACGGTCCGAAGAACGAGGCGCCCGCACCGGCGAACGGAATGCACAGCAAAGTAGTCATAGTCATCTTCTCGTCGGGTGGAATGGCGACAATGCGCCGGGCGATCAGTGGACGCGGACGGTCTCGGTCGGACAGAGCTCGAGCACGAGGTCGATCACGGTCGGTGCGTGGGCGGGGTCCAGCACGAAGAAGTGACCCCCGTCGAACAGGTGCACGGGACAGGGGGCGCCGACGCGAGCACGCCACGCACCGAGGTCCTCGGCGCGCACGACGGCGTCGGTCCGACCGCCGAGCACCCGGGTGGGGACGGTGATCGTCGCGTCCGCCGTGAGGCTGACGAGCCGCCGCCCGAGGGTCAGGTCCGCGGCGAGGACGCCCAGCACGTAGGCCCGCAACGACGGGTCGTCGAGGATCTCCGACGGGGTGCCACCCGCGCGCGACAGGACTCCCACCAGGGCGGACTCGTCCTGGACGTCGATCTCGTGCGCCGCCGAGCCCGTCGGGACGGCGGCGCTGAGCACGAGCCCGTCCGCCAGGCCGGCCTCCCGCAGGTGGGTGGCCACCGCGAGATGGGCGCCCAGGCTGTGCCCGACGAAGACCGTCGGGCACGGCTCGAGCTCCGACAGCTCGTCGACGACGGCGTCCAGCACCTCGCGCGGCGAGGACGTCGTCGGGTCGAGGAACCGGGCCTCACGCCCGGGCAGCGTGACGCCCAGCACCTCGCAGTCCGGCGGGAAGGCACGCGCCAGCGGCCCGTAGGCGAGCGGCCCCGCACCAGAGTGCGGAAAGATGACAATGCGTCGGCGCGGTTCCCCCGGCGTCGCCCGAACGGGCGCACACCACACTCGTCTCACCCAGTCCCCCCTGAGACCTTCTGCATGCTCACGACGCGCAAGTCACAGGCCCATAACTGCCCAAATGCTCCCGAACCGGACTTACGCGGGCAAAAGGTAGCACGAGATCAGTTCGTGATCATCGCCCCCTCGGGGAATCTCACTCCCGACGGCCGCGCTACCCGCCCGCCGGGGCCGCGGACGCCACCGGCTGACGCAGGATCGTGCGCTGCTTCTCGGGCGAGATCCTGCGGCGGTCGCTGAGGTAGATCTCGTGGTGCGTCCCCACCAGGCGCAGCCCGTGCTCGGGGACGAACTCGTCGTGCAGCTGCGCCAGCACGCCGGCCTCGTCGTCGAACGAGCCGACGTGCAGCGTCTGCACGCACCGCCCTTCGGACAGGGTCTCCAGCCGGACCACGGGCCGGTCCCGGGCGCCGACCTTCTCKATCGCCGCAGCGACCGACTCCCCGTCCAACCAGTCCGGGACGAGGATCATCAGCGTCCAGTCCCACCGCGACTTGTCCCGCGCCGCCGTGAACGCACCCATGTCCTGCGCCCACCACAGACCCTCCAGCGGCGGGACCACGTAGTCGCGGCCGAGCTGGCGCTTGCTGGCGAACTTGAGCGTGTACGCCACCGGGTACAGCGCCTCGACCGCCTCCGCGAAGTCCGGCGACGAGTTCGGGTCGCCGTGGCCGTCGACCATCAGGTACCGCAGGTCAGGGACGTCGAGGATCCGGAACTGCCCCCGCCGGGCCTGGTAGCTGTCGAGCGACTTCTTGACGTCGACCTTGTCCGACACCGCCGACCTACAGCGCTTTCGCGACGACCGTCGCGCTCCCGCACTGCGCGCAGACCGTCGCGTCCTGCACCAGGTGGAAGCTCGCGCACGCCGGGTTCGTGCACGTGCGCGTCTCAGAGCCGACCGGGTGCACGTGCGGCTGCTGCTGACCCTTGAGCGGCATCGGCGTCGAGTAGATCGGCGCGATCGGAGCAGTTCCCGGTGGCGGGACGCGCAGGACCGTCCACACGGTCGGCTTGCCGCACACCGCGCACGTCGGGGTCGCCTGCACCCTCCCGTGCGCCGCGCACGCCGTGTCGGTACACCGGAGGGCGACGTTGGACATGGCGTTCCTCTCGCGTCGACGCGACTGCAACAGCACGACCCTGCTCGACGCGCACGCGTCGCACAAGGGCCTCTGCTGGTCACCGGCAGGGCGGGTGCCGATCAGGCGGGTGGCTCGGCGGCCCGTCGACGCGCTCGGACGACCAGCGGGATCCCGACACCGAGACCGACCACGAGGAGCCCCAGCAGCCACCACACCCACGCCGGGGTGCCGGCCGCCTCCTCAGCCTCCGCCTCGCTCGACGCGGACGGCGACGGCGTGGCCTCCTGCGTCGGGGTCGGGGTGGAGGTCGGCGTCGGCTCCGGGACGACCGCCGTCTCGGTCGCGGTCGGCTCCGGAACGGGCTCGACCGCCGTCGGCTCCGGCACCGGCTCGACCACCGTGGGCTCAGGTGCCGGCTCGACCGCTGTCGGCTCGGGCTCTGGCTCTGGCTCGACAACCGTCGGCTCGGGGGCCGGCTCGACCGCCGTCGGCTCGGGCGCCGGTTCCGTCGGCTCGGGCTCAGGCTCCGTCGGCTCGGGAGCGACGGGGGTGTCCGTCGGGGTGGGACGCACCGGCAGCGTCACCGTCGGCGTCGGAGTGGGACGCGACGGGAGGGTGATCGTCGGGGTCGGCAGCGTTCTGGTCGGGCTGGGCAGAGTGACTCCGCCATCACCGCACGCTCCCAGCAGGACGACGGCCACCAGCACGCCGACGACTCCCGAGGTTCGACGGACTGCCCTCCGTGGTGCGTTCACGCCACGCCCCTCTCGCCGACTGCTCGACCCCGCAGGTCGACGCGCATGGTCATCTGACCACAAAATCCGCTCAGCACAGGCTGAATCGCCGCCGTACGCGGCGAACGGCGATGGCTGCGATCGGGGGCGTCGGCTCTAGGCAGTACGCGCGACCGTCGAGCGTGCCGCCGGCGTCCTGAGGAACGTCCTTGCCGCGACCGCCGAGCGCCTTGCGCAACGTCCTTGCCGCGCGGTCGAGGACTTCCGGCTCACGGCATCGTCGGTGAGCGCCCGCTCCCCACGGGCTGCCGTGGGGTGCTGGCGGCACCGCTCACGGCTGAGCCAGTCGCGCTCCCTGCGTCATCGCGGCGGGGAGACCGCGATGCTCGCGCCCCGGAATCCCCACGGGATCCCAGCCCAGCGGTCCGCCTGTGGACAACTCGGGCAAATCGATCGCGGGGCGCGCTAGTTTCCGTCCGCACTGGTCGAGACCCGATCCGAGGAGCGTGACGTTGGTGGACCCGGTGAAGTGGATGCCATGACTTTTCCAACTCCAGACGATCCTGGCCGCGCGCCAGTGTGGGACAATTACATAGTTTCGCAAGCAGTTCAGGCGACGCTCGGGGTTCTGCCAAGAAACGCGCTCGCAGTCGGGGTTGGTGTCGTCGGAACAGACGTGCGGTTGCACTTCCAGCTGAGTCGGCTGACGGAGGATGACACCGTCGATATAGATGACATCGTGAGCAACTTGCAATCTCTCACCGGTGAGCATGTCCGCGTCGAAAAGACCTACGAGATCCTGACGGATCCGCAGATCTCTCCACACGACAAGCTGCGCTGGATCTTTCTGGCCCGCGATCAGTAACTCGTCGGAGACGAGAACCCGACTGACCCCGACGAGTGCTCAATCTCGCTGGAGTGGAGCTGGGCGACGAGCTCCTCGCGGTCAACGAGGGCCGGCTGATGTACGAGCCGTTCCTGGAGGCCGACGTCATGGCGACAGATTCTTGATGCAACTGGAGCGGAGCCCTGAGAGGCCGTCCCTGCGCTCGCACAAATAGTGCGACATTCGCCCCGGTTATCACACCGCAATCGTAGAGAGGGCCGACTGATGGCAATAAATGATCCGGAGGCGCTCGACGGAATGGCGACAATAGTCCCTTTGGCTACCTCCACGCCAGAAGCTCGCCGGATAATGGTTTCTCCCATCCGGATCGCGATCGATCAGCGAGTCTCGGAGTTGATCGAGATTGAGCACGAACGCATCGAGAAGCCGAGGCCGGGTGAGGCCTTCCGGATCGGTGATGGCGAGACGTGGGAAGTTGGGTACGAGAGCGCTGGCGTGGTCACGGTGGAGACGATCGATCGCGGCGCGTCCAACGGTCTGATGATCGTCACGTCCGACGTATCGGTGCTGCAGATATACCTTGCCCTGCAGGCGGCGGTCGGATGGCGCAGAGCGCACGACATGGAGGTCCTGACGTACAGCCGGCTGGCCACGCCCACCGAGTACGTGGTCGTCCGTGACGGCCAGGGCAAGGCGGAGGTGCGACACGCAAACGGAACCGTGGTCGCACGCAAGCTCTCCGTCGGCAACGCCGAGGAGCTCGCTGTCGCCCTCTCGTACCCGCTCGATGCCGTCGTGGCCTCGATCAAGCACCCGACTGGCGATCCGATCTGGTCCACGGTCGAACGCAGCGATACCGAGACGCCCGAGCAGCCTGACGCTGTMGCGTGCAGCATGCCTGACCAGATCGCCGAGATCGGAGCCGTGATCGACTCACGGAGTCAGGCTGTGCTCGTGACCGATGGCATCGACGAGGAACTCTGTGCTGCCGTGGTGGCGTACTACGGCCGAGGTCGTCGGCCGTACCCGAAGATCGACCCGGGGGCAGCCCGCGCGTGCGCGACGCGGCGCCCGCCGGACGTGCTGCTCGCGCTGGTCGAGAGCATCGCCGAGGATGCGGGACGCGTCGTCGTGGATTGGTCCACCACGACCCTCGCCGACGCCGGCCGGCTCATCGCAGCACGCGCCCGAGAGCTCCACCCGGGTCTGTCGGACAACGCAGCCGAGGCCGTTGCGTGGGCATTCACGTACGAGAACCGATGACTCGACGAACGGGGCCTGGGCCGACGCGCTCGGAGGCCCGGCGGTTCCGTACACGTCGGCTTCATCGAGGATCGCGACGAGGTCAGCGTCGAAAGACTGAAGAGCTTGGATCTCCTCACGTCGGACCTCGGGACTGTCTCCCTCTCGTACCCTCTGGAAGTCGTCGTGGCCGCGATCAAGCGCCCCATCGGCGAACCCATCTGGACCCGAAGCAGCACCCGACAGGTGAGTGACGCATGAGCGAGCCGTTGTTCGATCTCGACGCAGCCGTGGCGCTCGCGACGGAGGCGCACGAAGGGCAGACCGACAAGGCGGGTCAGCCGTACATCGGGCACCCCTTGCGGGTGATGGCGCGCGTGGACACGGACGACGCCCGCATCGTCGCCGTCCTGCACGACGTCCTCGAGGACACTCCCGTCACAGCGGCGGACCTGATTGCCCTCGGTTGCCCGGCGGAGGTCGTCGCTGCCGTCGACGCCCTGAGCAAGCGGCCCGGTGAGACGCTCGAAGAGAGCATGCGCAGGGTCGCCGAACATCMCCTCGCCGTCGTCGTGAAGCATGCCGACCTCGACGACAACTCGGATCCTCAGAGGCTCGAGGCCTTGCCGCCAGCCGTCGCCGACCGCTTGCGCGACAAGTACCGCCGCAGCCGAGAGCTGCTGGACGCGTTCGCCTGATCGGTGCCTGACCGGACCGGCGGTGACGTGCTGCACCCCACCAGCCCGACCACAACCATCACCGACACCACGACACCCGGGACCGCCCGCATCAACTGCCCCTCTGATCCGCACCCGGCACCCGCCAGGAGCGGCAACCCGTACCGAAACCGACATCGGCCCGATGTGGCTTGTCCACACCCGGCTCCTGACCTGACCGGCAGGTCCTCAGGCTCGTGCGCGGTCGCACGGACGTCGTGCGCTCAGCGGCGTTTCTGTGCCGCCGAGGAGGCCAGGAAGACGACGCCGATCGCGATGAACGGGATGCCGGCGCTCCCCGGTCCGACGAACAGGCCGATGCCGACCACGATGAAGATGATGCCCAGCGTCCGCATGGTGCTGTTGTCCGACTTCGGTTCGCTGCCCTCGTCGGCGTCCGTCGTCGGTCGCTCCTGGTCGTCCACGCGAGGCCTCCGTCCGTGGCACCCCGTGGTGCCGTCGGCCGACGATAGCGGCGGTCCCGGTCTCGACATCGCCGAGTGTCGGCCATGACGCCCGACAGGGCTCTTCACAAAGGAATGCGCTCTCCGAAACGGTTCAAAGCGCTGCGTTCGTGGCATCGGCGCCCCTAGCGTGCGAGAGCCGACCGGCCGGAAGCGTCCAACGGAGGGCGCCCGCACCGATGCCGGTGGCGCCGCTGAAAGGTGCCCGCATGACCACCGACCTCCTCGCACCCCGAGCCCGGCGCGTCCGGGCTCGTGTCGCGCTCGCCGGGCTCGCGGCCACCGCGCTCGCCGTGACGTCCCTCGTCCTCGCGCCACCCAGCCATGCCGCGCCCGGCACGAGCTGTACGGGCTCGACCGTCCACGGCTCCGCCGTGCAGGACGGCAGCACGTGGCGCGCGTACCGCGGCAGCACCGAGCTGTGGAGCGGCTCGGACATGCTCACGGCGATCAACACCGCGATCGGCGCGCTCGACGCCGGACGCACCAGCAAGCAGCGCGTCGTCATCAACGGCTCCGGCACCATGAGCGCCAACGCGCGCATCACCATGCCCAGCTACACGACGCTCGAGTCCTGCGGCACCATCCACGTCAGCGGCAGCGGCTCCGGCAACGTCGCCGGCGTCTACGCCCGCGGCGCCACGGACATCGAGGTCGCGCGCCTCGCGCTCACGGGTACACCCGTCTACGGGATCTTCCTGCGCAACGTCGACAACGTGCGGCTACGGGACATCGACATGCGGCTCTCCGGCGGCGGCATCGGGATCCGCGTCGACAACCTCGGCGACACCAGCCGGTACGCCCGCAACATCACCATCAACAACGCGTACGTGTCCGGCGCCGGGTCGCACGCCGTCGAGACGTACGGGGTCGACGGCCTCACGGTCGGCACGGTGACGGCCCGCAACGTCGGTGAGTCCGGGCTGCTCCTCAACGCCACCATCAACGCGAAGATCAGCCTCGTCGACGCCCAGGGCGCCGGCACCGGCACCGGCTACGCCGCGTTCCGCATCGCCAACCGCGCCGGGCGCATCGGCTCGTCGTACCCCACCAACATCGAKGTCGGCACCGTGAAGGCCAGCGGCGGCGGGCGCGGCGTGTTCTGCGTGTCCGAGAGCGGCGGTCTGCGCATCAACAAGGTCGAGCTCGTCCGGACCGGCAACAACCCGGTCCTCATCGAGAACTGCACGAACGTCAGCCTCGCCACGACGAGCGGCACCGTGCAGGGCGGCGACGTCCGACTCGCCGCGCGCTCCGAGTTCCCCGGCAACCGGGACATCACGCTGCGCAACCTCACGCTCACCGACGGGGTGCGCATCGTCGAGAAGCCGTGCGCCACGAACCTCGTCATCTCGAACGTGAGCGGCACTGTCGTCCGCTGCTGAGCGCGTCGTCGGGCGCCCGGTCCGACGGGCGCCCGCGGACCGCCGTGAGCAGACCGCGTGGGCCAGACTCCTCCCGTGACCCCTGAGCTGCTCGTCCGCACCTTCGTCGACGTCGTCCGTTCCGGTGATGCGCCGGAGCGCGCGGCCGAGTTCATGGCCACGACAGTCACGGCTCCCCGATCGCTCGAACCGAAGCCGAGCTGATCCAGATGATCGAGGAGCTGTCGTGAAGTCCGCCTATCTCGTGTCGCTCGACGAGTCGTTCGAGGTCCACGTCCTGCAGGCCGCGCGGACGTTGGGCGCCGACGTCCGGGACGATGTCGCACAGCTCCGCGACGACCAGGACCGGCTCGTCACGGTCTTCGGTGGACTGGGCCAGGACAGCGCGTGGGACTGGCGCGAGGGCCTGTCCGCGGCCCCGGGTTCAGGGCCGCTCCCCGACCTGAGCACAGCCAGCGCCGTGTCGATCGAGTGCAGGTGGGAGGACCTGTTCGTCTCCTTCGTCGGCCGGCTCGCCGAACTGCTGCCGAACCCGTCATGGGTCGTGGACGGCGACGGTGTCGTCTGGCCGGCCACCCGGGTGGATCCGGGCGCCGTGCGGTTGTGACGGTGCGGCGACGTCCCAGGGTGGCGGCCGGTCACGGGGCCTGTACAGACCGTTGCGGGGTTCATCGACAAGGGAGCGAGTCGGCAAGGGCCGTGGTGACGATGGCGGCCTCGAGAGGGCCGCAAGCACCGTCAGGCCGCCTGCACCGGTCAGCAACCACGAAACTCCCGGCCAGGGAACCCTGACCGGGAGTTTCGGTACTGCTCAGGCGGTTCTTTCGGGAACCACCCTTCTGTTCTGTTCTGTGGGTGGTTCCCGAAACTCGCTGACGTCGAGGAACGCTTGCGACCACTGTGCTCCAGGCACACCAGTTGGCGCCCTCTAGGCACACCCGGCCGGTCGGGCTCAGGCGCACGTCGGGGCGCCGGCGGCAACCGGCCGTCCGGCTCGGCGCGGGTGACACCGCCGACGTCGGCCGTGTCGCACGTCGAGTTCCGGAGCTCGAGCGCGGCCGTCGTCAGGGCGAGGGCCTCACCCTCCGTCCGGTCGAGCCACCCGCCGAAGGAGACCTGGATGACCTTGAGGCGTGACTGTCCGAGCCCGCCGGTGAGCGATCACTGGCGGGCTCGTCGGCGATCAGCTGGAAGAGCATGTGATCCTGCCAGCGCCCGTGGATCCGCAAGTAGCTCGGCGCAACACCGAACAGCCGGAATCCGTTCTTGGAGAGCACCCGCCGCGACGCGGCGTTCGCGAAGAGCGTCTCGGCCTGGAGCCGGTGGAGCCCTAGCTCGCCGAAGGCAAGCGCGACGACATCCGCTACCGCTCTCGTCGCGAGGCCCCTTCCGTTCGCCCTCTTGCTCACCCAGTAGCCCAGGGCGGCCGACTGAAACGCACCGCGGGTGATCCCGTTGAGATTGAGCCGTCCGGCGATCGCGCCGGTGTCGTCGAGGACCACGAGCGGGAGCATGGTGCCCTGCGAGTGAGCTTCGAGGTTCTGCTCCGCGATCTCGAGCTGCTTCTCGACGAGGTAGTACTCGTCCGCCCGCGTCGGGTCCCACGGAGCCATGAACTCGCGGTTCTCCCGGAGCAGCGACGTGACCTCCTCGACGTCGTCGACGGAGAGAAGTCGGGTAGCGGCGGTCACAGGGCAATCTACAAGTTCACCGTGCGCGCTCGATGGGACCCGGACTCAGCACGCCCGATCTTCTTCAGGGCACCCATAGCCGGGCTCGGGGCCCTGGAAACCCAGGACCTCCCGGCCAGGCACCACGACCGGAGGCATGCCTTCGCGGCGGGCTGACGAAGCGCCAGGGGCACCCACCAACCACGAAACTCCCGGTCAGAGATCCCTGACCGGGAGTTTCGGTACTGCTCAGGCGGTTCTTTCGGGAACCACCCTTCTGTGCGCGAGGGGGGATTTGAACCCCCACGCCCTTTCGGACACTGGCACCTGAAGCCAGCGCGTCTGCCGTTCCGCCACTCGCGCGCGCCGCAGAACATTAGCACGACGTCAGGGCTGGTTCTGAACGCGCGCACGGGCCGCAGACCCGTCAGGGTGAGACGCCGCGCGCACTTCCTCGGCATCCGACCCCGTACCGGCGCGTCACAGATACGATCAAGGCGGATTGCGGGTAGGGCAGCTGCACGCAGACGTGCACGAGGGACTGGGGAGGTGGGCGTGGGCATCCTCGACAGGTTCGAGAACGGCGTGGAGCGGGTGGTCAACAACGCCATCGCCAAGGCCTTCAAGAGCGAGCTCAAGCCGCTCGACCTCTCCAGCGCGCTGCGGCGCGAGCTGGACGACAGGGCGGCCGTCGTGGGTCGGGATCGCRCGGTGGTCCCCAACGAGTTCACGATCGAGCTCGCAACTGCCGACTACGACCAGGTGGAGTCGTGGGGTGCGGAGGCGTTGGCGGACGAGTTCGCCAACAACGTCACCGACTACGCCGCCAGCCAGCGCTACGCGTTCGTGGGTCCGGTGACGGTGTCGTTCAGCGAGGACGGCGAGCTCGAGGCGGCGCGGTTCCGGGTGCACAGCGCGACGGTGCGCGGGGCGGTCGCGCCGGCGTCGGCCACGTCGGCGCCCAGTGCGCGGCACCCCTTGGTGGACATCGACGGTCAGCGCTACATCCTCACCGGCCCGGTCACGGTCATCGGGCGCGGCTCGGAGGCGGACATCATCGTCGACGACCCGGGCGTCTCGCGGCGGCACCTGGAGATCCGGGTGACGGGCGACGGGGTGGTCGCGACGGACATGGGCTCGACCAACGGACTCTTCGTCGAGGGCCACCAGGTTCCGGCCGCGACCCTGCTGGACGGCAACACGCTGACCATCKGGCGCACCCGGATCCTGTTCTGGACAGGCGGCGAGCCGGACCTGGACGAGTGACGCCCGCACATGAGTGAGCTGACGATCACCCTGCTGCGGCTGGGTTACCTGGCCCTGCTGTGGGTGCTCGTGCTCTTCGCGATCGGCGTGCTGCGCCGCGACCTGTACGGGACGCGCATCACGGACCGGCGTCGTCGCAAGGCCGCGGTCCCTGCGGCAGCGGCCGCGGCTGCGGTCGCCACCGAGCCGACCAGGCCCGAGACGGCCCCGACGCGCATCCCGCGGTCGGCGCGCAGCGGGAACGGGCCGGGCCGGCTCGTCGTGACGGAGGGTCCGCTGCGCGGCACGATCGTCCCGCTGGGCACGTCGTCGGTGCTCATCGGCCGGGCGCCCGGCTGCACGCTCGTCCTGGACGACGACTACTCGTCGTCGCGGCACGCGCGGATCTTCCCGCAGGGCGGCCAGTGGTTCGTCGAGGACCTCGGRTCCACGAACGGGACATTCGTGGCGGACCAGCGCGTCGAGGCTCCGACTCCCGTCCCGACGGGTACACCCGTCCGCGTGGGCCAGAGCGTTCTCGAGCTGCAGAGGTAACCCGGTGTCCGTCGCACTCAGATATGCGGCGCGGTCCGATGTCGGACTCGTGCGCTCCAACAACCAGGACTCGGCGTACGCCGGTCCGCACCTGCTCATGGTCGCGGACGGCATGGGCGGTCACGCGGGCGGCGACGTCGCGTCCTCGGTGGCCGTCGCCGCGTTCGCGCCGCTCGACGGGGAGTCGCACGGCCCGGACGACGCGCTGGACCAGCTGGAGACGGCGCTGGCCGACGCCCGCGACGAGATCATCGCGCGCAGCGACGCCGACCCGGAGCTGAGCGGCATGGGCACGACAGTCCTCGCCATCCTGCGTGCCGGCAACAAGCTCGCGATGGTGCATCTGGGCGACTCGCGCGGGTACCTCATGCGCGACGGCATCCTCACGCAGGTCACCACCGACCACACGTTCGTGCAGCACCTGGTGGACATCGGCCGGATCACGCCCGAGGAGGCCGAGCACCACCCGCAGCGGTCGGTCGTGATGCGCGTGCTGGGCGACTTCGACCCGGAGGTGACCCCGGACCTGTCGGTCCGGGAGGCGCGCCGGGGCGACCGGTGGCTGCTGTGCTCGGACGGCCTGTCGGGCTTCGTGAGCGCGGAGACCATCGAGGAGACGATGGCGACGATCGCCGACGTCGATGCGTGTGCGGACCGGCTGGTCCAGCTCGCGCTGCGGGCCGGTGGCGGGGACAACATCACGGTCGTGCTGGCCGACGTGGTCGAGCTCGACGACGTCGCCGACGGTGAGGGCCCGACGACGAACGCGACGGTGGTCGGGGCGGCGGCACTGACCCGCAACGACCCGACGGCCGCGGCCGACGGCCCGGCGGCGCGCGCGGCAGGTCTGGCGCGGGCCGCGCAGGTGGTCGACGAGGACGCGCCGGAGACGGCTGCGGCCGAGGTTGCGACGGACGACGACGAGCAGCTGCCCCCTCCGCGGCGCTGGCGCTCGGTCGTGCTGTGGCTGGGCGTCGCCGCGCTGGTCGTCGGTGCGGCCGCGATCGCGTACAGCTGGACGCAGACGCAGTACTACGTGGGGGTGGACGACGAGGAGGTCGTGATCTTCCGCGGGCTGCCGCAGACCCTGGGCCCGATCGCGCTGTCGTCCGTCGTGGAACGCACCGGCACGTCGCTCGACGAGCTCGACTCGCGCTACCTGCGGGAGCGCGTGGAGCAGACCATCCACGCGGACTCGCTCGACGAGGCCCGCGACCTGGTCGCGATGCTCGAGGAGGACACAGCCCCCGCGCCGCGTCCRTCGGCGACCCTCCGCCCGCGCACCACCCCCACCGCGACCCCCGCTCCCGCCCCGTCCGGGACGGCCACACCGTGAGCCGCGCGTGATGGCTACCGTCCAGCCGCACCGGGTGCGGGCCGGCCGGGGTGTCGAGCTCGGCCTGCTGCTGCTCGCGCTCGCCATCGGCGTGGCGTCGTACGCGCTCGCCGGCATCGGCACCACCGACAAGGTCCCGCCCGACGTGATCGGCTACGGGCTCGGCATGGCGGCCCTCGCGATCGGCATCCACCTGGTGCTGCGCTGGCGTGCCCCGTTCGCGGACCCGGTGATCCTGCCGATCACGGTGGCGCTGAACGGCATCGGGCTCGCGATGATCTACCGGATCGACTTCGCGTACGCGGCGCGGGGCCGTGAGGACACGTTCGCGCAGCGCCAGCTGGTGTGGACGGCGGTCTCGGTGATCCTCGCGGCTGCCGTCATCGTGCTGCTGCGGGACCACCGCACCCTGCGCCGGTACACCTACACCGCGATGATCGCCGGTCTGGTGCTCGTGCTCCTGCCGCTGGTCCCGGGCCTGGGCGCGAACATCAACGGCGCGAGCATCTGGGTCCGCGTCGGCGGGGTCGGCTTCCAGCCGGCGGAGTTCGCCAAGATCGCGTTCGCCATCTTCTTCGCKGGCTACCTGGTCACGCACCGCGACACGCTGGCGCTCGCCGGGCCGAAGGTGCTGGGCCTGCAGCTGCCGCGGCCGCGGGACCTCGGCCCGATCCTCATCGTCTGGGGCGCGTCGGTCGCGGTCCTCGTCCTGGAGCGCGACCTCGGCACCTCGCTGCTGTTCTTCGGCCTGTTCGTCGCCATGCTGTACCTCGCCACCGAACGGCTCAGCTGGGTGGTCATCGGCCTGCTCCTGTTCGTCGCCGGAGCGGTCCTCGCCGCGAGTGCGTTCTCGCACGTCGGAGCACGTTTCGACGCCTGGCTGCACGCCTTCGACCCGGCCGTCTTCGACCAGAGCCCGGGCGGTTCGGGGCAGCTGGTGCGCGGGCTGTTCGGGATGGCCAGCGGGGGCCTGTTCGGCACCGGCTGGGGGCAGGGGCGGCCGGACCTGGTGCCGTTCGCCGAGTCGGACTTCATCGTCGCGTCCCTCGGCGAGGAGCTGGGGCTGACCGGGCTGCTCGCGATCCTGCTCTGCTACGCGATCCTCACCGAGCGCGGCATGCGCACGGCGATCGGGGTGCGCGACGGCTTCGGCAAGCTCCTCGCGGGCGGCCTGGCCTTCATCGTGGCGCTGCAGACGTTCGTCGTGGTCGGCGGCGTCACGCGGATCATCCCGCTGACGGGCCTGACCACGCCGTTCATCGCGTACGGCGGATCGTCCCTCGTCGCCAACTGGGTCATCGTCGCGCTGCTGCTGCGGATCTCCGACGAGGCCCGTCGCCCGGCACCGTCGATGAAGCCGTCCCTGACCCCGATCGCGGGGACTCCGGTCGTCGGCGGCAGCACCGAGGACGATCAGCCCACCGAGCTCATGCGGGGGGTGCGATGAACACCCCGCTCCGCCGCCTCGCGACGGTCGTCCTCGTGATGTTCGTCGGCCTCATGGCCAGCGCCACCTGGGTGCAGTACTTCCAGGCCGACCGCCTCAACAACGACAGCCGCAACGTCCGCACCCTGTACCGCGAGTTCGGCAACGCCCGCGGACCGATCGTGGTGGCCGGCGAGGCCATCGCGCTGTCCACCAAGGTCGAGGACTCCTACGGCTACCAGCGGTCGTACACCAACGGTGACCTGTACTCCGCCGTGACCGGCTTCTACTCCGTCGTGAACGGCCGCTCCCAGCTGGAGCGGGCCGCGAACGAGGAGCTGACCGGCCGCGGCGACCGCCTGTTCTTCTCCCGCATCCGCGACCTGATCACCGGGAGCCAGCCGGAGGGGGCGGCGGTCGAGACGACGATCAACCCCGCCGCGCAGCAGGCCGCGTTCGACGGCCTGGCCGGCCAGCAGGGTGCCGTCGTAGCGATCGAGCCGTCGACGGGCCGGATCCTCGCCCTCGTCTCGACGCCCGGCTTCGACCCGAACACCCTCGCGTCGCACGACATCACGGCCGCGAGCGCCGCCTACCAGGGTCTGGACACGGCCGAGGGCAACCCGCTGCGCAGCAACGCGACGCAGGAGCGCTACCCGCCCGGCTCGACGTTCAAGCTGGTCACGGCGTCCGCCGCGCTCGAGAGCGGCCAGTACACGCCCGAGAGCACCCTGCCCGCCCCGGTCCGGCTCACGCTGCCGCAGACGTCCGCGACCATCGGCAACTTCGGCGGGGGTGGCTGCGGCGCCGACCCGATCACCCTGGCCGACGCGCTGCGCGTCTCCTGCAACACGGCGTTCGCGCAGCTGGGCATGGACGTGGGTGCCGACGCCCTGCTCACGCAGGCGGAGCGGTTCGGGTTCAACGACCCCGACCTGACCATCCCGATGCTGGTGGCCGAGAGCGTGTTCCCCGAGGACATGGACGCGCCCGTCACCGCGCAGTCGGCCATCGGCCAGCGCGACGTGCAGGCCACCCCGATGCAGATGGCGATGGTGTCGGCGGCGATCGCGAACGGCGGTCAGCTGATGACGCCGTACCTCGTGCAGACCGTGCGCTCGGCGGACCTGCACCTGGTCGACGAGACGAAGCCGACGCTCTACTCGACGGCCACCTCGCCCGGGACGGCCGCGTCGATGCGGGACATGATGGTCGGCGTCGTGGAGAGCGGGTCGGGCGAGGCCGCGCAGATCCCCGGGGTCCAGGTGGCCGGCAAGACCGGGACCGCGCAGACGGCCGACGGGCAGGCGCCGCACGCATGGTTCACCGCGTTCGCGCCGGCCGACGCCCCGCGCGTGGCGGTCGCGGTGATCGTCGAGCACGGCGGGAACGCCGGCAACGAGGCGACCGGCGGACGGGTCGCGGCACCCATCGCGAAGGCCGTCATCGAGGCGGTGCTCGGCTCATGAAGACGACCTCGGGCCTCCTGCTCGGCGAGCGCTACCGGCTGGTCAAGCAGATCGCCGTCGGTGGCATGGGTGAGGTGTGGGAGGGGTACGACGACGCCCTCGCCCGCCCGGTCGCCGTCAAGGTGCTGCGCTCCGAGTTCGCCGGCGACCGCGGCTTCCTCGAGCGGTTCCGCACCGAGGCGCGCAACTCCGCGTCCCTGTCGCACCCGAACATCGCGCAGCTCTTCGACTACGGCGAGCAGGAGGGGTCCGGCTTCCTGATCATGGAGCTCGTCGTCGGCGAGCCGCTGTCCGACCTGCTCGAGCGTGAGCCCGTGCTGCCCACCCGCCGCCTGCTGCCGATCCTGGCGCAGACGTCGCGCGCCCTGCACGCGGCGCACCTGGCGGGCGTGGTGCACCGGGACGTCAAGCCGGGCAACATCCTGCTGGGCCGCGGCGGACGCGTGAAGATCACCGACTTCGGCGTCTCGCTGGCCCGCAACCAGGTGACCATGACGGCCACCGGCATGGTGATGGGGACCGCCCAGTACCTGTCGCCGGAGCAGGCAGTCGGCAAGCCCGCGACGCCGCTGTCGGACCTGTACTCGCTGGGGATCATCGCGTACGAGGCCCTCGTCGGGCACCGGCCCTTCACCGGCCCGACGGCCGTCGACATCGCCGTGGCCCACGTGAACAACCCCGTCCCGCCCCTGCCGCCGAGCGTCGACAAGCCGCTGGCCGCGCTCGTCCTGCGGCTGCTGTCCAAGGAGCCGACCGCGCGCCCGGCCTCGGGCGAGGAGCTGGCGCAGCTGCTGGACAAGCTGGTCCCGCGCACGCCGCCCTCGGGCATCCCCGTGCTGATCAGCAAGCTCCAGCGCACCCCGGACACGTTCGCCACCGCGTCGACCACGGTCGAGGCGCCGGCCGGTCCCCCGCCGTCGTACCCGCCGCGGCGGACACGCCGGTCCGAGGAGCCGACGGGTCGTGCGGCGGCGCGCCGGGCGTCGACGAGCACCGGCGTGCGGCTGGGCCGCTCCGGCAAGCTGTCGTGGCCGCTCGTCGCGCTGGTCCTGCTGCTGATCGGCCTGCTCGGCGCGGCACTTGCGACGAGGATCACCAACGCCGACGGGCCCGCCGACGGTGGAACCCGGCTCGTGGCCTCCGTGGCCCACTACCCTCGTGCCGATGCCCCGGATGGGATGATCACGGACAACGGGTCCGCAGCGTTCGCCGCGAACCCCGCATCGACGGAAGCAAAGGACGCCTAGTGGTGGACGACGGATCCCGCACCCTCGCCGGACGGTACGAGGTCGGCGAGCTCATCGGCCGTGGTGGCATGGCCGAGGTGCACATCGGCCACGACACCCGGCTCGGTCGCACGGTGGCCATCAAGATCCTGCGCTCCGACCTGGCCCGGGACCCCTCGTTCCAGAACCGGTTCCGCCGCGAGGCCCAGTCGGCCGCCGCGCTGAACCACCCCGCGATCGTCTCGGTCTACGACACCGGCGAGGACGTCTTCACGGAGCCGACGGGCGTCGTCGCCCACGTCCCGTTCATCGTCATGGAGTACGTCGAGGGCCACACCGTCCGCGACATCCTGCGGGACGGCCACGCGGTGCCCATCGAGGAGGCCGTGGAGATCACCTCCGGCGTCCTGTCCGCGCTCGAGTACTCCCACCACGCGGGCATCGTGCACCGCGACATCAAGCCCGCCAACGTCATGCTCACCCCGACGGGTGCGGTCAAGGTCATGGACTTCGGCATCGCCCGCGCGATGGCCGACTCCGCGGCGACCATGACCCAGACGCAGGCAGTCATCGGCACCGCGCAGTACCTGTCGCCGGAGCAGGCGCGCGGCGAGACCGTGGACGCCCGCTCCGACCTGTACTCCACCGGCTGCCTGCTGTTCGAGCTGCTCACCGGCCGCCCGCCGTTCACCGGCGACTCGCCCGTGGCCGTGGCCTACCAGCACGTCCGCGAGGCCGCACCGGTGCCGTCCACGTTCGCGTCCGACGTGCCGGACTCGCTCGACCGCATCACGCTCAAGGCCCTGGCCAAGGAGCGCGACTCCCGCTACTCCAGCGCCGCCGAGTTCCGCTCCGACCTCGAGGCCGCCGTGCGCGGCGGCGCCGTGGGTGCGCCGGCCGTCGGGGCACTCGCTGCCGCGGCGCTCGTCGCGACCCCCGCCACCGAGGCCACGCAGCTCATGGCTCCGCCCGTCGCGACGACCCAGGCGATGCCGCCGGCCACCTCGCCGTGGGCGTCCACCGGGGCGGCCGTGGCGTCGACGACCGGCGGTGGCCTGGATGACGACGACGAGGGCAAGAAGCGGCCGTGGCTGCTGCCCCTGCTCATCGCCATCGCCGTGCTGGCGGTCGCGGGGATCGTCGCGCTCCTGATCGCGAACGCGAACAAGACCGCGCCGGAGACCACAGTCCCGGTGCCGACCGTGGTCGGCCTGACCGAGGCTGATGCCAAGGAGAAGATCCAGGCGGCGGACCTCGTGTACGACAGAGCCGAGGAGGCGAGCGACACGGTCGACGCCGGGCTCGTCATCAAGACCGACCCGCCGGAGGGCACACCGGTCGAGCCGGAGTCCGCCGTGAAGGCCATCATCTCGACGGGGCCCGCCAGCCTGGCGGTGCCGGACGTCTCCGGCCGGACCGAGCAGGAGGCGACCGACATCCTCACGGACGCGGGCCTGACCGTCTCGGCCAACCGTCAGGACGACGACAACCCCGCGTTCCCGCAGGGCCAGGTCACCAAGACCGACCCGGTCTCCGGGACGTCGGTGAGCGCCGGATCCTCGGTCACCCTCTTCGTCTCCACCGGCAACGTGCTGGTGCCGGACGTCACCGGCAAGACCAAGGCCGAGGCGACGCAGATCCTCAACGACGCCAAGCTGCAGGTCAACACGTCGCCGGTCGAGTCCGCGAACACGCCCGACACGGTCGTCTCCCAGGACGTCCCGGCCAACACGCCGGTCAAGCAGGGCCGCGTCATCAACCTGCAGATCGCGGTCGCACCGACGACGGCGACCATCCCGAACGACCTGGTCGACAAGCAGTACGACCAGGCCGTGCAGCAGCTGGCCGCGCTCGGGCTGACCAACGTCAACCGCATCGACGACCCGTCCGACAAGCCCGTCGGCACGGTGCTCCGGACCGATCCGACCGCAGGCGACGAGGTTCCGCTGGACCAGCAGATCGACATCCACGTGTCGAAGGGTCCGGGGAACCAGCCGAGCCCGACACCCACGAAGTAGCGCGTACGACGAAGGGGCCGTCCCGGCTGGGACGGCCCCTTCGTCGTATCGGTCAGAGGCGGACGAGCGGGTGCAGCCCCTCGGAGCGCGCCACGGCCTGGTCGTCGCCGCAGACCTCGAGCCAGTTGGCCAGCAGCCGGTGGCCGCCCTCGGTCAGCACCGACTCGGGGTGGAACTGCACGCCGTGCAGGGGCAGGCTCACGTGCTGGAGCCCCATGATGATGCCGTGGGCGGTCGCCGTGACCTCCAGCTCGTCCGACACGGTGTCGTTCACGACGGCGAGCGAGTGGTACCGCGTCGCGGTGAAGGGGTCGGGCAGCCCGGCCAGGACGCCCTCGCCCTTGTGCTCCACCTGGCTGGTCTTGCCGTGCATGAGCTCGGGGGCGTGCGTGACCGTCCCGCCGAACACCTCACCGAGCGCCTGGTGTCCGAGGCACACCCCGAGCATCGGCAGGGCCGCGTCCGCGCAGTCGCGGATGACCTGCATGCTCTGGCCCGCGTCGGCCGGGGTCCCCGGACCGGGGCTCACCAGGACGCCGTCGAAGTCGGCACGCTCCGCCACGGGCGGCACGGCGTCGTTGCGCACGACCACCGTCTCCGCGCCGAGCTGGTTGAGGTAGCCGACGATCGTGTAGACGAACGAGTCGTAGTTGTCGATCACCAGGATTCGCGTCATCTCACTCACCCACCGTGGTCTCGTTGAACGGCATGAACGGCGCGACCGCCGGGAACACCCACAGGAAGCACGCGGCCAGGACGGCGAGCGCGGCGACCGTGAGGATCAGCGCACGCACACCCGCGGGTCCGGGCAGCCGGTGCCACAGCCATCCGTACATCAGCCTCCTCCGTCCCGCTCGAAGGTGACCATCATGCGCCACCGACCAGCTCTGCCGGGATCCCGTCCGCCGTGGGCGCCCAGTAGTCCAGGACGCCGTGCACGATGAACCGCTCCCGCGCGGAGAACATCGGGTGGCACGTGGTCAGCGTGATCAGGCGCTCCGTGGGCACCGCGCCCGGGTCGCCCGGTACCGGCGCGATCACGCCGACGTTGGAGGGGTCGACGACCTCCGTCGAGGTCACGCGGTAGACGTACCAGATGTTGTCGGTCGTCCGGATGACCAGCGGGTCCCCGACCTGCAGCTCCTCGACCCGGTTGAAGGGCTTGGCGTACGTGGTCCGGTGTCCGGCGACCGCGAAGTTGCCGATCCCGCCGGGCATCGCCGTGCCCTCGTAGTGCCCGACGCCGAGCACGTCGAGCACGGTCGCCCGGTCGGTCCCCTGGCTGATGGGACGTTCCGGCTCGCCGACCCAGCGCGGCACCTGGATCGTCGCGAACGTCGTCGCGTGCGGCGGCTCCGCCATGACGGGCGGCTCGTCGCGGCGCGGCGGGGCGATGACGGGTCCGGCCGGTGCTCCCGCACTGGGGGTGGCCGTCGGCACCGGCTCGAACGGGAGCTCCGCCACGATCTCCGCCTGCGCACGGTTGCCGACGACGTCCGTCCACCACAGCTGCCAGAGCAGGAACGCGAACAGCAGGACGCCGAGCGTGATCAGGATCTCGCCGATCACCCCGACGACGCCGTACGCGACGTCACGCGCGTGCGTCCGACCCGCCTTGCGCCGTTCGCGGCGGGTGGGTGTGGCCGGCTCGGTCGTCGTCTCGCTGCTCACTGCTTGTCCTCGGGTCCGACCGTGGCGGTGGGCTCGGAGCTGGCTCGCTGCGCCTCCTCGGCCGCCTCCAGCCCGGGCAGGATCTCGACGCCGTCGGGGACCGTGGCGGACGACAGCTCGGTGGCCCCCGAGTATGCGGCGAGCTCGAGCGGCTGGTCCGCGTCCGTCACCGACCAGCCGAGGCCGACCTCGGCGGCGTCGCGCAGGTACAGCTGGACGGCCGGTGAGGCGTTGAGGCTCTTGCGCAGGTCGTCCGGGTCGCCGATGGCCCGCACCACGTACGGCGGTGAGTACACCCGGCCGTGCAGCTTCAGGACGTTGCCGACGCACTGGAACGCGCTCGTCGAGATCACCCGCTGGTCCATCAGCGTCATCGCCTCGGCGCCCCCGGCCCACAGGGCGTTCATCACGGCCTGCAGGTCCTGCTGGTGCACCACGAGCGTGTCGGGGGTGACGTCCTCGCGTCGCGGGGAGTCAGCCGGAGCGTCGTCGAGCCGGACCGTCACTCCCGGCCCCGTGACCGGCAGGCTCCCGCCCTCCACGACGTAGGCCGCGCTGGGCTCGCCCACGGGCGTGCCGGCGTTCTCGCTCGCCGTCAGGTCGTCGACGACGGCGCGCAGGTCGTCGACCTCGGTCGACAGCCGTGTCACGCGTTCCGTCTCGACCTGGGCCAGCTCCCGCAGGTCCTGCGGGTGCCGCTCGCCGGAGGCGCGGGCGAACTTGGCGTTGGCCGCGAAGAGGGCGCCGGACAGGGCCAGGACGAGCGTGACCGACAGCGTTCCGCGCGCGATGACGCGACGCGCACGGTGCGGGTGGTCGGTCACGACGGCTCCTGGAGCGGGATTGCCTGGGACGAGAGCGGGTGTGGGTACACGCGGGCACTACGCTAGGTCACGAAGCGACGGGTCCGTGACGATGCGGGCCCCTCGCAGCATGATCGACCGCCCTATGACCACGCCGTCACCCGCGTGGTCCCCCGTGGCCCGAGGGCCGCATCGCTGCAGGACAGGAGCACCGGACGTGCCTGAGTCGAAGTCGCGCAAGAAGGCGACGTACACACCGCCGCCCGCCAAGTCGACGGGACCCAAGGTCAACGCGCCCTGGTTCCTCCCCGTGATGCTCGGGCTGATGATCCTCGGTCTGATCTGGATCGTCGTCACGTACCTCACGCAGTCGCAGTACCCGATCCCCGGCATCAACCAGTGGAACCTGCTCATCGGGTTCGCCTTCATCGTCGCCGGTTTCGGCATGACGACGCGCTGGCGCTGACGCCGGACGCACGACTCCTGGGCGCCGCTCGCACACCCTGCGGGCGGCGCCTTCGTCGACCCCTGGGTCCGCTCGGGTGATGTCTCCCCGTCGGGGCGTCGTCCCCACCTTCGCCCCCACCGTGGCATCGGGGCCGTCGTCCACAGCAACCCGCTCTGACCTGCGGCAACGCCGTCACTGTCCCCAGCGGTGCACAAGTCTGTGGATAACTACACGGGTGTAGTTCCACAGGTGTGGGTAACGGTGGGGACGGTGACGGGGCCGTCGAAACCGGCTCTCCAGGCGATCGTGAGCGGCGCAGGCGCGGGCGCGCGCCGCACGACGCCGTCCACGGCGCGCACCGGTCGTCAGGCGGAGAACGCGCCGATCGACGCGTACGTCAGCAGCGTGGCGCCGAGCAGCAGGGCGCCGAGCGCGACGGGGGCCACGATCGCGACCAGCTGCCGTCGGGCGGGTGGCGCGTAGGCGTACGCGGCCGCGAGGAGACCACCGGTGACCAGGCCACCGACGTGGGCCTGCCAAGCGATGTTCGACATGACGAACCCGAGCGCGAGGTTGATGCCGATGAGCACGAGGATGCCGCGGACGTCACCGCCGAGCCGCTTGCTGACCACCAGGATCGCGCCGAACAGGCCGAACACGGCGCCGGACGCACCGACGCTGGTGGACGCCCAGCCGTCCGTGGCCGTGGCCAGCAGCACCGAGCCCACGGAGCCGCCGATGGCGGACATCAGGTAGAGCGTGATGTACCGCGCGCGCCCCAGCGTCTTCTCGAGCGTGGGCCCGACGAACCACAGGGCCACCATGTTGAAGACGATGTGCAGGTACTGCCCGGGGGAGTGCAGGAACGCGGCGGTGAGGAACCGCCACGGCTCGTAGAAGGCGGCGACCGGCTGGAAGAGCCACCGGTTGGTCCAGCCCGGCAGGACGAGCTGCAGGACGAAGCTCACCACGCACAGCCCGATCAGCGTGAGCGTGACGACCGGCCGGCCGTCGTGCCGGACGCCACCGAGCGCGGTACGCGTGGTCGGCAGCGCCCGGGCGGCCTCGGCGACGCAGTCGACGCAGTGGATGCCGACGGCGGCCGGGCGCTGGCACTCGGGACAGGTGGGCCGGCCGCACCGCTGGCACCGCACGTACGACACCCGGTCCGGGTGACGAGGGCAGACCGGCGGCGCGACCGGCGCGCCCGGGTCAGGACTCGTGCTGATGGCGGTCTCAGTCCTCGATGGTGATCGAGTTGATGACGATGTCCTCGACGGGACGGTCGCCCGGGCGGACCCGGGTGCTCTCGATCGCGTCGACCACGGCACGGCTCTCGTCGTCGGCGACCTTGCCGAAGATCGTGTGCTTGCCGTTGAGCCACTCGGTGGCGGCCACCGAGATGAAGAACTGCGAGCCGTTGGTGCCGCCGACCTTGCCCGTGGTCGGGTCGAGGCGCTTGCCGGCGTTGGCCATGGCGAGCAGGTAGGGCTCGTTGAACGACAGCTCGGGGTGGATCTCGTCGTCGAACGTGTAGCCCGGGCCCCCGCGGCCGGTGCCCAGCGGGTCCCCGCCCTGGATCATGAACCCGGAGATCACGCGGTGGAACACGACGCCGTTGTACAGCGGGTCGGTCCGCTCCTCACCGGTGGTCGGGTCCGTCCACGGCGTCGATCCCGTGGCCAGCCCCGTGAAGTTCTGCACCGTGCGGGGCGCGTGGTTCGGGTAGAGCTCGATCCGGATGTCTCCGGCGGTCGTGTGGAGGGTCGCAAACATGCGAGAAGTCTCGCACGACGCCCTCGTGAAGACCCGAAATCACACAGGTGCGCAGGCCACAGCCACTGCGCTGCCGCGCACACGGTGGCAGAGTGGGTGTCCAGTGCAGCACGACGAGCCGGGAGCTGAGAATGCCGTTCACGAAGAGCCGCGCAAAGATCGAAGTCGACAGCGACAAGCTGGCCGACCTGGGCGCCACACTCGCCGACGCCGCGAAGAGCGCCAAGGAGACCGCCGGGACCGCCGCGTCGAAGGCCGGGGACGCTGCCAGCCAGGCCAAGGACTGGACCACCCCGAAGGTCGAGCAGGCCATCGACTGGCTGCTGCCGCGGGTGGAGCACCTGTACAAGGAGAGCGTGAAGGCGGCCGCCCCGAAGGTGGAGAGCGCCGCCGAGAAGGTGTCGCCCGCCATCGACACCGCCCACGACAAGCTGGTCGACGACCTCCTGCCGAAGTTGGTGGCCGCGATGAACGAGGCCGCGGTCCGGGCCGGCGCAGCCGTCGAGCACGCCGCCGACAGCGCAGCCAAGGGCGGCAAGGGCAAGGCAGCCGCGCTCGCCGCTGCGGCGGCGGAGGCGTCCGGCAAGAAGAAGCACACCGGCGCCAAGGTGTTCTGGCTGCTCGCCGCCCTCATCGGGATCGGTGCCGGGGTCGCCGCGTGGACGCGTTCGCGCTCGAGCGTGGACCCGTGGGCCGAGCCGTGGGAGCCGACGGACGCCGGCACCGCGCACACCCGCGTGGGCGATGCGGCTGACGCCGTCGGCGAGGCGGCGGGCAGTGCCGTCGCCAAGGGCCGGGACGCCACCCGCAAGGCTGCCGAGAAGGTGAGCGCAGCCACGGACGTCGCCAAGGAGAAGGTCGCTGACGCCACCGAGAAGGTCGCCGAGGCGACGGACGCCGCCAAGGAGAAGGTCGCGGAGGCGACCGAGGCCGCGAAGAAGGCGACGACGCGCCGCACCACCAAGCCGGCCGACGGCGGTTCGCCCGACCCGGTCGTCGAGGGTGACAACCCCGCCTGACGCACGCACGTCGCACGGCCCCCGGTCCGCACGGACCGGGGGCCGTCGTCGTCTACCGAAACGTTTTGGCCGTTGACCCTCCGACCAGCGGCTCTGCACGATGCGCCAGGCGCGTCGTGCCGGGGCCGCAGCGAGGCGACGCCGGGGCCACCCGCCGGCCCCTGTTTCTCCCGTGCCGTGAAAGAGGACCCCATGCCCCGCCCCAGATCCCGCGGTCGCGTCGCGATCGCGTGCACGACCGCGTTGACCGTCGCCGCCGGGCTGCTCGTCGCCCCGCTGGCCGGCGCCGCGACGGCCGCGGACCCGACGTACAACTACGCCGAGGCCCTCCAGAAGTCGATGTTCTTCTACCAGGCGCAGCGCGCCGGTGACCTGCCCGCCGACAACCCCGTCTCGTGGCGCGGCGACTCCGCGCTCACCGACGGCTCGGACGTCGGCAAGGACCTGACGGGCGGCTGGTACGACGCGGGCGACCACGTGAAGTTCGGCCTGCCGATGGCGTTCAGCTCCACCATGCTCGCGTGGGGCGCGATCGCCGCACCGCAGGGCTACACCAAGGCCGGCCAGCTCGACGAGCTCAAGGGCAACCTGCGCTGGGTCAACGACTACTTCATCAAGGCGCACACCGCGCCCAACGAGCTCTACGTGCAGATCGGCGACGGCGAGGCCGACCACAAGTGGTGGGGTCCCGCCGAGGTCATGACGATGGCGCGGCCGTCGTACAAGGTCAGCGCGTCCTGCCCCGGTTCCGACGTCGCCGGTGAGACCGCGGCGTCGCTCGCGTCGGCGGCCATCGTCTTCAAGACCGACGACCCGACCTACTCCGCGACGCTCCTGTCGCACGCCAAGCAGCTCTACTCGTTCGCGGACACGTACCGGGGCAAGTACTCCGACTGCGTGACCGCCGCTGCCGCGTACTACAAGTCGTGGTCCGGGTACCAGGACGAGCTCGTCTGGGGTGCCTACTGGCTCTACAAGGCGACCGGTGACGCCACCTACCTGGCCAAGGCGGAGGCGGAGTACCAGAAGCTGAGCGTCGAGAACCAGACCACGACCCGGTCCTACAAGTGGACCGTCGCGTGGGACGACAAGACCTACGCGATGTACCCGCTGCTGGCCATGGAGACCGGCAAGCAGCAGTACGTCGACGACGCCAACCGGTGGCTCGACTACTGGACCGTGGGCGTGAACGGCCAGCGGATCCCGTACTCGCCCGGCGGCCAGGCCGTCCTCGACTCGTGGGGCTCGCTGCGGTACGCCGCGAACACGTCGTTCGTCGCGCTCGTCTACTCCGACTGGCTGACCGACTCCACGCGCAAGGCGCGGTACCACGACTTCGGTGTGCGCCAGATCAACTACGCGCTCGGCGACAACCCCCGCAAGTCCAGCTACGTCGTCGGCTTCGGCGCGAACCCGCCGCAGAACCCGCACCACCGCACCGCGCACGGCTCGTGGCTGGACTCCCTGACCGCGCCGGCTGCGACGAGGCACGTGCTGTACGGCGCGCTCGTCGGTGGACCCAGCGGTCCCAACGACACCTACACCGACCTGCGGTCCGACTACACCGCGAACGAGGTGGCCACGGACTACAACGCGGGGTTCTCGAGCGCGCTCGCACGGCTGACGCAGGAGTACGGCGGCACCCCGCTGTCCGGCTTCCCCGTCGCCGAGCAGCCCGACGGCGACGAGATCTTCGTCGAGGCCATGCTCAACCAGCCTGCCGGCGGCACGTTCACCGAGGTCAAGGCCATGATCCGCAACCAGTCGGCGTACCCGGCGCGGGCGCTGAAGAACGGCACGCTCCGGTACTGGTTCACGCTCGACTCCGGTGACTCGGCGGCGAACCTGACGCTCTCGGCCAACTACAGCGAGTGCGGCCCGCAGACCGCCAAGCCCGTCAGCGCCGGCGGCACGCTCTACTACGCCGAGCTCAGCTGCGTCGGTCAGAACATCTACCCCGGTGGCCAGTCGCAGCACCGGCGCGAGCTGCAGTTCCGGGTGAGCGGTGGTTCCACGTGGAACGCGGCCAACGACGCCTCGTTCGCCGGCCTGAACACCACCGCGCTGGCCAAGACGAAGGCGATCACGCTCTACGACGGCGGCAAGCTGATCTGGGGCACCGAGCCGACCGGCACGGTCACCGACACGACCGCACCGAGCGTCCCCGGCACCCCCGTGGCGTCCGGCGTCACCTCGACGGGCGCGTCGCTGAGCTGGACCGCGTCGACCGACGCGGGCAGCGGGGTGGCCGGTTACGACGTCTACCGGGTCCAGGGCTCCACCTCGACCCTGGTGGCCTCGACGACGGCCGCGTCGACCGTCCTGTCCGGCCTCACGCCGAGCACCGCGTACTCGTACACGGTCAAGGCGAAGGACGTCGCGGGCAACGTCTCGGCGGCGTCGTCGGCCGGCACGTTCACGACGGCGGCCCCGCCCGACGGGGTCATCGCGCCGACCACGCCGGGGACCCCGGTCGCGTCGTCCGTCACCTCGTCGGGGGCCACCCTGACCTGGACGGCCTCGACCGCCGGGACCAACCCGCTGAGCGGGTACGAGGTGCTCCGGGTCAGCGGGTCGACGAGCACCGTCGTCGGCACGGCCACCGGTACGACGTTCGCGCTCACCGGCCTGACCGCCGGGACCGCGTACACCTACGCGGTGCGGGCCAAGGACACGCTCGGCTACACGTCGCCCTCCTCGACCGCGGTCACGTTCACCACCACGACCGCCGCCGACACCACGGCACCCACCGTGCCCGGCACCCCGGCGGCCTCGTCGGTCACCCAGACCGGGGCGGTCCTCACCTGGACCGCGTCGACCGACTCGGGCGGCAGCGGGCTGGCGGGGTACGACGTGTACCGGGTCCAGGGCTCGACGTCGACCCTGGTGGCCTCGCCGACCTCGGCGTCCACGACGCTCACCGGCCTCACGGCGAACACCGCGTACACCTACGCGGTGCGGGCCAAGGACGGCGCCGGCAACACCTCGGCGGCGAGCTCGTCGGTGACCTTCACGACCCTGCCGACGACGTCCACCAGCGGCTGCGCCGTGAAGTACTCGGCCAACAGCTGGAACGTGGGCTTCACGGGCAGCATCAAGGTCACCAACACGTCGACCTCTCCGCTGACGTGGAACCTCGCGTTCGCGTTCCCCACGGGTCAGCAGCTGACCCAGGGCTGGAGCGCCACGTGGGCCCAGACGGGATCCGCCGTCACGGCGACCGGGCTCGGGTGGAACGCCACCCTGGCCCCGGGCGCCAGCACGGACATCGGGTTCAACGGGTCCCACTCCGGCACCAACACGGCCCCGACCGCCTTCACGGTGAACGGGGTGGCCTGCACGGTCGGCTGACCTGACCTGCTGGACGACGAAGGGCGCCCATCCCGCTGACCGGGGTGGGCGCCCTTCTGGCCATTCAGTCGGCGCTGTGCACCGGGCGCACCCGCTCGCCCATCTCGGCCAGCTGCGCCTTCATCTCCCCGACCGACAGGGTGTGCTCGACGCGCGGCGAGTAGAGCATCGAGCTGGTGATCGCCCCCGTGGCGCCGATCCGGAACGCATCCGCCACGTGGCCGACCGTGCCGGCACCGCCCGACGCGATGACCGGCAGCGACACCGCCTCGGTGATCTGCTGCGTGATGTCCAGGTCGTAGCCGGCGCCCGTCCCGTCGCGGTCGATGCTGTTCACCACGATCTCGCCGGCGCCCAGGTCCTGCCCGCGCTTGGCCCACTCGACCGCGTCCATGCCGGTGTACGTGCGCGCGCCGTCGATCGCGATCTCGTAGCCGCTGGGGATCGTCGCGGTCTTCTCGACGCGCTTGACCTGCATGCTCAGCACGATGCACTGCCGGCCGAACTCGACCGACCCCTGCGTGATGATCTGCGGGTTGCGCACGGCCATGGAGTCGATGCTGATCTTCTCCGCACCGGCCCGCAGCACCTCGTGCATGTCCTCGAGGTGCCGGATCCCGCCGCCGACCGTCAGCGGCACGAACGTGCGGTGCGCCGCCTTGCGGACCATGGCGAGGTCGATCTGGCGCTTCTGGGCGCTCGCCATGATGTCGTAGATGACGATCTCGTCGACGTCCTCGTGGTACAGCCGGTCGGCCAGCTCGGCCGGGTCCCCCACGTCGATGTTGTCCTGGAACTGCTGGGCCTTGGTGACGCGCCCGTCCTTCACGTCGAAGCAGGCGATCAGGCGGTTAGCGAGCATCGTTCACGTCCTTGATGTCGAGGTCGCAGAACGACTTCAGCACCTGCAGGCCGGCGCGTGCGCTCTTCTCGGTGTGGAACTGCGTCGCCATGATGTTCTTGTACGCCACGGCGGCGGCGAACTCCTGGCCGTACGTCGTCACGCCGACCAGCGCGGAATCGTCGGTCGGCTTGGCGTAGAAGGAATTCACGAAGTAATAGAAACCGCCCGGCGTGAATGACYGCGAGAACGGGTGGTCACCGCGCACCTCGACATTGTTCCAGCCCATGTGCGGGACGCGGACCTGGGAGTTGTCGAACTCGTGCACGCTGCCCTTGATCCAGCCGAGGCACTCCACGTCGCCCTCGGCCGAGTGCTCGAACAGCACCTGCAGCCCGACGCACACGCCGAGAAACCCCTGGCCATCGCCCAGAACCTTCTCGGTGAGGTGGTCGATCCAGCCCTCCTGGGCCAGCGACTCCATGGTCACGCCGGCAGCACCGACCCCGGGCAGGATGTACTTGTCGACCTCGTCGCACTCACCCGGCTTGGTCACGAGCGCGTGCGGGACACCGAGATGTTCGAGCGCATAAGAAATGCTCTGTGAATTACCGGTGCGGTAGTCGATGATCCCGATCACTTGCCCAATCCTACACGGGCACGAGTCTCACCATTTGGTCAGCTCAGTCGAGGAACAGGGCCCGCAGCCGCACGGTGGTGAACGCCAGGCCGAGACCGACCATGACCACGAAGTACGCCACGTGCGTGAGCATCGAGCCGTCGAGCACCCCGAGCGTGAGGCCACGGACCAACTCCACGGCGTGCCACAGCGGGAGCGCCTTGATGAGGCCCTGGATCCAGCCGGGGTAGACCGTGATCGGGTAGAACGTGGCCGAGAACAGGAACATCGGCAGCATCACGAAGTTGATCCAGTCCATCTGCTGGAAGGTCTTCATGTAGCTGGTGACGGCCATCCCGATGCTGGCGAACCCGAACGCCACGAGCAGCACCGCGGGGATGGCCAGCGCGGCGGACCACGCCAGGTTCAGGCCCATGACCTGCATGACGGTGAGGAAGCCGACGGCGTAGACCCCGCCGCGCAGCAGCGCGTACGTGATCTCGCCGAACGCGACGTCGAGAGGGCCGAGCGACGTGGCGAGCATCCCGTCGTAGAGCTTGCCGAAGTGCATCTTGAAGAAGACGTTCCACGTCGAGTCGTACACGGCGCCGTTCATCGCGGAGACCGCCAGGAGCGCCGGTGCGATGAACGCCGCGTACGAGACCGACGTCCCGTTCGGCAGCTCGACGTCGCCGATGAACGTGCCCAGCCCGAGGCCCATCGCGAGCAGGAAGAACACCGGCTCGAAGAACCCGGACAGCACGATCACCCAGTTGGTGCTCTTGGTCGCCTTGAGCCCGCGCGCGACGACGGAGCGCGCGTTGCGCGCGTACAGCGAGCTGATCGTCGCCTTGTGGGTCGGTTCGGTCGTCGTGGTGGTCATCCGGCGCGGAGCCTCCTCACGAAGACGCGTCGCGCCAGCACCCAGCCGACCGCGGCGAGCACGACGAGGACGGCGAGGTGCCAGCCGACCGGCCAGGCACCGGGCGGCGAGCCGTACGAGAGGGTCCGGCCGATCTCGCTCGCGTGCCAGATGGGCGAGATCCACCCGATCCACTGCAGCCAGACGGGCAGCGTGGCCAGCGGGAAGAACGTGCCGGAGAACAGGAACAGCGGCGTGAAGATGAACCGGTTGACCAGCGCGAACTGACCCTTGTCCTCGGTCAGACCCGCCGAGAACGCCATCAGCGGCAGCCCGAACGCCAGCCCGCCGAGCACGCCGACCAGCGGCATGAGCGCCCCGGTCACCGGGTCACCCACCGCACCGAACGCGAGGATCAGCAGGTAGTAGATGGTGCAGGTGAACAGCATCCGCAGGACGACCGAGATCACCAGCCCGGCGGCGATCTGCGGCGGCGCGACCGGGGAGGCGTTCATGCCCCAGAAGATCCTGCGCCACTTGAACCCGGCCATGATGACGAACGTGAACTCGTCCATCGCGACCGTGACCGCGGCGGTGGCCAGCAGCGCCGGCGCCACGAACCACACGTAGTCCACGAGCCCGTCGGCACCCGACGCGATCGGCTGGTCGAGGAACGCCGCCAGGCCCAGCCCGATGCCGAGCAGGTAGAGCAGCKGGTTGCCGACGCTGCCGACCACGATGGTCCAGCCGTACGCCTTCATGCCGCGCAGCTGGTGCTCGGCGATGTACCAGGCGCCGAACCGCCGAGGCCTGGCGGCGGCCGCGACGGCCACCTCCGGGAGGGTCGCCGTCATTCGATGAGGCTCCGTCCCGTGAGCCGCAGGAACACGTCCTCCAGGCTGGAGCGTCGCACCAGGGACGTCGTCGGGTGCAGCCCGAGGTCGGTCACCCGCTCCAGCACCGCCTCGCCGTCCTCGGCGTACAGCAGCACCCGGTCCGGCAGGACCTCGATGCGCTCCACCAGCCCCGCCATCTGCACCGCGGCGTCCGCGTTGCGCTCCGACCCGAACCGCAGCTCGACCACCTCGCGCGTCGAGTACTGCCGGATCAGCGCCGACGGGCTGCCCTCGGCCATGATCTTGCCCTTGTCGACGACCACCAGCCGGTCGCACAGCTGCTCGGCCTCGTCCATGTAGTGCGTGGTGAGCACGAGGGTGGTGCCGCGCTCCTTGAGCCGGAACAGGCGATCCCACAGCACGTGCCGCGCCTGCGGGTCGAGGCCGGTCGTCGGCTCGTCGAGCATGAGGATGCGCGGCTCGTTGATCAGCGCGCGGGCGATCGTCAGCCGCCGCTTCATGCCGCCCGACAGGTCGTCGACCTTGGCGTTGCGCTTCTCCTCCAGCTGCGCGAAGCCCAGGAGCTCGTCGGCCCGCGTCGCGCACACCGACCGGGGGATGCCGAAGTAGCGCCCGTACACGATGAGGTTGTCCCGCACCCGCAGCTCGGTGTCGAGGTTGTCCTCCTGCGGCACCACCCCGAGCAGCGACCGGATCTCCGGGCCGTGCGAGTCGGGGTCGAGGCCGAGGACCGTCAGGTCCCCGGCGGTGCGCTGCGAGACCGCACCGACCATCCGCATGGTCGTCGACTTCCCCGCGCCGTTGGGTCCGAGCAGCCCGAACGACTCCCCGGGCGGGACCTCGAAGTCGATGCCGTCGACGGCGGTGAAGTCGCCGAAGCGCTTGGTGAGGCCGTGGGCGGCGATGACAGGTGCGGTCACAGAGAACGAACCTAGACGAGAGGAGCGACAGCACCCAGCGCATTGAGGTTGACCCGGGCAGCGGTCGCAGGCAGCCTGCACCGATGGACGACCTCTGGCCCCTCGCCGGCCTGCGCGTGCGCAGCGGAGACCTCGAGCTGCGGTACATGGACGACGCGGACGTCCACGCCCTCGCGCGGCTCGCGGCCGACGGCATCCACGCGCCCGAGGCGATGCCGTTCACCGTCCCGTGGACGCGTGGCACCCCGGTCGAGGTGGCCCGGAGCATCCTGACCTACCAGTGGGGAGCGCGAGCATCGGTGACGCCGGAGAGGTGGAAGCTGGAGCTCGCCGTCGTGCGGGACGGTGAGGTGCTCGGCACGCAGTCGCTCATGGCGCACGACTTCCCGATCACCCGCACCGCCGAGACCGGCTCGTGGCTCGGCCTGCGCCACCACGGTCAGGGCATCGGCACCCGGATGCGGCTGATGATCCTGCACCTGTTCTTCGACGGCTTCGACGGGCTCCGCGCGACGACCAGCGCGTTCGACGACAACGCCCCGTCCAACGGCGTGACCCGGCGCCTCGGCTACGCCCAGAACGGCACCGAGGTCCTGGCCCGCGAGGGGAAGCCCGCCGTCAGCCGTCGGTACCTGCTGGACCGTGCCGCCTGGGACGCCCGGCCCGCCGCGCTGCGACCGGACGTCAGCCTGGGCGGCATCGAGGGCGCGCGGGAGCAGCTCGGCATCTGACGCGCGGACGACCCGCGTGTCTGTGCCCTGGCCTACGGTGACCGCTCCATCACAACCCTGGGAGCGCTGGTGCCGAAGTCCCCTGACGAGACCCTCGCGCTGATCCGAACCCTGCTGGCGATCGCGGACGGCGGTTCACCCCACCAGCCGGAGCGCGAGCTCGCCCGGGTCCGCGCCGAGAAGCTCATGCTCCGGCACAGCATCGACGAGGCCGGCGTGCGCATGACGAGCGCGACCGCACGTCAGCCGGTCCGTGCCGGGGTGCACGTCACGGGGTCGTGGGTCGCGGACCGGATCGAGCTGCGCAACGCCGTCTACCGCGCGTTCGGCTGCCGGCCGGTCCGCGTGCGTCGGGACGGGGTCACCGAGTTCGTCGCCTTCGGCTTCGCCTCGGACATGTCGATGGCTGCCGTGCTGACGGCGTCGCTCGAGCCGCAGATGCTCGCGGAGATGTACCGGCACGGCGGCGCGGCGAGCGACAAGCGCACGTTCGCGGCGGGCTTCGCGGCGATCGTCGCCGATCGCCTGCGGCAGTTCTACGCCGAGGTCCTCGTCGTGGCGGAGACGGAGGGCACGTCGAGTGCGCTCGTCCTCGCCGCGCGGGATCGTGACGTCGACGCCGCCGTGGCCGACGCGTTCCCGGACCTGCGGCGCACCACCCGTCGGCTGTCCGGTCGGGGATGGGCGGCCGGCGCAGYGGCGGGCGCTCGCGCCGACATCGCCGTCTCGGAGCGCACGATGTCCGGGAGCGGCGCGGCCGCCCTGGAGCGGTGACTTCCGGTGACCCTAGGAGCGGTCGTCGGCCGCGTCGTGCACGTACCGCGCCACCTGTACGCGGTTGGTCACCTCGAGCTTGGCGAACACGCTGCCGACGTGCGTCTTCACCGTCGCGACCCCGAGGTGCAGCGACCGCGCGATCTCGGTGTTCGTCAACCCGTCGGACACCGCGACAGCGACCTCGCGCTCACGCTCGGTGAGACGCGCGAGGAGGGTGCGGGCCTTGCGCCGGCGCCCGTCGTCGTCCGGCCGGGTGACCGCCGCGATCAGCTGGTGGGTCACGCTCGGCGACAGCATCGGCTCGCCGAGCGCCACCCGACGCACGGCGACGACCAGGTCGGCAGGTGCGGTGTCCTTGAGCAGGAACCCCGCGGCACCGAGCTGCAGCGCCGTGAGGACCATCTCGTCGGTGTCGAACGTGGTCAGGACGATGATCCGTGCCGTGCTGCCGCGCTCCTTGAGCCGCCGCGTCGCCGCCAGGCYGTCCATCCGCGGCATGCGGATGTCCATGAGCACCACGTCGGGCTGCTCGCGCGCGACCACGTCCATCGCGTCCTGGCCGTCGAACGCCTCGCCCACGACGTCGAGGTCGGGTGCACCCCCGAGGATCATCCGCAGCCCCGCCCGCACCAGGGGATCGTCGTCGACGACCACGACCCTCACGCCGGCCACGGCAGCCTCGCCCCCACGACGAACGACCCGTCCGGCCCCACACCGTGCTCGAGCTCCCCGCCGGCCAGCTCGGCACGCTCGGCCAGGCCGGCCAGGCCGACACCTCCCGGTCGCCCGTCGGGAAGGGTGCTCAGGCTGTTGCGCACCTCGATCTCGAGCTGGGCGCCGGGTCCGCCTGCCAGGCGGACGCTCACCGGCTCTCCGGGGGCGTGCTTGCGGGCATTGGTCAGCGCCTCCTGGACGATCCGGAACGACGTGCGGGACAGGGTCTGCGGGCGCGGGTCCTCCGCCAGGTCAGCGGTGTCGAGCGTGACGGCCGACCCGGCCTCCTCGGCGTCCGCGAGCAGCGCGGGGAGCTCGGCCAGGGTGGGCTGCGGAGGTTCGACGCCCGCCGCGTCCGCGCCGGCCCGCAGCACGCCGAGCACCTGACGCAGCTCACTGAGGGCCAGCTGGGCGTTCGACTGGATGGTCTGCGCCGTCTCCCGAGTCTCCTCGCGCGTGAGGTCGTCCCGGTAGGCCAGCGCTCCCGCGTGCAGGGCGACCAGGGAGATCCGGTGCGCCAGGACGTCGTGCATCTCCCGCGCGATCCGGGTCCGCTCCGCGTCGCGGGCCCGCCCGGACGCCAGCTCCCGCTCACGGTCCGCCGTGGCCACCTGCTCGTGCAGCGACGCGACCAGCTCCCGGCGGGTGCCGATGTAGTAGCCCGTGGCCATGACCGCGACGAAGTAGATGACCCCGACCAGCACCCCGAACAGCATCAGGTAGCCGTCCGCCTCGGGCGGCGGGAACGCCGTGCGGTAGTACAGCTCCGAGAGGACCGCGGCGACAACAGACGCCGCCCCGGCGACGACCACCCACGCCCGCCGACGCCACGTGGCCATCGAGACGAGCGCGACCGTCGCCGGTCCGATGCTCGCCACCGAGATCGACGTGGCGAGGATCGTCAGGCACGCGATCGCCAGCGGGTACCGACGCCGCAGTGGGAGCAGGCAGAGCGTCACCAGTCCCAGCAGCAGGTCGAGCATCGTCAGCACGAACACGAGGGCGTCCGGCTCTGGCGACGAGGTCGCGCGCTCGGCCACCATGATGCCCCAGGCACTCACCCCCACCGCGAACGCCACCAGGTACCGCCACACCCGTGACCAGCGCGACAGCGCGGCCTGTGGCGGTGTGGGGGTCGAGAACAGCATGACCGCAGCCTAGGCAGTGCATGGGCGCCCTCCGCCCACCTTCCGGCCGCTCCGTCTCCACCATCCGGTGGAGCCCGCGCTGACCGCAGCGCCGATGCCGCGGCGGACCCGTTGCCAGGACGGTGAGGCTGCCACCTCCCACCGACCCTGGAGCAGCTCCCATGACCAGACCGCTCACGCTCGCGCGCACCGCCGGCGTCCTCTACCTCCTGCTCGCCGTGCTCGGCTCCTGGGCGCAGCTCGTCGCGCGCGGCTCCGTCTACGTCCGGGGTGACGCGGCCGCCACCGCCGCCGGGATCGTCGAGCACGAGACCCTGTTCCGGCTCAGCCTCGTGGCCGACATCCTCATGGCCGTCGTCTTCGTGCTCCTCGGCCTGACGCTCTTCCGGCTGCTCGACGGCGTGCACCGCCGGGCGGGCACGGCCCTGCTGGTCTTCGTCGCGGTCGGCGCCAGCTCGATCCTGGTCAACCTGACGTTCCAGGTGGGAGCCCTGCTCACCGCGACCGACCCCGCGTACGACGCGTCCACGACCCTGCTGCTGCTCGACCTGCACGCCTACGGCTACTCGCTCGGCGGCGTGTTCTTCGGCCTCTGGCTGCTCCCGATGGGCTGGGCCGCGGTCCGGACCACCCTGTTCCCGACGTGGCTGGGCGTGCTCCTGATCGCCGGCTCGGTCGCATGGGTGCTCGACCCGGTGATCCTGTTCGGGCTTCCCGACGCCACCGTCCCCGCCGGCGTCGTCGCGACGGTCACCACCGTCGCCGAGCTCACCCTGATCGTGTACCTGCTGGTCCGGGGCGTGCGCCGGCCCGCCGTCGCCGTTCCGCGAGGGCCCGCGCTGCGCGCGCAGGACCAGGTCGTCGGTCCGGGTCGATCGTCGTGGTGAGCGTCCCTGTCGGGATCGTGGTGGGCGCCGACGTCAGATCGGCGTGACCTCCAGCCGGTAGGCACGTCGAAGCGATGCCAGCGTCGCCGTGATCTCCGCTTCGTCGCGGGCGCGGAAGAAGACGACACCTGGTGTCGACGACGAGTTGAGGTCGGACGAGATCACGTCGCCGACGCTCATGGTCATCCGGATGTCGATGAGCCCTGGGCACGCCGCGCGAATCTCCTCCTCGGTGGACAGCTCGACGATCCGGCCCGGGCGGATCGGAAGGTTGACGTTGACGACGAGACCCGTGGTCGAGACGACCTCGAGCACCGGCTCGTTCCCGAGCGACACGGACCAGTAGGCCTCCCACAGGTCGACCCCGTGCTGGTGCCGGATGGCCTCGACGATCCCCCCGCCGGGAGGGCGACACGCCGCCTCACCGATCCGGAATCCGTCGTGGGAGCGGAACAGCTCGACGTGAGCGACACCATCGCGGAGCCCGAGCGCCTTCACGCACCTCGTGGTGAGCGCCAGCGCCTCCTCGTGGTCCGGGTGGTCGCGCGGGACTATCCACGATCCGTCGAAGTCGTCGATCCGGCCCAGCAGTGGGTCGAAGTAGATCGACACGGTGGCGAACAGCACCTCGCCGTCGCGCACGACGGCGTCGACGTGGAACTCGCGGTCCATCGCGACGTACTGCTCCACGGCAACGGGCATCCCGTCGGCGCGCAGGCGATCTCCAACCGGACCGGCCGCCCAGGCATCTGCTTCTCGAGGACCGTCGATCCGAGCCACGTCCATGCACAGCGCGCCGACCGTCGGTTTGACGATGACCGGCCAGCCCAAGGTGTCCCCCGCCTGCCGAACGCCGGCCGGGTCGAAGACCCGCAGGAAGCGGGCGGTCCTCAGCCCGGCTTCTGCGAGACGTCGCTTCATGAGGAACTTGTCGGAGAAGGCAAGACCGACGTCGAACGGCTCCCCGACGACCCCGAGCGAGGAGCGCAGGAAGCCGGCAGTCGCGACACCGAACTCCACCGGCGACAGGATGCGATCCACGGGACGTGACGCTGACGCCTCACGGACGGCGCCGAGTACCTGGCTCGTGTCACGGATGCTCTCGACATCCACGACATCCACGGTGGGAAGGCCGGGCGCGCCACCACCACGCGGGAATCGGTGCGGGTGGCCGGACTCCGCGATGACGGTCACATGATCGACCGACGGCGTGTTCAGCAACCCGAGCGGGAAGGCACGTCGCCGGGACGTGAGGACGACGGCGTGACTGGTCATCCGTGGCCACCTCCAATCGACACCGCGGCCTGGACCGCGGCGATCTCCGAACGAAACGCCTCCGCCTCTGTCGTGGGGAGGTCGGCCAGGATCGAGCCGGCCCTCTCTCCGATCGCCGCCTCGGAGGTCGTGGTTCCGGGTGCCACCACCCAGAGGGCGCGGACCCGGGCGCCGCGTCGGCACTTGGCTGCGTAGCTCCGGGTGCCAAGGTGCAGCGATCGAATGCCGTTCTCCTGCGCGAACCGGACAGGTCCGTGCATGAGCAGCACGGCATACTCTGCGGCGTCGCGCTGCGCCGCGTAGTCCAGCCCGACCAGGCGAACGGCCAACTCGTCGAGCCATCGGTAGGCAAGTGAGTATCCGGTCATGCGCGGGCCGTCGAAGACGGCGTGCACCACGGCCTCCTCGCCCAGCAGGCGCGCCTGCCGTCCCAGGGTCGCCTTCAAGCGCTCCACCGGATGCTCGTTGCCGTACTTCAGCTCGACTTGCTGCAGCAGCGGCGCTCCGCACGCGACGACCTCGTCGATCGGCACCTGCCGCAGCTCGAGGCCGCTCTCGGCGAAGCGCCGCCACTCGCGGTGCCAGTTCGTCCGCCGCTGCTTCTTGACCAGGGTCGACGCGAAGGGGGCGTCCAGCGGGACCTGCTGCACGATGCAGTCGGCGTCGACGAGGTGGACGCCTGGATTCTCACCGGTGAGCGACCGCGCGGCGGCCACGACGTCCGGCACGTCGTCCGAGGGCACGTACGGCCACCACCACGCGCCGTCCACCTCGGGGAACGCGTCGAGTGCGGTGCCCATGAGCCGGGCCAACGCCGCGGGCGATCGAGGACTGCCGACGACAGGGGAGCAGAATCCGCGCCGGCCTCCGATGAGCAGCCGCGGACGGTCGTCCGTGCTGTCGAGGACGGTCTCGAAGCGATAGTCCGGATGCCCGTCTTCCGGAGCGAGGTGGGCGACGACGCCGACCCCGTCCTCCACCAGGTAGGCGGAACGGCCCAGTCCGTCAGAGTCGACGAACCGCAGCCAGTTCGGCGAGGAGTAGAAGCTCCCGACGCGTGGCCAGTCGGGAGGCACCGAAGAACTCATCATGCTTGCCGTCAACTCCTGGTCGGAGACTTGTCCATTCACGTCGTCACATCACGTCGGGAGCCGGATCGCACCGATTCACGCATCCAGAGAGGCGACGTCGTCCCACGTCAAACCGACTACTCCCGCAGTCCCCGAGGTCTGCGGCAGGAGCCGGTCGTGCGACGACGCGACCGTTCGCCTGTTCGCGAACGCCACGAAGTCCTCACGGCTGGAGAGGCGCAGGTAGATGTTCAGGCGTCGGAGCTCGCCGAAGGTGATGCCAGGCCCTCGCTCGTACCGGTGCCCCGAGTAGACCTTCGTCTCGTCGGCGACCTCGTGACTCAGTCGCCGCACGCTGTCGTAGAGGTCCGATGCGGAGCCTCCCTCGAAGTGGGTGAAGCCGACACCTTCGGGAAACAGTGTGTCTCCGACGAACAGGTGGTCGCCGACGAGGAAGCAGCACGAACCGACCGTATGGCCGGGCGTCAGCTTCACACCCACCTCGATGGAGCCGGCGGCGAGCACCTCGCCGTCGTGGCAGTGCGCCAGGCCCGGTACGTCGAAGTCGTAGTACGACGCCTCGTCACCGGACATCCACACAGGGACCGGCATGATGCCCGTGAGCTCGGCGACACCACGCACGTGATCCGAGTGCCCGTGGGTCAGCAGGATCGCCTGCAGGTTCCAGCCTTGTCGTTGGATCCGGTGGGCGAGCTTCTCGACGTCCCACGCGGGATCCACGACGACCGCATGGCCGGATTCGAGGTCCCCGATGACGTACTGGTAGTTCGGGAAATGCGCTGGACCGGCCGTGCCGATCACGACCTTGTACATCGACCGACCTCCAGCGTCTCCTCGGCGTGGTCCGATCGCGGGCTCGCCGTTCGCTTGAGGGCCTGCCACGCCGGATGCCGGAACGTCGAAGGCCGTGGCTCGCTCGTACCGACAGGCACAAAGTCCGCCGCGTCCAGCTGGACGAGTCCGTCGAGATAGTTCTCGACCTCGAGCATGGCCAGGCGGTCGCCCGGGCAGCGATGCGCGCCCGCGCCGAAGACGTAACCCTGGGAACTGCGGCGGGAGTCCGGCCCGTCGACGTCCGACCGGACGCAGGCCGTCGCCAGGTCGACGTCGATGAGCGAGCCCCGAGGTATATGGCCGACGTTCTCGAACTCGAGATCTTTGGTGGCGTGCCGCGTCGTCAACCCCAGCGGGGCGTCCTTGGCGAGGAGACGCATGACGACGTTCCGCGAACCGGAGACCCGCACGTCGCCCGTCACGGCGGCGGCATCGCTCCACCACGCCACGGTGACGACTTTCAGAGCGACGACGGTCGTCTCAGCGCCTGCGATGAGGAACAGTGCCAGCTCGGCCGACCGGGCGTCGTCCGGCAGATCGGAGAACAACGGCACGGTGACGTCACGAACGAGCTCCTGCACGTACTTCTTCGACTGCGCCAGACGGTCTTCCGGCTCGGAGAACCCTCCGAGGGTCCGGATCACCGGCTCGAGACGCGCATAGTGCTCGACAGGATCCATGCCGTGGAAGCCCAGAAGATCCAGGACCACGCGGTTCGGGACGTAGACGCAGGCGCTCAGCAGGTCTTCGCTCTCCCGCGCTCGGGCGAAGCCGCCGGCGACTGCGGACCTGATCATCTCCTGAGCCGCGTCGGTGTCGGTCCACTGCTTCCCGAACTCGGCCCACCACTCACGCTTCCGGTTGCGATGCTCGACTCCTTCGAGATCGAGCGTGGACACGCCGAGGATCCGCCGCGACACCCGGAACGGGTGGTCGGCCCGGAACTCCTTCCCGCGAAGGAGCCGATCGACATCCAGGGGGTCGCCAATCCTCAGGCGCTCCATGGTGTGTCCCTTCAGGTTTGCGGTCGTCGCACGCCGAGGGGCCGTGAACCGGAGTTCACAGCCGCCTTGGCGCCGAGGCGGTCGTATCCGAGGCCGAAGCATGCGCTGTACAGAGGAGATCCGTCCTCAGAGCGCAGGTTGCAGCTCCGCGCGAAAGCCTGCAGGTGCAGGTTGACCGAGGCGACAGCGAGCCCGTCGACGACGAACTCGGACTTGAGGTTCTCGGACTCCTGGAACTTCAGGTGGAGATCCCGAGGATCGAAGAACGGGTCGCAGGCCTTCTCCACGACTGCAGTGACCCCGAACTCCTGCGCGAGTACCTGAGGGATGTCGCGCACGAGGGTCTCGACCCACTGGTGGACCAGGTCCCGACTCGTTGACACGAAGATGTACTCGCGCATGAGGAACGACGCCTGGCGCTCGCCGTTCCGGTACGTCTCCTCGGCGCGGAAGCAGAGGTTCTTGTGCGTGAAGAGGGACGCACCGGGGAGAGCGCGCTCCTTCAGGTAGTCGAACACCGCGTAGCAGGCGGTCGGTGCCAGCAGGTACTCGGACGCTGTTCCCATCGCGCCCGACACGACCAGTGCATGCTGCGGAAAGCTGCGCACATAGTGCGCCGCCATCGCGGAACCTCTAGGCAGCAGAGGCGAGAGCCTGAGCTCCTCGGCATCCGCGAAGGCCTCCACCCGAGCGAGCACGCTGTCGATCCGGGCCTCCGTGTCGCTGGAGGCGAGCAGCGCGTCGACCGCACTCATGCGGTCTGCGGGGCCCGCGGCCCGTAGACGTCGTCGATCGTCCGGGCGGTGCGGATGCTGTCGAGCAGCAGGTCTTCCAGCGGCACCTGCGTGCCGGTCTCCTGCTCCAGGAAGACGAGCAGGGCCATGATCGAAAGACTGTCGATGATTCCGGCCTGGATCAGGTCGGTGTCCGGCGTGATCTCGACGCCGGACTGGGCCTCCGCCGAGGGATTGAGCCCACGCACGAGCCTCAGGACGCTTTCCAGGAACTGGTGGTCGCTTGCACTCATGCTCTTCCGTGCTCCCTCAGTTGTTTCTGACAACCGTGCGGACCTGCCTCACGGTCCCCGCGCGGCGCGGTCTGATCAGACGAGCTCGCCGACGGTGACCTCGCGATAGAGCATGGAACGCTCCTGCTGCGCGAGCTCGTGTGACAGTTCGGAACGGATCTTCAGAAGGTCCCCGAACACCGGTGTCAGCCGATCTCCTCCGTACATGCTCCRGTGCAGGACGATCGCTCCGTCCGCCGACGCCGCCTTCCGAGCCTTCTCTGCGAAGCCGCCATGCCGGGCGGGACTTCCCCAGTCGAAGATGTTGGAGAGGTAGAAGGCATCGATGTCCCTGGCCACAGTGAGGGACTGGTCGACGGTGCCGTTCACCAGTTGCATCTTGTGGGTGTTTCGGCGCGCCCTGCTGTATCCGTCCTCGGAGAGATATGCAGGTGTGCCGTCTGTGCGGTCGAAGAGGTAACGACCCACGAGCAGCTGGTGGAGGAAGTAGTTGTCCGCGATCGGTCGGTTCACGATCGCTTCCCTGATCTGTGCAGCGTAGTACTCGCCGAACTTGGACTCCGCGCTTCGTGCCGACCACAGCGGAGGGTAGAAGTAGGACTGGGTCCAGCTGCTGAACAGCACACGCACCGCGGTGTCCCAGCGATCGTTGTCGAGGTGCTCGGCAAAGAATGCGCGCTGCTCGTCGAGGGTCGAGCACGAGAAGAGGAGGTCGACCGCCTCCGTGTCGAGGACGATCTGGGACAGGTTCTCTCCGACCAGGCTGTAGAAGCGATCGGTCACCCCGCAGCGGTTGATCCCGGACTCGATTCGCGCTCGATGGCCACGCCAGTACGCGCGTGCATCGTCAGGCAGGGACTCCTCGAGTCGGCGGTACGTTCCCAGGCGGGTCGTCGCAGGTCGCTCGCCGACGAACTCGAGATACTCCTCGAGCTCGAGGGTGACCAGCGCGGCCATCTTCAGCTGGATCAGCGCGCACTGAGCAGCGTTCGCGTCGACGACGACGAGGCTGTCGATCTCGTCGTCGAGCAGAGAGAACGCCGTGCAACCTCCCGAGCCGATCGTGAGGACTCGTCGAGCCTGGTAGCGGCCCTGGAGATGTCGTTCGATCCGTGAGTCCTCACGAATCTGCGCAAAGTAGATCTCACTCATAGGTGCCCCCTGAGCGCCCGGCCTGCAGCGGTGCTCGGCCTGGAACTCACCACACTAGATGTCCGGGTCTGTCCCGCGATCGGCGGAACGCTCCCATGGTGGTGACTGGCACGTCAAGGCCAGCGGTCCATCTAATGGGCAGCGACGTCCCGCAGTGCGAGATGGGGCGACACGGGGCGCGGGCTGCTGCCCATCAGCCAGGGACGGAGACCACGCCGGCTTCGACGAGGTGGCGACGCAACGTGGCCACGTCGTCCTCGGCTGCTGCGACGTACGGCAGGCGCAGGGTCCGGTTGCCGGTGATTCCCACGATCTCCACGGCTGCCTTTGCCTGCACCGCCTGAAATCCCGCGCCGTTGATGGCCTCGATGACGGGCATGACACGCCGGTACAGGTGCAGGGCGCCGACGTGGTCACCGGCGTCCCACATCCGGACCACGTCACGGAGAGGACCCCCTATGACATGGGCAGCGACCGAGACGATACCGACGGCTCCCACCGACAGGTAGGGGAGCAGAAGGGTGTCGTCTCCGGCGTACCACGCGAGCCCTGTGGCCTCCACGAGCCGTGTCGCCGAAGCGACGTCACCGCTTGCGTCCTTGCTCGCGACGACCTGGGGGTGCGCTGCCAGTCGCTCCCAGGTATCAGGAGCGATCCCGACACGGGCGCGCCCGGGGATGTCGTACACCATGACGGGAAGGTCGGTCGCGTCGGCGACGGCGACGACGTGCCGGTACAGACCCTCCTGGCTCGGCCGGGAGTAGTAGGGCGAGACGACCAGCAGACCGTGAGCACCCGCAGCAGCGGCGTCCTTCGCCATCCGGACAGCGTGCGCCGTGTCGTTCGAGCAGGCACCCGCCAGGACGTAGGCACGCGCACCGACGGCCTCGACGACCGCCTCGACCACCGCCGCCTTCTCGGCCGCGTGGGTAGTCGGGGACTCGCCCGTCGTGCCGTTCAGGACGACGCCGTCGTTCCCCTCGTCGACGAGCCGGGCTGCCACCCGGGCGGCAGTCTCCGGATCGACGGCACCGGCGGAGGTCATCGGCGTGATCATCGCGGTCAGAACCGCACCGAACGGGCGCGCCCCGCTGGTGGACCCACCAAKCTGCCCGTCGGGGAACACCATGGCGGCCATGCTAGTGGTGGGCTAGGAGACTCACGCGAGCACCTGGCTGGCCACCGGCTCGGGTGGACCTCGACTTGTCCCGGCACGTGACCGTCCCTACGATCGGCCGCAATACCGGACACGTCGCCCGTTCCGTGGCGAAGCGGATGTCCGCCGATTCCCAGGGCTGAGGCCCGACACCGGCACCACCAGCGATCCGCCCGCTGCCGCACGCTCAAGGCCGAGCACAAGACCAGGGAGCCCTCGTGTCTGCACTGGACCTCGTCGCGAACACGGTGGCAGGCCGGTGAGCCTCGTCATCGAAGACCTCGCCACCCTGCCGCCCGGCATCGAGATCGTCGCGGTCGGCTTCAGCCGGGCCCTGCTGACCGACCTCGACGGGCTGGTTCCCCCCCGATCCGTACTGGTGCTCGAGGAGCCCGACGTCATCGCGGCGCGCCGAGCGGCCGCCGTCATCGACTCCTTTGCCTGCGCCGGGGCTCTTCTCCCTGCGCCGACCCAGGACGAGGACGGTGCCCGACGGTTCGCGTCGACGCTCGACCGCCCGGAAGGGGTGCGGGCCGTCGTGCCGGCCGTCGAGTACGGCGTCGTCGTCGCCGCCGCCCTCGCTGAGGCCTGGGGTCTGCCGGGCGCCGGCGTCGCCGCGGCCCAGGTCCTCAGGGACAAGGCACGGCTCCGCGCCGCCGTCGATGGCGCCGTGCTGCAGCCTGACTGGCTCGTCGTCAGCACGCCCGAGGAGGTGGACCAGTTCCGGGCGACGCGCGAAGGCCGTTGCGTGCTCAAGCCCACGAACCGGCAGGCAAGCCTCGGGGTGCACATCATGGGTCCGGACGCCGACGCCGCGGCTGTTCTCGCCGCCGCCGCTGGCGCGGACGAACCCAAGCTGCGCGCCTCGACGCTGCGCACCGGTGCGTTCCTCGTCGAGTCAGTGCTCGACGGACCCGAGATTAGCCACGAGGCCCTCGTCCTCGATGGCGTCGTCGTCTTCGCCAACACGACGGCGAAGCAGGTACGACCCGGGGCGCGCCCCGTCGAGACAGGGCACCTCGTCCCTGCTCCGCTCCCCGCTCCCACGGCCGACGCCATCGAGGCGGCGGTCCGGAGGTTCGTCGCCGCCACCGGGTACCGGACCGGCGTCCTGCACTCCGAGTGGATCCTCGTCGGGGGACGACCTCACCTCGTCGAGTGCGCCGGAAGGCTGCCCGGTGACCACATCGACGTCCTCATCGACCTGGCCTACCCCGGAAGCCTCCTCTCGGACTACCTCGCGCTCCTGTCCCGAGGCTCTGCGACCACCGGACGGCAGGCGACCGCGACAGCGGCGATCAGGTTCCTCGACCTGCCCGCCGGCGTGGTGGACGCCGTCAACGGCGTCGACCACGCGTCGACAGTCGACGACGTCGTCGAGGTGGAGGTCGACGTGCAGCCCGGGGACCGTGTCCGATCGCTCGCCAGCTCATGGGACCGCGTCGGACACGTCATCGTGCGCAGCGTCGACTCTGCCGGGGCGTCGGCCGCCGTCGATGCTGCGCTCCAGAGGATCGACGTGATCGTGAACGCAGACGTGTGAGCGCACGCGACGGGATCATCCGGCTGTGGACCGGCGCCCGGGACATGCCCCGAGCAGTACGGGCGTTCCTTCTCGTAGCGCTGGTGGACGCGATCGGCACAGGCGTATTCCTCGCGGGCGCCGTCGTCTACTACGTCCGGTACATCGGCCTGACGCCCGAAGCGGTTGCGACCGGTCTCGCGGCGGCGGGCCTCGTCGCGCTCGTCACCGCTGTCCCCATCGGGACTCTCGGCGACCGATTCGGCGCCCGACGGATGCTGGTCGTCCTCCAGGCGTGCCGAGCGGTGTTCTTCGCCGCGCTCGTCCTGGTGGACTCCCCGGCGGAGTTCATCGTCCTCGTGTGTCTCCAGGCGGCCGCCGAGGGGGCCGTCCCTGCCATGACGCAGGCTTTCGTCGCGTCACTCGTGGGGGAGTCGGGGCGTGTGCGGACGATGGCGCTGATGAGGTCGATCCGCAACGCCGGCTTCTCCGTCGGGGCCGTCCTCGCCGCAACTCTCGTCACGTCGTCGACGTCCGTCGGCTACCGGGCGATCGTCCTCGTGAACGCCGCGAGCTTCGCCGCCACCGCAGTCACCCTCGCGTGCCTGCGACTTCCGCGCCAGAAGACCGTTGTGACCAGGGCGAAGGTCGGCGTCCTCACGGCCCTCACCTCGTTCCGAGACTGGCGGTACGCCTCCCTGACCGGCGTTCACGCCATCCTTGCGATGCACATGACGCTGCTCGGCGTCGTCGTCCCGCTCTGGATCCTGGAGCGGACCGACGCGCYCGCCGTGATGGTCTCGATCGTGGTGACCGTGAACGCCGTGCTCGCCGTCGCGTTCCAGGTCCCCTTCTCACGCGGGACCGAKGATCTACCCGGAGGCATCCGGGCTTCCCGATGGGCAGGGCTCGCGCTCGTCGTGGCGTGTGTGCCGTTCGCGCTGGCGGGCGGTGTCGGCCCGTGGGGAGCGGCCGGACTGCTCCTGCTCGGAACGCTCTTCCTCACGGCCGGGGAGCTCTGGCAGTCGGCCGCGGGATGGTCGCTCTCGTACGAGCTTGCACCGCCTGACCGGCGCGTTCAGTACCTCGCGGTGTTCAGCACGGGCATAGGTCTGCAGGACGTCGTCGGACCGCTGCTCGTCGTCGCGCTCGTTCTGCAGCACGGCTCCCTCGGCTGGGCAGTCCTCGCCGCCGTCCTCCTCCTCGCGGCGCTCGTCGTCGGCCCGGTCGCCGCCGCGACGGCGCGCTCACGTCCGATCCCCGCCGAGGACGAAGGCGTCCCCGCGTAGACCTCGTCGTGACGAGCGCGCTGGTTCGACCGCCCTGTGCGTCGCTCCGTCCGCGCGGGGCGGGCGCTCGGCCAGCACGTCCTCGACTCAGCCGTGAGTGAGCGGGTTGACGGCGGTCAGGCCCGGGCCGCAGCCGACGGACCTGAACCGCTCGTGGTGGAGCCAAGGGGACTCGAACCCCTAACCCCCTGCTTGCAAAGCAGGTGCGCTACCAATTGCGCCATGGCCCCGTGCCCGACAGGCAACGGGCCCCGACCGTCACTCGAACGTGTCGGTGACCTCTGCCCACAGGTCTCGCTCGTCACGATCCTGCGTGTACTTCTGCCACACGACGAATCCGATGGCGGCAACAGCCGCCAGGAGCAGGAGCTTCTTCATCGGTTCCCCCACGGGTCGGGAGTGGGCCTAACAGGACTTGAACCTGTGACCTCTTCCTTATCAGGGAAGCGCTCTAACCGTCTGAGCTATAGGCCCGTGCACTACGCGCGCCGCAGTGGCGCCGGATGAGACTACCCCAGGGCAGGGGCCCCACCCAAACCGGCGATCACTCGTCCGTCATGGTCACGTGCACGCCGCCGACCAGCGCCGCCACGATGTTGTAGAGGAACGCCCMGATGGTCGCCAGCGCGGTGAGCAGGAAGACGTCGATGACCGCGATCAGCGTCGCGCCGGAGATGATCCGCTGGAACTCGACGTACTGCAGGATGTCGATCCCGCTCTCGGTGCCGGTGATCTGGGTGACCAGGTTGTCCGCCTTGGTGAACACCTGGAGCCCGTTGAGCGTGAACCAGACGACGGCCGCCGCGACGACGATCATCACGCCGATAGCCACCGACAGCAGGAACGACAGCTTCATCACGGACCAGGGGTCGACGCGCGAGATGGCGAGCCGGACCCGGCGCGGGGCGCCGTGCGAACCGACCGTCGGGATGCGTCCCGTGCTCGGCCGTGCACTCGTGAGGTTGTCGGTCGACGTCGTCGTCCGCGGAGCCGCCGGGGTGGTGGTCATGGACGGCTCCTTGGGACGGGGTCGGGTGGCCGCAGCGAACGCGGCGGACGTGGCGACGCCGGCCTTCTTGAGCCAGACGGTGGCGGTGTCCACCGCCACCATCATCGGGGACGGAGGGTCGTGCTCATCGCCCGTCGCGGAGACGGTCGTGTCACGATCCTGTGGAGATGTCGCGGTGGCGGTCCTCGTCTCGGGAGAATCCGGACGGATCGGCGCCGCCGTCCGGGCCGTCGACGTGGAGGTGCGTGTCGGCGTCACCGTCGGGGGCATCACGCTCGCGGGCACCGTGAACGCCGTCGACCCGTTGGAGCCGTTCAGGTTGGGCACGTGCGTCGCGGCGTCCTCGCTGTCGCTCCACGTCGGTCCGGATCCCGTGCGCGGCGCGGACGTCGTCTGGCGGCCGGCTGTCGTCGGGGTCGTCGGACGCTTGCGTGGCGGGATCGAGGGGGGCGTGGAATCGGTCATGCGTCCTCCGCTGACGGGTCTGTGACGGCCTCGGGCTCGGGTACCTCAGCGTCGACGGGGGAGTCCGGGACGTCCGAAACCTGGCCATTCTCAGCGCCCACGGTACCCGGCTCGTCGGCCAGGTGTCGCTCAGTGTTGCGGGCGACGGCGATGATCCGGTCACCGTTGTCGGGCTTGGCGAAGATGACACCCTGCGTCGTGCGGCCCGTCGCGTTGACCTCCGCGGTGGCGGAACGCACGATCTTGCCGCGCTCCATGATGACGAGAACCTCGTCGTCCGGGTCCACGACGAGCGCCCCGACGAGGTCACCGTTCGCCTCCGGCAGGTTCGCGACCTTGATGCCCAGACCGCCGCGGCCCTGCTGGCGGTAGTTCTCCACGGTCAGCGCCGTGCGCTTCGCGATGCCGCCCTCGGTCACCGTGAACAGGTAGGCGTCCTCCCGCACGACGTCCATGGCCAGCAGCTCGTCGTCGGCGCGGAACTTCATCCCCGTGACACCGGACGTGGCCCGGCCCATGGGCCGCAGCGACTCGTCGGACGCGGTGAACCGCACCGACTGGCCCTTGCGCGACACCAGGATGAGGTCCTGGTCGGAGTCGACCAGCCGCGCCGAGACCAGCTCGTCCGGCAGCCCGTCCTCGTCCTCGCGCAGGTTGATCGCGATGACGCCRCCGGACCGGTTGGAGTCGTAGTCGGACAGGCGCGTCTTCTTCACCAGACCGCGCTGCGTGGCCAGCACCAGGTACTCGGCCTTGGTGTAGTCGCGGATGTCGAGCACCTGGGCGATCTTCTCGCCCGGCTGGAACGCCAGCAGGTTGGCCACGTGCTGGCCCTTGGCGTCGCGCCCGCCCTCGGGCAGCTCGTACGCCTTGGCGCGGTAGACGCGACCGAGGTTGGTGAAGAACAGCAGCCAGTGGTGCGTCGTCGTGACGAAGAAGTGGTCGACCAGGTCGTCCTCGCGCAGCTGCGCGCCGCGCACGCCCTTGCCGCCGCGTCGCTGGGCCCGGTAGTTGTCCGACCGGGTCCGCTTGGCGTAGCCGCCACGGGTGATCGTGACGACCATCTCCTCCTCGGCGATGAGGTCCTCCACGCTGACCTCGCCGTCGAACGGCAGGATCGTCGTGCGCCGCTCGTCGCCGTACTTCGCGACGATCTCGCCCAGCTCCTCGGACACGATGTCGCGCTGGCGCTGCTCCGACGCCAGGATCGCCCGGTACTCGAGGATCTCCGCCTCGAGCTTGGCGTAGCGCTCGAGGATCTCCTGGCGCTGCAGCGCTGCCAGCCGGCGCAGCTGCAGGTTGAGGATCGCGTTCGCCTGGAGCTCGTCGATGTCGAGCATGGCCATCAGGCCGGCGCGCGCCTCGTCCGCGTCGGGGGAGCGACGGATGAGCGCGATGACCTCGTCGAGCGCGTCGAGCGCCTTGAGGTAGCCGCGGTAGATGTGGATGTCCGCCTCGGCCTCGCGCAGCTTGAACGCGGTGCGGCGGACGACGACCTCGAGCTGGTGGGTGACCCAGTGGCGCACGAACGCGTCGATGCTCAGCGTGCGGGGGACGTCGTCGACCAGCGCGAGCATGTTCGCGCCGAACGTGTCCTGCAGCTGCGTGTGCTTGTAGAGGTTGTTCAGCACGACCTTCGCGACGGCGTCGCGCTTGAGCACGATGACCAGGCGCTGGCCGGCGCGGCCGGACGTCTCGTCGCGGATGTCCGCGATGCCCGTGACCTTGTTCTCGCGGACCAGGTCCGCGATCTTCTTCGCCAGGGTGTCCGGGTTCACCTGGTACGGCAGCTCGGTGACGACCAGGCAGATGCGGCCCTGGATCTCCTCGACCTCGACGATCGCGCGCATCGTGATCGAGCCACGGCCGGTGCGGTACGCCTCCTCGATGCCCTTGTGGCCCAGGATCGTGGCGCCCGTCGGGAAGTCCGGGCCCTTGATGCGCAGCAGGAGCGCGGCGAGCAGCTCCTCGCGCGACGCCTCCGGGTGGTCCAGGTGCCACTGGACCCCCTCGGCCACCTCACGCAGGTTGTGCGGCGGGATGTTGGTCGCCATGCCGACGGCGATGCCGGCCGAGCCGTTGACCAGCAGGTTCGGGAACCGCGACGGCAGGACCGTCGGCTCCTGCGTACGGCCGTCGTAGTTGTCCTGGAAGTCGACGGTGTCCTTGTCGATGTCCCGGACCATCTCCATGGACAGCGGCGCCATCTTGCACTCGGTGTACCGCGGGGCGGCCGCCGGGTCGTCGCCCGGGGAGCCGAAGTTGCCCTGGCCGGACACCAGCGGGTACCGCAGCGACCAGTCCTGCACCAGGCGCACCAGCGCGTCGTAGATCGCCGTGTCACCGTGCGGGTGGTACTTGCCCATGACGTCGCCGACGACGCGCGAGCACTTGGAGAACTGGCGGTCCGGGCGGTAGCCACCGTCGTACATCGCGTACAGCACGCGGCGGTGCACCGGCTTGAGACCGTCACGGACGTCCGGCAGGGCTCGTCCGACGATCACGGACATGGCGTAGTCGAGGTACGACCGCTGCATCTCCAGCTGCAGGTCGACCTGGTCGATACGGCCGTGCTCGATCTCGTTGCCGGTGGTCTCGCTCAACGTGTTTCCTTACGTCAGTTGCTTGCTTGCGGCCCGTGCGTCTCCCGATCAGATGTCGAGGAAACGCACGTCCTTCGCGTTGCGCTGGATGAACGAGCGGCGGGACTCGACGTCCTCGCCCATGAGGATCGAGAAGATCTCGTCGGCGGCCGCGGCCTCGTCGAGGGTGACCTGCAGGAGCGTGCGGTGCTCGGGCGACATCGTCGTCTCCCACAGCTCCTGGTAGTCCATCTCGCCCAGGCCCTTGTAGCGCTGGATCGAGTTGTCCTTCGGCAGCCGCTTGCCGTTGGCCTGTCCGTCGGCGACGACGGCGTCGCGCTCCCGGTCCGTGTAGACGTAGTCGTGGTCGGCGTTCGCCCACTTGACCCGGTACAGCGGCGGCTGCGCGATGTACACGTGACCGTGGGTGATCAGGTTCGGCATGTACCTGAAGAGAAGGGTCAGGAGCAACGTCCGGATGTGCTGACCGTCGACGTCGGCGTCGGCCATGATCACGATCTTGTGGTACCTCAGCTTGGACAGGTCGAAGTCCTCGCCGATGCCCGTGCCGAACGCGGTGATCAGCGCCTGGACCTCCTGGTTGCCCAGCGCGCGGTCCAGCCGCGCCCGCTCGACGTTGAGGATCTTCCCGCGGATCGGGAGGATCGCCTGGGTGCGCGGGTTCCGCCCCCGGACCGCGGAGCCGCCGGCCGAGTCGCCCTCGACGATGAAGACCTCGCACTCCTCCGCGCGGCTCGACTGGCAGTCGCGGAGCTTGCCCGGCATGCCGCCGGACTCGAGCAGACCCTTGCGGCGCGTGGCCTCGCGCGCCTTGCGGGCCGCCATGCGGGCGGCCGCGGCCTGGATCGACTTGCGGATGACGTCGCGCGCCTCGTTCGGGTGCGAGTCCAGCCAGTCGCCCAGCTGCTCGTTGACCACGCGCTGCACGAACGTCTTGGCCTCGGTGTTGCCCAGCTTCGTCTTCGTCTGACCCTCGAACTGCGGCTCGCCCAGCTTGATGGAGATGACCGCGGTCAGGCCCTCGCGGATGTCGTCGCCGGTGAGGTTCTCGTCCTTCTCCTTGAGGATGCCCTTGTCGCGCGCGTAGCGGTTGATCAGGGACGTCATCGCGGCGCGGAAGCCCTCTTCGTGCGTGCCACCCTCGGTGGTGGAGATGGTGTTCGCGTACGTGTGCACCGACTCGGAGTACGCGTTGGTCCACTGCATGGCGATCTCGACGGCGATCCGGCGCTCGGTGTCCTCGGACTCGAAGTCGATGATCTCCGGGTGGACGACCTCCACCTTCTTGGCGCTGTTCAGGTGCTTCACGTAGTCGACCAGGCCGTCGTCGTACTTGTAGGTGACGTTCCGCGACGTCGGGGCCGTGTCCTCGTCACCCGCGACCTCGTCGCCGGTACCCACGTGCTCCGGGCGCTCGTCGGTGAGCGAGATCTGCAGGCCCTTGTTGAKGAACGCGTACTGCTGGAACCGCGCGCGCAGCGTCTCGAAGTCGTACTCGGTGGTCTCGAAGATCGACGGGTCGGCCCAGAACGTCTGCGACGTGCCGGTCTCGTCGGTGGGCTCGCCCTTCTGCAGCTCGCCCAGCGGCTTGCCGCCGTCGGAGAAGTCCTGCTGCCAGACGAAGCCGTCGCGCTTGACCACTGTCTCCACGCGCGTGGACAGCGCGTTCACCACCGAGATGCCGACGCCGTGCAGACCGCCGGAGACCGCGTAGCCCGCGCCGCCGAACTTTCCGCCGGCGTGCAGGATCGTCATGACGACCTCGACGGTCGGTCGGCCCTCGGTCGGGTGGATGGCGACCGGGATGCCACGGCCGTTGTCGACCACGCGCACGCCGCCGTCGGGGAGGAGCGTGACCTCGACGTGGTCGCAGTAGCCGGCCAGGGCCTCGTCGACGGAGTTGTCGACGACCTCGGAGACCAGGTGGTGCAGGCCGCGCTCGCCGGTGGAGCCGATGTACATGCCGGGGCGCTTGCGCACCGCCTCGAGGCCTTCGAGCACCGTGATCGCGCTGGCGTCGTACCCGCCGTTGCCATCCTTCATGGTCTTTGCCGTGCTGGTGGAGGGGGTGCTCTGCTCGGCCACGGGCGGTGGTGCTCCTCAAGCTCTCACACGCGACGGAGGGCGCCGACCGAACTTCACCGGATCGGATCACTCCATGACGCTGGAGTTCCAGGCACAGGCGCGCCAGGAATGACCTTCACAGTCTACCTGGTGGACGGGCCTGGACCCTCTTTTCCCGGCGGCGTCGCCCCAGGCATTCCTCGGTCAGCGGAACGTGTCGCGCTCACCGCGCCCGGCGACCCTCTTCGGACCCGTCTTGAACCGGGGCCCGCCCGGGTTCAGCACGGTGATCTCCAGGACGATGCCGTCGCCGAGGTCCGCCGCGAACCGCCCGAGCATCGCGGGCGTCAGGAACTTCAGCTGCGTCGCCCACGACGTCGAGTGCGCCCGCAGGGTGAGCGCCCCGCCCTCGAACGACACGTACTCGCAGTGCTCCGCGACCTGCGGGCCGACGAGCTCCGACCACCGGTGCTTGAGCACGCCCGCGACCTGGTCCGACGGCCCACCGAGCTGGTCGAGCAGCCCGCTGACCGTCGACCCGACGAGCTGCGGGTCGCGTGCGCCCGGCCCGGCGGTCCCCACGGCGACCGGGACCAGCGGCCGGCGCCTCGCCGGGTCGCCCGGCCGGTACCCGCGCTGTGCGGCCGCCGCCTTCGCACGGCCCAGCGCCCCGAGCGCCACCTGTCGCGGGGGAGTCAGGTCCACCAGGTCACGCAACGGGGTGTCCGCCGCCCTGGGCTGCGGGAAGAGCTCGTCAGAGGACACGCGCCACCTCACCGCCCATGACGTCCACCCGTGCCCCGGCCAGCGGCGCCGGGACGTCGTCGGCCACGGCCGCCGTGATGAGCACCTGCCGTGCGGGCGCGACGAGCTCCGCCAGCCGGTCACGGCGACGCGCGTCGAGCTCCGCGAACACGTCGTCCAGGATCAGCACCGGCTCACCGTCCGGCCCCCAGTCGCCGCCGACGCCCTCGTCGCCACGCGTCAGCAGCTCGTACGAGGCGAGCCGGAGCGCCAGCGCGAACGACCACGACTCGCCGTGGCTCGCATACCCCTTGGCCGGCAGGCCGCCGAGCGTGAGGACCAGGTCGTCGCGGTGCGGGCCGACCAGGCTGACCCCGCGCTCGATCTCCTTGCTGCGCAGCCGGCCCATCGCCTCGAGCAGCTGCGCCTCCACCAGCTCGACGCCCGCCGTGTCGTCCTCGATCTCGAGGACTGCGTCCAACGACGCCTTGTAGGTGACGATGGCGTCGCCCTGCCCGGCGCTGACCTGCGCATATGCCTTCTCGACGTGTGGCGCCAACCCTCTGACCAGGGCTCGCCTGGCCACGATGATCTGCGCCCCCGTCTGTGCGAGCTTGGCGTCCCAGACGTCCAGCGTCCGCAGGTCCGCACCGGCACCCCGACGCGCCACGGCGGCCGACTTCAGCAGCGCCGACCGCTGCCGCAGCACCCGGTCGTAGTCCGCCACCGTCCCCGCGACCCGCGGGGTGAGCTGCACCAGCAGGTCGTCGAGGAAGCGTCGCCGGCCGTCCGGGTCCCCCTTGACCAGCGACAGGTCCTCAGGCGCGAAGAGCACCGTGCGCAGGATGCCCAGGACGTCCCGCGCCCGCGTCGGCGAGCCGCCGTTCACCCGGGCACGGTTCGCCTTGCCCGGGGTCACCTCGATCTCGACCAGCGTCGAGCGCGGCCGGCCCGGCTCCAGCTCCCGGACGACCTTGGCCCGGACCACCGCACGGGTGGTCCCCGCGCGCACGAGCGCCGCGTCCGTCGGTACCCGGTGGCTGCCGAGCGTCGCGACGTAGCCCATCGCCTCGACCAGGTTGGTCTTGCCCTGGCCGTTGGGTCCGACAAGCGCGGTGATCCCGGGCTCCAGGGGGAGCTCGACCTGCGCGTACGAGCGGAAGTCCGTCAGGGAGAGGTGGGCGACGTACATCTGTCCCGGCTACAGCGACTGCGACGGCGGGGTACCGGTGACCGGACCCGTGGTGCCGGCCGGCTTGACCGCGTGCCCACCGAACTGCTGGCGCAGCGCGGCGACGGCCTTCATCGCGGGGGACTCCTCCTGGCGCGACTGGAACCGCGCGAACAACGCCGCCGAGATCACCGGGGCGGGCACCGCCAGGTCGATCGCCTCGTCGACGGTCCACCGACCCTCGCCGGAGTCCTCGACCCAGTCGTCGATCTCGCCCAGACCCGGGTCCTGCCCGAGCGCCTTGACCAGCAGCTCCAGCAGCCACGACCGCACGACGGTTCCCCGCTGCCACGCGCGCATCGTGCCGTGCACGTCGGTGACCAGGTCTTTTGCGGCCAGGAGCTCGTAGCCCTCGGCGTAGGACTGCATGAGGCCGTACTCGATGCCGTTGTGGACCATCTTGGCGAAGTGGCCGGCGCCGACCGTGCCGGCGTGCACGAAACCCTCCTCGCGCGGCCCCTCGGGACGCAGCGCGTCGAACACCGGCATGACCTTCGCGACGACGGCCTCGTCGCCGCCGACCATCAGCCCGTACCCGTTGTCGAGGCCCCAGACACCGCCGGACACCCCGGCGTCCAGGAAGTCGACGCCCGTCTGGGCCAGGACGTCCGCGTGCTTCTGGTCGTCCTGGTAGTACGAGTTTCCGCCGTCGATCAGGATGTCACCGCGCGTCAGGAGCCCGGCGAGCTCCGTCACGACCGCGTCCGTGATCTGTCCCGACGGCACCATCACCCACACGACGCGCTCACCGGCGGGGAGCGCGTCGACCAGCGCCTCGAGCGAGGGGACGTCGGTGACGTCCGGGTTCCGGTCGTACCCCGTGACCTCGATGCCCGCGGCGCGGATGCGGGTGCGCATGTTCGCACCCATCTTGCCCAGACCCACCAGACCGATGTGCATGACTGTGCCTCTCTCGGAGCCGCGATCGCGCGTCCCACTGTGCCGCACGTGGCGGCGGTGCGCCGGTCAGCTGGCGAAGCGGATGGGGACCAGCAGGTAGCGGTACTCGGGGTTGTCCTCGCCGTCGAGCGACTCCTGGCCGGTGAACTCCACGGGCTTGTTCGGGTGCGTGAACGACAGCCGGACGAACGTGGTGCTCAGGGCGCCGAGGCCGTCCAGCAGGAACTGCGGGTTGAACGCCACCGAGATGTCGTCACCGACGAGGGTCGCCTCGAGCGCCTCGGACGCCTGGGCGTCGTCACCCTGGCCGGCGTCGAGGACGACCTGGCCCTCGCTGAACGACAGGCGGATCGGAGTGTTGCGCTCCGCGACGAGGCTCACGCGCTTTGCAGCGTCCGCCAGCGCGTGCGTGCTGACGACGGCGTGGATGGGGGTCTCGTCCGGGAAGAGCCGGCGGACGGCCGGGTAGTCACCGTCGACGAGCAGACTGGTGGTCTGCCGGCCCGCAGCCTCGAAGCCGATCATGTCGACCCCCGAGCCGGTGGACAGGGCCACCGTGACGGAACCGGCGCTGCCGAGCGACTTCGCTGCGTCGGACAGCGTCCGGGCGCGCACGAGGGCGACCGTCGAGATGTCCGGGGACGACGGCTTCCACGTGAGCTCGCGCAGCGCGAGCCGGTAGCGGTCGGTGGCCAGGAGAGTGACCTTCTCGCCCTCGATCTCGACCCGCACGCCCGTGAGCAGGGGCAACGTGTMGTCCCGGCTGGCAGCGACGGACACCTGGGCAACCGCGTGGGTGAGCTCGTCGCCGTCGACGGTTCCCGTGGTCGGGGGCATGACCGGGAGGTTCGGGTAGTCCTCGACCGGCATCGTCAGGAGCGTGAAACGGCTGGCGCCGCAGGTCACGACGACCTTGGTGCCCTCGAGGACCACGTCGACGGGCTTGTCCGGCAGGGCACGGGAGATCTCGGCGAGCAGGCGGCCCGAGACGAGCACCGTGCCGGCCTCGCTCACGTCTGCCGGGATCTGCGACCGCGCGGAGACCTCGTAGTCGAAGCTCGAGAGCTGGACCGTGCCCGTGGTGTCGGCCTCGAGGCGCACACCCGCCAGGACAGGGACCGGCGGCCGAGTGGGCAGGCTGCGCGCCGTCCACGTGACGGCGTCCGCGAGAACGTCACGGTCGACCCGGAACCTCATACCTCACCTCTCGTCGAGCTGGCCTGACCGGGCGCGTCGTCACAGGTTTGTGCGGGTCCGACGGGCAGGCGTCAGGCGAACACTACGCGAGAGGTCCGACGCTCGGTACGGGCATGGGGATGACAACGACAGCCGTGTCGTTCGCCGTGCGTCGCGAGCCGCCTCACGTCCTCTGGCGGTGTGTGGATCCCCCACCTAGAGAAGTGTCATCGTCGTCATCGGTCCTGTGCACTGTGTGGATTATCGGCGTCCGTGCAGGTCAGGGGGCAATCTGGCTGTGCACGTGAGGTGTGGGCCGAACCGGACGTGCGGTGGACGGCCGTGGACGGTCCTCGAGGCCCTCGGCTGTGTCCACTGGTCGAGGGTCTGCCGTCCACACCCGCACGGCGTGTCATCCACCGTCGTCCACAGGTGAGTGCACAGGTGTGGAGATTCGTCCCATGCATGTCTCATCCGGAGGGTGAAGGTTCGGGTCAAGACCCTCGTATCGTTTCGATGGTGAGAGTTGTCTCATGCCTGTTCGCGTGCAATGCCCGTTTGTGAACGCGCACTTCGCTCCCGCGATGTCCGTTTGGTGGTGTTCCCGCAGGTCAGGGCGTTGTCTTCGCGTGACGAGCGGCCCGATGCGCCGAATGGGTGAACCGCGTCACAAGTGTCCCCAGGTTCCTGTGGACAGCTGTGGATAACTCAGGCCCTGGAGGGGCTGAATCAGCCTCTGTTCTGCTGCTTGATCCGGTTCGTGAGCTCGGTGACCTGGTTGTAGATCGACCGGCGCTCCGCCATCAGCTCGCGGATCTTGCGGTTCGCGTGCATGACCGTGGTGTGGTCCCGGCCGCCGAAGGCCTGCCCGATCTTGGGCAGCGACAGATCGGTCAGCTCACGGCACAGGTACATCGCGATCTGCCGGGCCGTGACGAGCACGCGCGAGCGGCTGGAGCCGCACAGGTCGTCGATGCTGAGCCCGAAGTACGCGGCCGTCTGCCCGATCACCTGCGTCGCGGTGATCTCCGTCGTCTGGTCGTCGGTGATGAGGTCCTTGAGGACGATCTCCGCGAGCGACAGGTCGACCTGCTGCCGGTTCAGGTTGGCGAACGCCGTGACCCGGATCAGCGCACCCTCGAGCTCGCGGATGTTGGTCGAGATCTTGCTCGCGATGTACTCCAGGACGTCCGGCGGTGCCTGCAGCCGCTCGCTGCCGGCCTTCTTGCGCAGGATCGCGATGCGGGTCTCGAGGTCCGGCGGCTGGACGTCGGTGATCAGGCCCCACTCGAAGCGCGACCGCATCCGGTCCTCGAAGCCGTTCAGCTGCTTAGGCGGCAGGTCGGACGTGATCACGACCTGCTTGTTCGCGTTGTGCAGCGTGTTGAACGTGTGGAAGAACTCCTCCATCGTCTGTTCCTTGCCCTGCAGGAACTGGATGTCGTCGATGAGGAGCACGTCGACCTCGCGGTAGCGCCGCTGGAACGCGCCGGCCTTGCCCTCGCTGATCGAGTTGATGAAGTCGTTGGTGAACTCCTCGGAGTTCACGTACCGCACCCGCACGCTCGGGTACAGGTTCTGCGCGTAGTGGCCGATCGCGTGCAGCAGGTGCGTCTTGCCCAGCCCGGAGTCGCCGTAGATGAACAGCGGGTTGTACGCCTTGGCCGGGGCCTCCGCGACCGCGACCGCCGCGGCGTGCGCGAAGCGGTTCGAGCTGCCGATGACGAACGTCTCGAAGAGGTACTTCGGGTTCAGTCGCGCGGGCTCGGCCGGCATCCGCCGGTTCGCCGGCGGCGGGCGGTCGTCGTTGCGGCCGCCGTAGCGGCGCTCCCGCACCTGGTCGTCGCGGTCGTCCTGGCCGTCGTCGGGCACCAGCGACAGGTCGGGACGGGCCTCCCGGCGCGCGTCGGCCTCGTCGGCCTCGCGCTCGTCGCGCGACTGGCTGTACGGCTCATGCCGCTGGTCCGCACCCGAGCCGACGACGCGGAGGGCCGGCGGCGCGTCCTCAGCCAGCTCAGGGTCGACGGTGATGGCGAACCGGGCCTCCCGGTCGAGGGCTGTGCTCAGGGCGGCCGTCACCTCACCGCGCACTCGCGACTCGAGGTAGTCCTTGGTGAGGTCGTTGCCGACCGCCAGCAGGAGGGTTCCGTCGAGGAGTCCCAGCGGCCGGGCGAGCCGGACGAAGGCGATCTGGCGCGGCGTGATGTCCGGACTCGACTCGAGGGTCGACACCACGTGGCCCCAGACCCGGGAAAGCTCTTCGTCCTGTGACACGTGCTACCTCAGCTGTTCGATCGCGTGGGTGGTCGAGTCTCGCACGACCTGCGTTGTCCACACAGTTGTCCACACCTGTGAGCAGTTGGTCTCGTTGGTGTCATAGATGCTCAGACACGATGAGGACGGGCTGCCGGACAGTTTCATGGTCATGCGGCTGGCGGCCATCCACGACGTCGTGATCCACAGGCCGCGCCCCCCTGACGACGATGACCGATGCTAGTGGCCCGACGCGGGTGCGGGGAGTGCCCGTCGGGGTGACGTCGGCGCGCCTGTGGGAGGATCGCTGCGGCGAGTCGCGCGCATTTGACCGGCCACTACGGTGGGAAGTACGGTATTGCAGCCTTCTCGATGGCCCCTGCTGGCGCGCCCTGACGCCGCACGCACGCGATGCGTGTCCTGGGAGCAGTTCGAACTCGGCAGCCTGAACATGGTCGCGCGGCACCTGCGAGACCCACTCGATGTACTTGGAGACTCTCGTGAGCAAGCGCACCTTCCAGCCGAACAACCGGCGCCGGGCCAAGACCCACGGCTTCCGCCTGCGCATGCGCACGCGTGCCGGCCGCGCGATCCTGGCGGCTCGTCGCCGCAAGGGTCGCTCGGAGCTCTCGGCCTGACGCCACCGTCGGTGCTGTCCGCCGCGCATCGCATGCGCCGCGCTGCCGACTTCGAGCAGGCGGTGCGCCGAGGCGCGCGCGGTGGACGGGACACCCTCGTGGTGCATCTGACGACCAGGACCGATCACTCGCCCTCCGGGCCGGTGGTCGGTCTTGTCGTGTCCAAGGCGGTCGGGACCGCGGTGACGCGCAACCTGGTCAAGCGTCGGCTGCGCGAGCTCGTCCGTGCACGGCTCGCGGCGATGCCGGCCGACGCAGGGATCGTCGTCAGAGCCCTGCCGCCGGCGGCGACCCGCTCGTTCGACCTGCTCGGTGACGACCTCGATGCAGCGCTCGAGACCGCAGCACGTCGTGCTCGACGTCGGACCGAGGCTTAGTCATCCCATGACTCTTCGGCGTATTGCCCGCGGGATCGTGCGTGCTCCCGGTCGGCTCCTGCTGCTCCTGCTCACGGGTTACCAGCGGTTCATCTCGCCGATGACACCTCCGACCTGCAAGTTCTACCCGTCCTGCTCGCAGTACGCCGTGATCGCGGTGCAGCGCCACGGCGCGATCCGCGGGACCGGGCTCGCCATCTGGCGGGTGCTCCGCTGCAACCCGTGGAACCTGGGTGGCGTGGACGACGTTCCACCAGCACGATCCGTTCACCACCATCACGACGTGGCCCCGTCCACACACTGACCCCCCGAGGAGTTCTGCCCGATGGACTGGTTCGACGGTCTGCTCAAACCGATCATGGTCGTAGTCGCCTGGATCATGGTGAAGTTCCACGCGCTCTTCAGCGCGATCGGGCTCGACCCCGAGGGTGGCGCCGCCTGGTCGCTGTCCATCGTCGGACTCGTGATCGTCATCCGGATCCTGCTGATCCCACTCTTCTTCCGGCAGATCAAGGCGTCGCGCGGCATGCAGCTGCTCGCACCCGAGATGCAGGCAATCCAGAAGAAGTACAAGGGCAAGACGGACCCCGCGTCCCGCGAGGCGATGAGCCGCGAGACGATGGCGCTCTACCGCGAGCACGGCACGAACCCGTTCGCGTCGTGCCTGCCGATCCTGCTGCAGTCCCCCATCTTCTTCGCGCTGTTCCGGGTCCTCATCGAGCTGCCCRGCATCGCCGACGGTTCCTATCCCCCCATCGGKCCGATGACGCCGGCGCTCGCTGCGCAGGCCGAGGCTGCCACGATCTTCGGCGCCCCTCTGTCGGGGACGTTCATGCAGGCCGGTGACAACTGGCACATCCGGGTCGTCACGGTGGTCCTGATCATCGCGATGTCCGCGACGACGTTCCTCACGCAGCGCCAGCTCACGATGAAGAACATGCCCCCCGCCGCCCTCCAGGGCCCGATGGCGCAGCAGCAGAAGGTGCTGCTCTACGTGCTGCCGCTGATCTTCGCCTTCTCCGGCGTCAACTTCCCCATCGGTGTCCTCATCTACTGGACCACCACCAACCTGTGGTCGATGGGCCAGCAGTTCTACACGATCCGCCGGATGCCGGCCCCGGGCTCGCAGGCCGAGATCGCCATGAAGGAGCGCAAGGCCAGGAAGGCCAAGGCGCACGGCACGATCGAGGAAGACGCTGCGCCCACGGTGATCATCGAGGAGAAGCCGCGCGGCCAGCGCGAGCAGCCGAAGCGTAAGGACCGCAACAAGCCGCGGCCCGTGATCGACGGCGTCCAGGACAAGCCCCAAGCGTCCGTAGACGGCGAGCCCGACGGACCCAGCACCCCGGCGCCAGGCGCACCCACCAAGCCAAAGAAGTAGCGCACCCGCGCGACGATGATCGGAGAGAGAACTCCATGACTTCGACCCAGCCCGACGCTGTCCCCGTCGAGACCACCAGCACCAAGCGTCTCGAGGAGGAAGGCGAGATCGCCGCCGACTACCTCGAGGAGCTGCTGGACATCGCCGACCTCGACGGCGACATCGACATCGACATCGACCACGGCAGAGCAGCCGTCGAGATCGTGTCCGAGGACCCCGCCGACAAGTCGCTCTCGCGGTTGGCCGGACACGACGGCGAGGTGCTCGATGCTCTCCAGGAGCTGACACGCCTTGCCGTGCAGGCCAAGACCGGCGAGCGCAGCCGGCTGATGCTCGACGTCGCCGGCTACCGTTCGGCACGCCGCGCGGAGCTCGTGACTGTCGCCGAGGAGGCCATCGCGCGCGTCAAGGAGTCCGGCTCGGCCGTGGCGCTCGACGCCATGAACCCGTTCGAGCGCAAGGTGGTCCATGACACCGTCGCCGCGGCGGGGATGTCGAGTGACTCCGACGGCGTGGAGCCGAACCGGCACGTGGTGATCCGACCGGCGTGATGCTGTTTCTCCCGTAGGGAGCTGGAGGGGCGGGCCTGAGGGCTCGCCCCTTCCTCGTTTCTTGTGGGGTTCCACGTGAAACATGTTCGGCGACGTCGACACCCGATCGCACGTGTGACGACTGTGGTGGTCGCGCGTCGCGCGGGGTGCCGGTGGGTGCTGCTCCTTCGGTCGAGTGCGCAGCGATGTTCTTGTGCGAGTGAGCGGTAGGAGCGAGGGTTCCGCCACTTGTCCGTGGGAAAAGGTCGTCGATGACCGCATGGCCACGAACTCCCACCCCCGCGCGCGAGTGGAGCAGGTCGATGACCGCATGGCCACGAACTCCCACCCCCGCGCGCGAGTGGAGCGGGCCGATGACCACATGGCCCGACCACTCGCCCTGCGCGAGGAGAGCATGTCGATGACCGCATCACCCCGGCGGCTTGCCCCGCGCGAGAGCCGGCCGATACGTCTTCCGTCCGGGCCCGCTCGATGTCTTCTCGGCTCGTGCGATGGGGTGTGCAGGAGGGATCGAGCGCCACGGTTCCACGTGAAACATGAGGTGGAGTCGAAGTCGAGGTCGGGCACGCGTCCGTGCGCACAGTGAGAGTCTGCACGTTCAAGAGCGACAGTCCTGGGCCCAGGCAGTGCTTCTCCCCGGGAATGGCTGGTGCCTCTGTCCGGGCGGATCGATGTCGCGGACAAGGACGGTCCGCGTTGAACGGGCTACGTGAGCTCACCGGTGAGTTGCCGGGGGGCGCAGCCTGCCGGAATCACGCCACGTCGGCGCTGACGGCCTGCACACGGTCGCCATGAGGCGACGTGAGCGTCGGTCGGCTGCGCGTTTCACGTGGAACATGGGCGAGCTAGGTGCCGCTTGCGGCATGCCCACACCGGACCTGTCTGGGAGGAGCGGCGGTGCTGCGCTCGACGGACGGTCGACGGACGTGCCCCACGCGCTTCCGCGAGCACTGCCGGTCCGCCCCTGGACGTGCTCTGTCATGGTGACGCACCACGTACAGCGATCGAGAAGCATCGGAGGGTGTCAAGCCGAGCGGTCTGCGACGTGAGGTGGGTGTCTTGTCCTGAGCGAGTGCGCCCCCTGCGCCGGCAACGAGACGACACTCACGGCGCGAGCCTTGTTTCACGTGAAACAGGTGTTCTCTGGCGCAGGCCCGTTACCTGGCAAGTCGTGTCCGCTCCTGAGGGGCCGACGGTAGCCGACTCATGCTGCCTCGTTGCTGTCATGCGTCTCTGGTCCCAGTCCCAGGTCCCACGGCTCATCGGTGTCGGCTGTCGGTGCTGCCAGTGCGGCTCACGCGAGGACGCAGCTGAGGTAGCCGACTCCGATGCTGACTCTTTCGTGCGTCGCAGGGGTGGGGTCCATTTACGGCGTCAGTCCGAGGCCCGGACTACGTGGCGAACGAAGACTGTGGGTCCACCGAAGCTCGCGGTTACCTGATCGCCTGAGCGGGGCGCTGCACACATCTCGGATCGGAGGCTCTGCGGGAGTCTCTCGAACCTCGCGGCACGAATGGGTGTACCGGTCCCCCCGTCTGGCTCTGGCGAGCAGGCACTTGCGTCCGGACAGGTCTCGTCGTCTCTCTATCTGAACCTGGTCCCTGGTCACGTGTCGAGAGTCGACAGATTCCCAGTGGAAGCACGCCGGAGGGCCGGCCGGTCCGCTTCCGAGGATGGGAGTGCGCGGACGACGCTCCGTCGGCGCGGACCCCCGGCTCGCCCGCGTAAGCACGCAGCGTTGCTTAACGTAGGAGTCACTAGATTGTTCTGCCAGACGCGTCGGTCACTCCTCGTGCCCGGGAGGCGCCTAGCGTCCGCGAGCGTGCACGTAGTGCACAAGGCATGGTCGGTTGTGGCAGATCGAGCATCTGTTTCACGTGGAACACTCGGCCGCGGTCGCCAGGAGTGGATCGACACAGAAGCGCCCAACCCTGCTTCCTCGATGCCTGTGCGGACGATCCTCCAGGCTTGAGCAGTCGGCGGAGCTCACCCGGTCGTCACACGGGGTGTGCCGACAGCGAGCAGGATGTCGAGTCCGACAGAAGCTCGGTCCACGCAGTGATCCACCCGGCGTGTCCAGGAGCGGAGCTCCGACCGACGAGCACGCCTCTGGGATAGCCAATTGGGAGGTGATCGGCGGCGCGGTTGGCAGTCACCCGTGCTCGGGACGTACCGCAGAAGCGACACACCTCCGGACCTCGGCGCGTTCGATGTCGGCCTCGCCATCGGCAGGGCGCGATTTCTCACGATCGCGCCCTCAGCAGAGGACGTTTCACGTGGAACAGACACGTCCACACCGTGCGCATGGGGCAAGGCCCGGCGGCGGTGCGGACGACGCCCCGACGACAGCAGTGCGGCGCCGGAGACGGTGGGCGTCGAGCTTAGAGCTGGCGGGGGTGCGTGGCGATCGGTGTGGCCGGAACGGAAGTGGGCATCCGTGCGACGTCGGGCGGGCTTGTCTCGTTTCACGTGAAACAGCGCTGGGCACGAGGTGGTGGGGTGCGTGTGGGCGCCTGTCAGACCACAAGACGCACGGAGGCGAACCTGGGGCGACATGCTGCGGGAGGCGTGCGGAATCGCCGTGATCCGGTGTGGTTGACATTGCCGCCTTGGTCCAAGGCTGCACTCCCCACGGCGGTGACGTGGGGAGTGGGCCCTGATGCGACGATCCAGTCGGTCGATGCACCCTTCTCCAGTCGGGAGTCTTGCGTCGTTGAGGAGGCGCTTCTCTGGGTCATGGATGGACAGCGACGCAGTACGTCCCTGCTGACGCGCTCGGCGGAGAGACCCGCAGGATGCTGAAGGAAGACGGGCGCCCGGTGTGCGGCCAGCGCGGTGGTGCGATGGCTCCGGATGCGCATGGACAGCGCGTCTCACAGGGCGGGTGGCGGCGTGTCCAGGCGGCGTTGCCGTCCACGTCCGGTGTAGCCCCGCACGTCCGGTGCTGCAGCGCACGTCCGGTGCTGCAGCGCACGTCCGTGCTGCAGCGCGCGTCCTGTGCTGTCGCACACGGTCCGTGTGACAGCGCCAGTCCCGTGCTGTTGCACACGGTCCGTGCTGCAGCGCGCGTCCTGTGCTGCGCACACGGTCCGTGCCATTTGCACACGTCCGGGGTGTCGCACACGTCCCGTGCTGTCGCACCCGGTCCACTGCCGTCGCGCGCGACCGGCGCCATCGCACGCGACTGGCGCCATCGCACACGGCTGGCCCTATCGAACGGCTGGTTGCTGCTGTCGCGCACGACTACTTGCTGCTGTCACGCCCGTTGCCGTTGCTTGCCCCGTCGGTGCTGTTGCGAGAGTCAGCGTTGGAGGCGCGGTTGGTACTGGCGCGGAACGGCAGCGTTGCTGAGCATCGTCGTCGTTGCGTTGGCTCGAGCGGCGTGGACGGTCCGTCGCTGAACGCCGGGTGCGGGTGCGGGCGCAGGTGTGTCGTTGGGCAGAGCTCCGCGTGGATGTGCTCGACACACGCGCACTCGATGCCGCAACGGTGGGCGCCGGTTCCGTGTCCGTGGCGGTAGCCGTGTCCGTCGCGGTAGCCGTCAACGTTTGCCGAAGTTGGCGCCATGGCGAAGCCGGTTATGTGGCCGTGGCCGTGGCCGTGGCGGGCTAGCGACGCTGCCGCGTCGGTCGAGCTGGCGATAGGGGGCGCGCGGCTCGTTCCGTCTCCGTGGCGGCAGCCGTCTCCGTGGGCGAGCTGGCTCCGTGGGCGAACTGGCGCCGTGGCCGAAGCTGGCGTCGTCTCCGTGCGCGAAGCTGGCGCCGCGGCCGGGGCGGCCCTGTCTCCGTCCTCGTCTCCGTCTTCATCTCGGTCTCCGACTCCGACTCAGTTGCGGGCCAGCGACGCTGCCGCGCCGATCGAGCTGGTAACGGGGTGATGGGCGAGTTGGTTCTCAGCCACGACTACGGCGCTCTCAGCGAGGTCGGCTGGCTCAGCCTCCCGCTCGCGCCTGTTCCAGCCCTGAGACGGTGGTCTGCGCAAGCTCGAGATGGGAGTCGAAGCACGCCGCGGGCCGACAACTGCGGCCCTTCGTCTCACCGATCGATCCACTCCCGCGGATCAGTGCGTGGAGCCTTCAAGAACGTTCGTCGTTCGCCGCCGCACCTGACGCCCGCGCGCGTGACCTGCGGGTTCACTCATGAGGGCGAGAATCAGGTGCCCCCGCTGTCGCGCTCTCGCGAGTGCGACGACCAGCGAGGCCGAGCATGTCCACTGCCGATGACCACGCCGGAACAGAGGCACCCGGTGGAGTGCACGACAGATCACGTCACGTGTCGCCCGACAGGCCTTGTGGAGGGAAGGAGCAGCGGACCTCGGCACGGTACGGTAGGGCCCGCGGCGGGCCGAGTGCCGGACGCTGGCATGGCTCGCCGAGACGCTGTGTGGACAGATGCGCGGCTCGTTTCACGTGAAACTTGGGGGACCGGACGGTGATGGAAGCTCAGTCGGCCACGACCGACCGAGCGGACCCTCTCGATGGTGACGCTCGCCTCGCGCCCTTCTTCGGTCCCGCGTGGCCCGCGGTCCTGGGGTTCCACGACCTGCTCGTCGATCAGGGCGAGCTTCGAGGCCTTGTCGGTCCGCGAGAGTTCTCGCGCCTGTGGGAGCGACACCTGCTGAACTCAGCAGCGGTGGTGCCGTTCCTTCCCACGGAGGGTCGCATCATCGACCTGGGGAGTGGGGCGGGACTTCCTGGGATCGTGATCGCCGCGATGCTGCCCTCGGCCCAGGTCGTCCTTCTTGAACCGATGGAGCGTCGCACGGACTGGTTGAGCGAGGTCGCAGAGAGCCTGGGGCTCACGAACGTGGTTGTGCGACGAGGGCGGGCGCAGGACGAGCACGGGAGCTTGGTCGGAGACGCCGTCACCGTCCGAGCGGTCGCATCCCTCGACAAGCTGTATCGCTGGGCGATCCCGCTCCTGGGGCGCGGTGGCACGCTCGTCGCCCTCAAGGGGAGCAGGGCGGAAGAAGAGATCGAAGCGGCCAGGCACATCGGTCGCAAGCTYGGCGCTGGGGTGGCTTCCGTCACGGATGCGCCCACGATCGAGGGAGTCGAGGTGACGAGGGTGGTCCGCGTCGTACGGGAGGCAGTGCCTGGTGTTCGGTAGGAAGAAGCGTCGACAGGAAGAGGCGGCGGCCATCGAGGCCTCCGACCTGGCAGCGGACCAAGCCAGGGCAGCAGCGCCCAGCTCGCCCGACGAGTGGACCCCGCAGCCGACGCCCGCATCGGCGCCACCACCGCCACCTGCCGCGGCATCGCTGGCGGCCGCTCAGCAGGCCGGCACGCGTCCGACCGCCGACCAGTTCGGCCCACGCCCGGCGGCCGACCAGCCCGAGTGGACTCGTTCAGGTGCCTCGTCCTCGACACCGCCTCACACGGCAGCATCGGTGCAGTCTCATCCTGGCGCGACGGCACCGCACGGTGCGGGCGAGCCGACACAGTCCAGAGCAGGGCAGTCACCCCAGCCGGCAACCGAGGAAATGGCTCAGCCTGTAGCGGTACCGACATCGGCGACGCCGTCAGCGGCGGCTCCTTCGGGGGCCGCGACCGACGGGGGACCGCAAGCGCACGAACTGCCGCCTCTGCGGCCCGCGATGGCGCAGCCCGGTCCCACGACCGATGGGCGTGGGCTGGACGCGGCACTGGATTCCTCGTCGGTCGCCGCCGAGGCTGCACCGCAGACCGATGCGCCCACCGGGGCCCAGACGGCTGCGCGAGTCGATCAGAGCCCCGACGCCGCGGACCTGGCTCTGACGTCAGACGGTGGCGCTGCCGCGGACGCCCGTTCCGCCGCGGAGCCTGCTGGTTCGGGCGCCAAGCCGCGCACGGCCGGGCGCAAGCCGGTGAGTGCGGGAGAGCCGTACATCCCGATGGTGAGCGCGCCCGCCGCCCCCGCCGACGCCGCAGTTTCACGTGAAACATCGCCCACGTCCGACGACGCCTTCGACCCMGCACCAGTGGCCGCCGGTTCATGGGATGACCAGGGTGTCGACGCGGGTCAGGGACGTGACATCGAGGAGCAGTCGCGTGGTGACGAGACATCGGGGGCGACTGACGACAACGTCACATCGGGCGCGCCCCAGGTCGACGGCCGCGGTGCCGCGGATGTCGACGGTGAGCGTGGCACGATCGCGCCCATGACACCGCGACACGACCTCGATCCCGAGGAGACTCGACGTGCTGCGCTGGTCGACAGCCTGCCGGTCGCGACCGATGACACCCCGCTGATGGCGGAGCTGAAGCAGGACGCCCGTCGCCGGATCGAGCTCCAGGGGCGTCGGTTCCCGCGCCCTGCGCAGACCCGCGTCATCACGGTCGCGAACCAGAAGGGCGGGGTCGGCAAGACGACGACGACCGTCAACATCGCGGCAGCCCTGGCACAGGCTGGACTGAACGTCCTCGTGCTCGACAACGACCCGCAGGGCAACGCATCGACCGCGCTGGGCGTCGAACACCGGGCCGGAACGCCGTCGATCTACGAGGTCCTGGTCGACGGGGCTCCGCTCGCTGAGGCGGTGCAGGAGAGTCCCGATGTCCCGAACCTCTGGTGCCTCCCGGCGACCATCGATCTCTCGGGCGCCGAGATCGAGCTGGTGTCGATGGTCGCGCGAGAGACCCGGCTACGGAACGCGCTCGACGCCTACCTGGAGTGGCGGGTGTCGAACGGGCACGAGCGCATCGACTACGTGTTCGTCGACTGCCCGCCGAGCCTCGGGCTGCTGACGGTCAACGCGTTCGTCGTGGCGCGTGAGGTGCTCATCCCGATCCAGTGCGAGTACTACGCGCTGGAGGGCCTGAGCCAGCTGCTGAAGACGATCCAGCTGATCCAGGCGCACCTGAACCCACGCCTGCACGTCTCGACGATTCTCCTCACGATGTACGACGCACGGACGAACCTCGCGCAGCAGGTGGCGACCGAGGTGCGCACGCACTTCCCGGAGCGGACCCTCCGGACGACCGTCCCTCGCTCGGTCCGCATCTCGGAGGCGCCGAGCTACGGCCAGACCGTGATGACCTACGACGCCGGGTCGTCCGGCGCGCTCGCGTACCTCGAAGCCGCCCGTGAGGTGGCTGAGCGGGGAGCGATGGAGTTCACGGACGATCTCGTCGATGGCCGGCCGGCCACGAATGGCGACGCCCACCAAGCAGAGCACGAGTACCAGGCGGCTTCGCCCGCCCTTCAGGAGGAACAGTGAGCGAGAAGCGACGCGGTCTGGGCCGGGGCCTCGGGGCCCTCATCCCGACAGGCCTGGACGGGCAGCGACCCACCGGAGCCGAGCGTCCCGCGGACGTCTTCTTCGGTGACCCGAAGCGGGAGAACAACGAGACGGGCGCCTCCGCCGGAGCGGTGGCCACGGCGACCGTGACGGAGGCACCGCCGGCCACGGCGGAGACGGTCGCGACGGAGTCGACCGCGGCATCGACCGAGACGACCACGGCGGCCACGGGCACGAACGGGACGCCGTCCGACGCGACGGCGCCCGAGCCGACCCCTGCCGCACCGACGCCTTCGGAGACGGTCGCCGGTGTCGACGGCCTGGTTCCGGTACCTGGTGCTCGGTTCGCGGAGCTTCCCGTGGGGGAGATCCGTCCCAACCCGAAGCAGCCGCGCACCGTGTTCGACGAGGACGCGCTCGAGGAGCTGGTCGGCTCGATCCGCGAGGTCGGCGTGCTCCAGCCGATCGTCGTGCGCGATGCGGGTGACGGCTACGAGCTGATCATGGGTGAGCGGCGCTGGCGTGCTACCCAGGCAGCCGGCCTGGCGACCATCCCGGCGATCATCCGCGACACGGACGACTCCGACCTGCTGCGCGACGCGCTCCTGGAGAACCTGCACCGGTCCGAGCTGAACCCGCTTGAGGAGGCTGCCGCCTACCAGCAGCTGCTCGACGACTTCGGTTGCACCCACGAGCAGCTGGCGACGCGCATCCAGAGGTCGCGGCCTCAGATCTCGAACACGCTCCGCCTGCTGAAGCTCCCGCCGCTGGTGCAGCGCCGGGTGGCGGCAGGGGTCCTGTCCGCCGGGCACGCTCGCGCGCTGCTGGGGCTCAGCGACGGTGCGGCCATCGAGCGGCTCGCCCAGCGGATCGTCGCGGAGGGCCTGTCGGTCCGCGCGGTCGAGGAGATCGTCTCGCTCGGTGGCGACGCGGAGCCGACCGCTCGGCGGGCTGCGCCGCGCGCAGGGGTCAAGAACGAGGCCCTGGACCACCTGGCAGCGCGGCTGTCCGACCGGTTCGAGACCCGCGTCAAGGTGAGTCTCGGGAAGTCGCGGGGACGCCTCACGGTCGAGTTCGCCTCGGTGCAGGACCTGAACCGTATCCTCGCGAGCCTCGCTCCGGAGGACCCGGGCCTGCTGAAGGGCTGATCTGTACGACGAGGAGCTGGCAATTCGTACAATATTGACGAATGCGTAGGTCAGCGCCGCAGTGATGCCTCGACGAGCGATCGGTAGAGGTCCCCGAGCGACAGCCCGGCGGCCTCGGCGGCCTGTGGCAGGAGCGACGTCTCGGTCATTCCTGGCGCGACGTTGACCTCGAGGAACCAGGGGGTTCCGTCGGCGTCGACGATCAGGTCGGTGCGGGACAGGCACTCGAGCCCGAAGGCGTCGTGGGCGGCGACGGCGAGGTCCGCGACGGACGTCGCGACCTGCGGGGACAGCCGAGCGGGCGTGAAGTACTCCGTGCGCCCGGGGTTGTAGCGGGCGTCGAAGTCGTAGGGACCCTCGGTGACGATCTCGACCGCGGGCAACGCGAACGGCCCGGCGCCGGTGTCGACGACGCTCACGGCGACCTCGGTCCCGATGACCGCGCGCTCCACGAGCGCTGTGTCGCTGTACGCGAAGCAGTCCACCATCGCCTGCGGGAGGGCGTCGGCGCTGGTCACGAGGGTGACACCGAGCGCGGACCCGCCGCGGGAAGGCTTCACGACGACGGGGAGGCCGAGCGTGCCGACGATCGCGTCGAGGACCTGACGTGCGCCGAGCTCCCGGAACAGCGACTGCGGGAGGGTCACGAAGTCGGGCGTTGCGAAGCCGGCGCGGGCGGCGACCGTCTTCGCGATCGGCTTGCTCCAGGCGATCCGGCTCTCTCGCGGACCGGTGCCCAGGAGCCGCAGTCCGAGCAGCTGGACGACGTCCCGCACGGAGCCGTCCTCGCCAGAGGTCCCGTGCAGGAGCGGCCACACGWGGTCCGGCTGCAGCTGGACGAGCGCCGGCACCAGGTCGGCGTCGACGTCGTGGATCGACACGTCGACGCCGACGGACCTCAGGGCGTCGGCGACACGACGCCCTGAGCGGAGGGAGACGTCCCGCTCGTGGGAGAGACCCCCGGCGAGGACGACGACGCGGGGCGACGGTGCAGTGGTGCTCACGGTGAGTGGACTCCGATGAGGGGACGAGGCGCTGAGTCGGTCCGGCAGACCTCGAGGTTGCCGCGAACGCGCAGGTCAGGCGACATCCGGACCGGGCTGCTGGACATCCTCGTGACCGCGGGACCCGGTGGTGCCGAACAGCTCGACGAGCTCACGCTCCCCGGCGACGACCCCGGCGAGCCGCCGGACACCCTCGCGGATGCGCTCGGGAGTCGGGTAGCAGAACGAGAGCCGCATGTGGTCGGCGCCGGACCCGTCGAAGTAGAAGGCGGTACCGGGCACGTAGGCGACCCGAGCGGTGACGGCCCGGGGCAGCATGTCCTTGGCGTCGAGTCCGTCGGGAAGCCGGACCCAGGTGTAGAACCCGCCGTCGGGAACGTTCCACGACGCCTCGGGAAGGTGCTCGGTCAGTGCGGAGATCATGGCGTCGCGTCGCTCGCGGTACTGCTCGCGGTACGACTTGATCTGACCCCGCCAGTCGCAGGTGGACAGGTAGGTGGAGATCGCGATCTGCGAGGCGTTCGACGGGCAGAGGATCGCGGACTCGCTGGCCAGGACGAGCTTCTCGCGGACGGCGTGCGGAGCGACGACCCAGCCGACGCGGTAGCCGGGCGCGAAGGTCTTGGAGAACGACCCGAGGTAGAGGACGCCCTCGTCGTCGAGGGACCGCAGGGCGGGGACCGGTTCGGTGGAGAAGCCGAGCAGGCCGTAGGGGTTGTCCTCCAGCACCAGGACGCCGTAGCGGCGGGCGATCTCGAGGACCTGCGGACGGCGTTCGACGGAGAGCGAGACACCGGCGGGGTTGTGGAAGTTGGGCACGGTGTAGAGGAACTTGACCCGTCGTCCGTCGCGGGCGAGTGCGGCGAGGGTCGACTCGAGCGCGGCCGGGATCAGACCGTCGGCATCGATCGGGACGTGCACGACGTCGGCCTGGTAGGCGCGGAACACTCCGAGGGCGCCGACGTACGAGGGGGCCTCCGCGACGACGACGTCGCCCGGGTCGATGAAGATGCGGGTCACCAGGTCCAGAGCCTGCTGGGAGCCGGTGGTGACGACGACGTCGTCGGGGTGCGCGTCGATCCCTTCGAGCGCCATGACGTCGAGGATCTGCTCGCGCAGGGTCTCGTCCCCCTGGCCGGAGCCGTACTGCAGAGCCTGCAGGCCGCGGGTGGCGACGACACGCTGGGCCAGGTCACCGAGGACGTCGAGGGGCAGACCTTCGAGGAACGGCATGCCGCCGGCGAGCGAGACGACCTCGGGGCGGTTGGCGACGGCGAACAGCGCGCGGATCTCCGAGGAGCGCATGCCGTGGGTGCGTTCGGCGTAGGAGCCGAGCCACCGGTCGAGGCGCGTTCCGGTGCCGGCGGCGGAGGACGTGGGGGGGCCCGACGTCTCGCCGTCGGGAACCGGATGCTGAGTCATGCACCCGAGTTTCGCACGGGAGATCGCCTGCCCGGTGCACCGTCCCACCGACACGAGAGCCCCCTGCCGCTGGCAGGGGGCTCTCGGAGCGGGGATCAGACCGAGACGAGCACCGTCTCGATGTCCGCGGCGATCATCGACTTCGGGCGTGCGCCGATCACGGACTTCACCAGCTCACCGCCCGCGTAGAAGTTCAGTGTCGGGATCGACACGACGCCGTAGTCGCCGGTGACCTTCGGGTTCTCGTCGGAGTTGAGCTTGACGATCTTCACGCGGCCCTCGTACTGGGCGGCGAGCTCCTCGAGCACGGGCGCCACCATCCGGCACGGTCCGCACCACGGCGCCCAGAAGTCGACGATCACGGGGATCTCGGAGTCGAGGACCTCGGCCTGGAACGTCTCGTCGGTGACGGGGGTGGTGGTGCTCATCAGCTCTCCTCGAAGAACAGGCCCTCGGTGGGCGGGACAGCGTGGTCAAGGTCGGCCAGCGACGCCAGGAAGCTCTGGGCGTCGAGGGCGGCTGCACAGCCGGAGCCGGCAGCGGTGATGGCCTGGCGGTAGGTGTGGTCGACCAGGTCGCCGCACGCGAAGACGCCGGTCAGGTTGGTGGCGGTGGTGCGGCCGACGACCTGGACGTAGCCGTTCTCGTCGAGGTCGATCTGGCCCTTGACCAGCTCCGAGCGCGGCACGTGGCCGATGGCGACGAACACGCCGGTGGCGGGGTGCTCGCGCGTCTCGCCGGTGACCGTGTCCCGCAGCGTCACGCCGGTGACCTTGTTCTCGCCGTGGATGGCGACGACCTCGCTGTTCCAGGCGAACTCGATCTTCGGGTCGTTCGCGGCGCGGTCGGCCATGATCTTGGAGGCGCGCAGGTGGTCACGGCGGTGCACGAGGGTGACGCGCTTGCCGAACCGGGTCAGGAACGTGGCCTCCTCGACGGCCGAGTCACCGCCGCCGACGACAATGATCTCCTGGTCGCGGAAGAAGAACCCGTCGCAGGTGGCGCACCACGAGACGCCGCGGCCGGACATGCGCTTCTCGTCGTCGAGGCCGAGCTCGCGGTACGCGGACCCGGTGGCCAGGATGACGGCGCGCGCCTGGAACGTCTCGCCGCCGAGCGTCTGGATGGTCTTGATGTCACCGTCGAGGTCCAACGAGGACGCGTCGTCCCACAGCACCTCGGCACCGAACTTCTCGGCCTGCTTCTGCAGGCCCTCCATCAGCTCCGGACCCTGGATCCCGTCGGGGAAACCGGGGAAGTTCTCCACCTCGGTGGTGTTCATCAGGGCGCCGCCGGCCGTCACGGACCCTGCGATCACCAGGGGAGCCAGGCCGGCACGGGCCGCGTAGATCGCGGCGGTGTAGCCGGCAGGGCCCGATCCGACGATGACGAGATCGCGGACGGTGCTGGACTGGTCGGTCACGTGAGGTCCTTGCGTGGTGGAGGTGCCGGAGACGGTCCGGCGGGGGCTGACGGGATCAACCGATCCTAGGCGGGATCTGTTCCTGTCCTCGCGTCAGGACAGGGCGATCTCCGTGACCTCCACCCGGAAGCCACCGTCCGGGGCAGCCGGAAGCTGGGTGATCCACAGGACGAGCGTCTGGGTCTCCGTGGCCGGGTCGAGCGTGAAGACCGCCTCCGGCCCGAACGGTCCCGACGCGAGCACGGGGCCGCCGGTCGGGTTCGATCCGTCGGTGGCCCTGATCTCGACGTTCCCGCCCGACATGTTGGACCGCAGGGTGACCGTGGTGACTGTGGTCTTCTGCGTCAGGTTGATGACGTAGCCGACGGCGTCCTTGAACCCGGCGAAGTCGTCCCGCTTGTACGTCTGGGTGTACCAGAACGTCGACGGGTCGCCGTCGAAGGCCTTGGCGACGTCCTCCTCGTGCTCACCGTCGGCGTCGGACGGGTCGATCGACGTGGCGGAGGCGATCACCGGCGGGGATCCGGCGGGAGCGGCCGACTCCTCGGGTGCGGACGGCTCCTGCGACGGCTCGGCGGCGACGGCGGGGGCCGACGCGCTCGAGGACGGTTCCGGGTCCGCCGACGACCCACCCGGGTCGAGCGACGCGAACAGGGCCTTGAAGGCGAGGACGACTCCGACGATCACGGCGATCACGACGAGGATCAGGATGAGCGCGGTCGGGTCGAACCGACGGGTGCTGGTCGGCTCGGTCTCCGCCCCGAGGACGTCGCTGAAACCGAACGCCTCCATGGGCGCCTCGGGAGGCGGAGCGGGTGTGGCCGCCTGCGAGACGGGCCGCCGGACGACCGCCGGGACCACGGGCGGCGGAGGTGCTGCCGCCTGCGCGAAGACCGGAGGCGTGATGACCGGCTGACCGGTGGGGGGAGTCTCGGTGTCGGACGGGACCGCCCCCAGTCCCGTGGCGCGTCTCGGCGTCGCCGGAGGGGGTGTGCCGGGCCGGTTGGCCCCCGGGGGGTCCTGCTGCGCGAACGCGGTCCGGACGGACTGGCGCTGCACGGTCACCGGCGCGGTGTCCTGGTCGTCGTGCTCGGCAGGGACGGGGATCCCGCCACCGGGCGCCGCGGCACCCGTCGGGGGGAACTGCGCGGTCATGGGTCCTCCGAGGGTGGCCGTCTCGGCCACGGACGCCCGGATCTCCCCCCACGGCTCCAGCTCGCGGACGAGCTCACCGGGGCTGTGCGGACCGTCGTCGTTGGGTCCGAGCGTCACGACGCAGAGCGTGTCCAGGTCGTTGGGCACGCCGGGGACCAGGTCGGCAGGTGCGACGGGGGCGCCGTTGACGATCGGCGCGGGTGGCAGCGTCTCCCCGCCCGGGGTCTGCGGCGCGCGCGGGTCCGCCGGCCACAGCCCGGTCAGGGCGGCGTACAGGAGCCGGACCAGGCCGACGGCGTCGGCGCGCGTGGTCGAGCGGGCGTCACCGCCGGCGTCACCGAGCAGGGCGGCGTCGAGCGCCAGCCCCCCGACGAGCACGCGGCCGTCCGGGCTCACGTGCAGGACGGACGGGCGCAGAGCCAGGTGGTGCACGCCGCGGCGCCGGGCGATCTCCAGCGCGGACGCGGCCTCGCCCACGACGGCCCGGGCCTGGTCCGCGGTCAGCGGAGCCTGCGCGACGAGACGCGCGAGGGACTGCCCGACCAGCTGCTCGGAGACGACGTAGCCGTAGCCCTCGTGCGTCCCGACGTCGAGCACGCGCACCAGGCGGGCGTCGGTGACGAGGGCGGCGCGGCGGGCGGCGTCGAGCGCGGGTGCGACGGCACCGTGCTCGAGGATGCGTACCCGGACAGGGCGGTCGAGGATCTGGTCGGTCGCCTGCCAGGCGCTGGCGCCCGCGAGGTCGGACACCACCGGGGACAGCACGCGGTAGCGGCCCGCGAGCACCGTGCCCCGTCCGACGACCTCGCTCACCAGCACCTCCATGTCGAGAACCCGGACCAGAACACCTGCATGCTAGACGTGCACGATCAACGCCGTCCGCCGGGAAGGCGCCGGAGCAGCGGAAGGAGCAGATTGTCCAGCTCCCGCACGCGCAGCAGTCGCAGGATGGCGGCGTACGTGAGGCCCATCAGGGTACCGACGACGGCGCACTGGATGATCGACGCGACKAGACCTGTGGACAGCCAGAGCCGCAGCAGCTGCAGCACGCCGAAGCCGACAGCGCCGGACAGCACCGCAGCGAGGGTCGCACGCGCGATGACCCGGAGGATGCGGGCGCCGTCGATCCCCCCGAGCCGACGACGCAGCCGCCACTGCGCGATCCCTGCGCCGACGACGTAGGAGACGGTCATGGCGGCACCGGCACCGGCGACCCACAGGGTCGGTCGCAGGAGCATCTCGGACGCCCAGGCCCCGAGGACGACGACGGCGGCCATCGCGACCTGGATCGGCACCATCGAGCGCGCGTCCTCGTACGCGTAGTACACGCGCTGGAACATCGACCACGCCCCGAACGCGGGCAGCCCGAGGATCATCGTGAGCACCACGGTGGCCACCGCGTCGGCCGAGCCCTCGGACGAGGTGGCGAGGATGACCCGGGTCAGCGGGAGGACGAGCACGACGATGGCGGCCGTCGCGAAGACCGTGAAGACCCCGACGACGCGCAGCCCCGACGAGAGGGTGGCCCGCACACCCGCGACGTCGCCGTCGTGCGCCTGGCCGGAGAGCCGCGTGAACAGGGCGGTCGCCAGGGACACCGTCACCAGCGAGTGCGGCAGCATGAAGATGAGGAACGCGACGGAGTACGCGCCGGGGCCCGCCACGGAGGCTCGCGCCACCCCCTCGGCGACCGCGGCATCCGGCGCGGCCGACGCCACCCGGGTCACGACGAGGAAGCCGAGCTGGCCGATCGCCAGCGCAGCGAGCGTCCACGTCGCGACGCCCCCGGCCGTCCCCAGGCCCGATCCGCGCAGCCCCCAGCGCGGGCGGTAGTGGACGCCCGCCCGGCGCAGGGCCGGCAGGAGGACGAGGGCCTGCGCGACCACCCCGAGCGTCGCGGAGCCGGCCAGCAGGACGACCTGGCCGGTGGTCCACGTACCGGCGTCGACGACCCCCGAGGTCTCCCACGTGCCGAACACGACGATGAAGACACCGAAGCCGACGATCGCGACGACGTTGTTGACCACGGGCGCCCACATGTACGGGCCGAACGACCCGCGCGCGTTGAGGACCTGGCCCAGCAACGCGTACGCGCCGTAGAAGAACAGCTGCGGGATGCACCAGTAGGCGAACGTCGTGGCGAGCGCTTGCTGGGTCGGGTCACCGAACTTCGTGTACAGGGTGACGAGGACCGGGGCGAGGAGCGTGAGGACCACGGTCGCGCCGGCCAGCGTCGCGAATCCGAACGTGAGGAGCCGGTCGACGTACTCCTGGCCGGCCTTGCGCTTGTAGGCGCGCACCACCTGGGGGACGAGGATCGCGTTCAGCACCCCGCCGGCGAGGAGCATGTAGAGCACGTTCGGCAGGTTGTTGGCCACCGCGAAGGCGTCCGCCGCCTGGCCGGTCGCGCCGATCGMGCTGACCATGACCATGGCGCGCAGCAGCCCCAGCACGCGTGACACGGCGGTACCCGAGGCCATCAGGGCAGCGCCGCGACGCGCTCCGTCGTCGGTCATCTGGTCTCCTGCTCGGCGGTGTCGTCCTCGGGGGCGGTGCCGCCGAGGACGGGCAGCGAGGTCGACGTCCCTGCCTCGGCCTCGGTGCGGGCGCCACGGCGGGCGCTCTGCCCGCGACGCACGGTGCGGACGATACCCAGGATCAGGCCGAGCGCCAGGAGGACGCCCACGACGATCGTGCCGATGCTCTCGATCGTCGGGGCGACCTGGGCCGTGAACCGCACGGCGGKGGACACGGGCAGGCCGTCCGTCGCGGTGAGCTGCGCGGTGACGACGACCGAGCAGTTGGCGCKGGCGTGCAGCGGGACGCGGACGCTGGTCTCGCTCTGCGCCTCGACGACCACCGGCTCGATCTCCTCGACCTCCAGGCACGCCTTGCGCGGGGTCACGTCGAGCAGGACGGTCGCGGGGACCGTGAGCCCGTTGCGCACGACGACCGACAGCGGGCTGTTCGCCGCGGTCACCAGCAGGTCGCTGACCGGGGCGATGCTCAGACCGGTCGTGCGCGCGTCGACGTCCGCGACCACCGACGACACCAGGGCGTCGCGCCCCTCGGGAGCGATGCGCCACGCCACGGACAGCGGCGCGAGGACCTCCTCGTCGACCCCGTCGAGCAGGACGGCCGGCTCGCTGGTCACCCCGGCGAACGCGACCGCCCGGGCCCGGGCGTCGGCCAGTGCGCGCACGCTGGACGGCGCCAGCTCCGCGGGGTCCGTGGCGCTCGCGGGCAAGGTCTCGCGGGTGGTGGGCTCGTCGGCGTCCAGGAGCGTGGACACCGGTGCCAGGCGGACCCAGGGGGCCTCGGCGAACGCGGTGGTGAGCGCCGCGACGGTCGTGACGTCGGGATCCCAGCCGCGCCCCGGAGCGATGAGCAGGTGCGGCTGGTCGGACTCGGTCTCCCGCGTGACGACGGCGAGCTCGGCGAGGGACCGCTGGACGGCGGTGGCGGTCGTCGCACCCGACTCGACGTCCTGCGGGTCCGTGAACAGGCCCGTGAGCACGGCGTCCGGCGCGAACGCGGTCACCGGGCCGTCAGCGGTCTGCACCTGCCGGACGGCGCCCGGGGTGTCGTCGGTGTCCTCGTCCGTGGTCGGCGGCAGCACGAGCGCGCCCGCGGCGACCTGGGAGGTCACGGCGGCGGTCCGCTGGTCCGGCAGGCCTGCACCCGGCGCCCACAGCACGCCCACCGGTGCCGACACGTCCGGGATGCCGACCTGCGCAGTCCGCTCCATGGCCACCTGGACGAGGTCCGCGTGGTCGGCGTGCGCAGCGGCCGCGATGTCCGGGTCCGACCACGGCAGCGCGACGACGTCGTGCCCGCGGAGCTGGTCCGTGAGCTTGGACGCCCAGTCCTGCGTCGCCGGCGTGCCCGCCGACGCGGACGCGATCAGTGCCGGGTCGACCGCGACCCCGATCTGCGGCGCGACGGCGACCGCCGCGGAGAGGTCCCGCAGGCGCCCGCCCGGCCGGACCAGCTCCTCGATCCCGGCGACGGTCGCCGCGCCAGGCTCCGTGCCGCCCGGTGCGGGCGCCGACGGTGGGCCGACCACCGGCACCAGCACGGAGACCGAGGTGCGCGGGACGTCGTCGGACGGGAGCCACAGGACGAACGTGCGCTCGATGCCGACGCGCCGCGAACCGTCGAGCGCCTCCACCACGAGCCCGCGAGGGCCCCACGTGTCTGCGCCGTCGAGCAGGTCGACGTCGGCCGCGAGGACGACGAGCTGGACCTCGACGCTCCCCCCGGGCAGCAGCGGTCCGGCGATCGGCGCCGTCGCGTCCTGCCTCGTGCGGCCGAGCCCCGTGGTCCCCGCGGTGGTCCACGCGTCCAGGTCGGCACGCTCGCTGATGCGGAACCGGCTGATCCGCACGGCCGCGCTGGGCCTCTCGATCGCCTCGTCGCTGTCGTTGTGCAGGACGGCGCGGACGTGCAGGTCCTCGCCGGGCCGCAGGACGGTCGGAGTGACCTCGATGACCTCGACGGAGACCGGCAGGTCCGGGTCCGGGCTCGGGGACGGCGTGATCGCGGCTCCGCTGACGGGGACGACGAGCGCGACGGCGCCGACGAGTGCCAGGGCCGCGCTGAGGACCCGGCGTCGTCGCGAGCGGGCGCTCATTCCTCGCCGACGAGCACGACGAGTGCTGCCTCGGCGAGACGCCGTTCGTTCGGGTACGCGAGCACCCCGTTCAGCTGGGCCACGGGGATCCACGCGGCGTCCTCCGCCTCGCCGTCCGGGTCGCCCTCGACGGTGAGGTACCCGCCGGTCGCGCCCAGCAGGAAGTGGTGGACGACCTTGTGCACGCGGCGGTCGTCGCCGCTGAACCAGTAGTCGATGACGCCGAGGCGGCGCAGGACCTCGCCGGTGATCCCGGTCTCCTCCGCGATCTCGCGGACGGCCGCCTCCTCGGGCGTCTCGTCGCCCTCGAGGTGACCCTTCGGCAGGCACCACTCGAGGCGGCCCGCGCGGTTGCGGCGCGCGATGACGGCGGCGTGGTCGACGCCCTCGCGCCGACTGACGACTATGCCGCCCGCAGAGGTCTCGTCGACCACCGGGAGCGGTGCCGAGGGGACCCGGGTGAGGCTGTGCCGGGGGTCGATGCGCAGCGGATGACCGCCCGGTGGCGCTGGGACGCCCCCGGGGACGGGTGGACGCGCCGGGCTCGACATATCGACACTGTAACGACTTGGCGACGCTCGGCCGGCCCGCACGCGTCGCCACGCGGCGGGTCCCCCGTCTGCGCGGGCGTGTCTCTCGCGGTCGTCCCGCCCTGGGGCACTCCGACCACCCGCTCGGGGTTCTCTGGTCGCGGGTGGTCTGCGTTTCGCTGCGGGCGGGTGCGCTGGCGCGCCCCCACCCTCCGCTGCACTCCGATCACCCGCTCCGGATCTGGCAGGGTTGGACGAGTGCCGTCCCTCGATCCGTCCGTGAGCCCCGACTCCCCTGACCTGAGCGCCGCCCTGGTGGCGTTGCAGAAGCGTGCGCTGGGCGTGCTGGCGGGGCTGCCCGCCGATGCCCTGGAGCTGGGCGGGCTGTTCCGGGACGCCGGGCACGAGCTGGCGCTGGTGGGTGGTCCGGTGCGGGACGCGTTCCTGGGCCGGGCGTCGGCGGACCTCGACTTCGCGACGTCGGCGACCCCGGACGAGACGCAGGCGATCCTGGCGCGCTGGGGGGACGCCCACTGGGACATCGGCAAGGAGTTCGGCACCATCGGCGCCCGCCGGTTCGCGGGCCGGCGCTCGTCGCTGGCCGACGACGTCGTCGTCGAGGTGACCACGTACCGGTCGGACGAGTACGACCCGACGTCGCGCAAGCCGCAGGTCGCGTTCGGTGACTCGCTGGAGGGCGACCTGTCCCGGCGCGACTTCACGGTCAACTCGATGGCGGTCCGGGTGCCGGACCTGACGTTCGTCGACCCGTTCGACGGCCTGACCGACCTGGCGGCGGGGGTGCTGCGGACCCCGGTGGACCCGCGGCAGTCGTTCGACGACGACCCGCTGCGGATGATGCGGGCCGCCAGGTTCGCGGCCCAGCTGGGCTTCGCGGTCGAGCCCGCCGCGCACGCCGCGATCGTGGACATGGCGGACCGGATCGCGATCGTCTCGGCCGAGCGGGTGCGCGACGAGCTGAGCAAGCTGCTGGTCTCGGCACAGCCGCGGGCGGGTCTGGAGGTGCTGGTCGACACGGGGCTGGCGGCGCACGTGCTGCCCGAGCTGCCGGCGCTGCGGCTGGAGATCGACGAGCACCACCGGCACAAGGACGTCTACGAGCACTCGCTGACGGTCCTCGACAAGGCGATCGCGCTGGAGACCGGGCCGGACGGTGCGGTGCCCGGTCCCGACCTCGTGCTCCGGCTCGCGGCACTGCTCCACGACATCGGCAAGCCGAAGACCAAGCGCAACGAGGCGGGCGGCGGCGTCAGCTTCCACCACCACGAGATGGTCGGCGCGAAGCTCGTCGCCAAGCGACTCAAGGAGCTGCGGTTCGACAAGGCCACGGTGCAGGCGGTGGCGCGGCTGACGGAGCTGCACCTGCGGTTCCACGGGTACGGCGAGGGTGGCTGGACGGACTCCGCGGTGCGTCGTTACGTCACGGACGCCGGTCCGCTGCTGGAGCGGCTGCACCGGCTGACGCGGTCCGACTGCACCACGCGGAACCTGCGCAAGGCCGCACGGCTGTCGGCGGCGTACGACGACCTCGAGGAGCGGATCGCCCGCCTGCGGGAGCAGGAGGAGCTCAGCTCGATCCGCCCCGACCTGGACGGCACCCAGATCATGGATATCCTCGGGCTGGCGCCGGGGCGTGAGGTGGGCGAGGCCTACAAGCACCTGCTCGAGCTGCGGATGGAGCGGGGGCCGCTGGGCCCGGACGTCGCACGCGACGAGCTGCTCACGTGGTGGGCAGCGCGCGCCTGACCACGAGCAGGCACACGTCGTCCTCCTGGTGCGTGCCGATGAACGTGGCGACCAGCCGGTCCCGGACGGTCGCCGCGTCGGAGTCGTCGGGAACGGCGCTGAGCTCGGCGGTGAGCGCGGCGATGCCGTCGCGCAGGCCGCGGTCGCGGCGCTCGACGAGGCCGTCGGTGTAGAGGACGAGCGTCGCGCCGACGGGGACCTCGATCGTGGCCTCGTCGCGGGCAGGGCCGTCGAGCCCGATGGGTGTCGACAGCCCGCCGTCCAGCGGACGGACCTCGCCGCCGGCCAGACGGAGCAGCGGAGGCGGGTGGCCGGCGCGTGCGTAGGTGACGTGGGCGCCGTCGTCCGTCGACCGCCAGCGCAGGTACGCGCAGGTGGCGATGTCGGCGATGTCGAGGCCGCGGACCAGCTCGTCGGCGCGGCCCAGCACCTGGCCCGGCGACGAGCCCTCCCACGCGTACGACCGCAGCAGCGACCGGAGCTGACCCATCGCGGCGGCGGCGCGCAGGTCGTGCCCGACGACGTCCCCGACCGCGAGGCCGATGGCGCCGTCGGGAAGTGGGAGCACGTCGAACCAGTCGCCGCCGACCTCGGCGCTGCGGCCGGACGGGATGTACGCGGCGGCGATGTCGAGGCCGGGAAGCTGCGGGATCTCCGGGAGCAGGCTGCGCTGCAGGGTCAGGGCGGCGGTCCGTTCCGCGAGGAAGAGGCGGACGTTGTCGAGCGCCAGCCCGGCCCGGCGACCCAGGTGCGCGGCCGTGACCACCGCGTCGGCCGTGAACCCGTCGACGGCCACGAGGGTCAGCACGCCGAGGACGCGGTCGCGCGCTCGCAGCGGGACCACCATCGCGCTGCCCAGTCCGAGGCGGTGCAGCAGGTCCAGCTGCACGGGGGTGGTCCGGCCCGGCAGCCCGGCGACGTCGACCGCGTAGGGCGTCGGGACGAAGTCGGGTCCGCTCGTGAGTGCCTCGGTGATCTTGGGCGCCCGGGACAGCCAGCTGACGTCCTGGTTCGCGAGCTCGCGTGCCGTCTCCCGGTCGCCCGGGTCGCCCGCGACCAGGTGGATACGGTCGAACCGACCACGGTCGTCGGTGACGGCGACGAACCCCCAGGTGGCCAGCGCGGGGACGGCGACGTCGCCGAGGGCGTCCACGGCGTCGTCGTACTCCAGGTGCTGGGCGAGCTCGTCGCTGATCCGGGCCAGCAGGTCCAGCCGGGCGGTCGCCTCGTGCGGCACGTCGATCTCGAGGTCGCGTGCGCGGTCGGAGTCCACCCGGTCGGTGACGTCGACCTGGATCCCGATGTGGTGGGTCACCCGGCCGGCCTCGTCGACGACCGGGCTGATCACCACCTGGTTCCAGAACGGGGTGCCGTCACGCCGGTAGTTGCGGATGACGGTGGCCACCGCCCGCTGCTGGTCGAGCGCGGTGTGGATGCGCGCCACCGCGACCGGGTCCGTGTCGGCACCCTGCAGGAACCGGCAGTTGCGGCCGAGGACCTCGTCGGGCGGGTAGCCCGTGAGCCGGGCGAACGCGCCGTTGACCCAGACGAGGGGGTCGTCGTCGCGGAGGGCGTCGGAGATCGAGAGCGCCAGGTCGCTGCCGAGGACCGCGTTCAGCGGCAGGTCGTCCTGCCGCCCGACGACCTTGTCGTCGCTGCTCACGCGGCGACCTCGGTCGGCCGGGCGGTGGGCACCCGTCGGGACGCGGAGCCGTAGAGCGCGGCGAACCCGGCGTACGCGACGGCGAGCGCGAGGAACAGCCCGCGGGAGTAGCCGGTGTCGGGCAGGGTGACCGCGCCGAGCGCGGCGGCGCCGACGAACGCGGCGTTGTAGAGGACGTCGTAGAGCGCGAACGCGCGGCCGCGGAAGGCGTCGTCGGTGTCGCGCTGCACGATCGTGTCGACGGCGATCTTGGCGCCCTGGGCCGCCAGGCCGAGGAAGCAGGCGGCGACGAGGACGGCCGTGCGGGCGGCGGAGGCGACGAGCAGGAGCTGGCTCAGGGCGGCGAGGCCGAGGCACAGCACGATCCACACGTGCGGGCCGGTGCGCGGAGACAGCACCGGGGTGAGCACGACGGCGAGCACGAACCCGAGCGCGGACGCCCCCAGCACCAGCCCGAACGTCCGCAGGCCCTCGTCGGCGTCCGTCGGGTCCGACAGCAGGTTGCGGGCGATGAGGATGCTCGCGATGAACGTGACGCCGTACAGGAACCGGTGCGCGGCCATGATGCCGAGCGCCCGGGCGGGGGTCCGACGCTCGATCAGGTGCCGCGCCCCGGCCACCAGGCCGCGCGCGAGGATGCCGAGGGCGGCGCGCAGCTGGGCGGCGTCGGCGCGCTCGTCGGGACCCAGCCGGTCCTTGCCCAGCCGGGTGGCCAGGGCGGCCGCGGTGGCCATGACCGCCGCCGCGAGGAACAGCGCCGTCGCGTCCCGGCCCCGCCCGGCGGGCAGCACCAGGCTGAGCACCAGGCCGATCGCCCCGCCGACGCCCGCCGCCGCAGCCCCGAGGGTCGGCGTCAGGGAGTTCGCGGTGAGCAGCAGCGGACCGTCGACCGTGCGCGGCAACGACGCACTGAGCGCCGAGAGCAGGAACCGGTTGATCGACAGGTTCACCAGAGCGAGCACGTACACCGCCGGGCCGATCCCGTCCGTGGCCATGAGGAGCGCGATGACGACCGTGATCCCGACGCGCACCAGGTTGCCGACGAACAGCACCTGCCGGCGCCGCCACCGGTCGAGGAGCACCCCGGCCCACGGGCCGACGATCGTGAACGGGAGCAGGAGCACGGCGAAGGCGGTCGCGACGCCCGCGGCGGTGCTGGCGTTCTCCGGCGAGAAGAAGAACAGCGTGGCCAGCCCGACCTGGAACATCCCGTCGGCCGTCTGGCTGACGAGCCGGACGGCGAACAGCTTGCGGAAGTCCCGCAGAGGCCACAGGGCCTTGAGGTCGGCGATCACCTGCACCGGCTCATCCTTGCACCCGGTCCTCACGCGTCAGGACGTCGGGCACCACCCGACGTCGTCGGTCACGACCGGGCTCGCGGGCCGTGTTCATTACCCTGTGCCGAAGAGAACGCCGATCACCGAGGAGTGGAGCCGAGAATGCGCGCCAGCAGGACCGCCGGTCGTACCGTCATCGCCGTCGTGGGCATGCTCGTGCTGACGGCGTGCGCTCCGGACGCCGTCGAGCCCACCGCTGCGCCGACGACCGAGGCTGTCGCGGCGCCGTCGCCCACCCCGACACCGACGCTGGACGACGAGGCGCTGATCCTCCGGGCCTACGAGGGTTACTGGGACGCGGTCGTCATCCTCATGAGCGGGAACGTCGACCGATCTCGCTTCGAGGGCGTGGCGACCGGCGTGATCGTCGAGCAGGAGGTCAACGACGCGGAGTCCGCCGTCCAGGACGGCATGCAGTACCAGGGAGAGCCGACGTTCTCCGACGTGAGCGTCGTGGTCGACGGCGACACCGCCGTCGTCTCAGCGTGCGTCGACAACACGAACTGGCACCCGGCCAGCTTCGTGCCGAGCGCCGACAGCGACCTGATCGTCCCGGGTGCCGTGCAGGTCGAGCGCATCGACGGCGTGTGGCTGGTCACCGACTTCGCCGACCTGCCCGCGGGCCTGGTGTGCTGAGCCACCCAGCTTCCCGACCGGCCAGGGCGTGGCTCCTGGTGGCACGACTGCTGCTGGCCGTGGCGGCAGTCGCCGTGGCTGTGCCGTTCGTCGCAGCCACCCCAGCGTTCGCGCACCACTGCACACCGATCGCGGTGACGACGGGCCAAGGCAAGGTGACGTACGACAGGGAGCACTGCCACACCTCCGAGCCCGGCGATCCGGGCGGGTCGGACGGCGGCAGTGGGGGGTCGGCGTGCAACCCGCCCGCTGGGTACGAGTTCTGCCTGAGCGAGGGCGTCTACTGCTGGGCGAACATCCCGTCCGCACTCCCCGAGTCGAGCTGGCCGCAGGAGACACGCCCGTCCCCGGAGGCGATCTACACGTACCGCTCCTGCACGCCCGACCCCGGCGGCACGCTGTCGGGCTGGTCCTGGTACGAGCCGGCGGGCCCCTCCCTCGCGGAACGGGCCGAGCAGGCGTTCGGCGCGCTGCACACACCGGCGTTCTCGATCGAGTTCAACCCGCCGGTGCGCGCCGTCGTGGGCCTCGACACGTGGTTCTGGGCGAGCACCGGCACGACCGGGCAGATCACCGGGACCGAGGCGCTGGGCGTGGTCGCGATCGGCACACCGAACCGGCTCGAGCTCGATCCGGGCGACGGCTCGGGCGTGGTGTCGTGCCCGTGGACGACGGCGGAGTCGGCTGCGTGCTCGCACCTGTACGACAGGTCGTCGGCCGGCCAGCCCGCCGGGCCTGACGGCTTGCCCTCGTACACCGCGCGGATGCGCCTGGTCTACGACGTGCGGTTCGAGCTCGACGGTGGGCCGCTGGGGATCGCGGGCCTGCCGACGGCGCTCGAGTCGGCCTGGCAGGAGGTCGCGATGCCGGTCGCCGAGGTGCAGGCGATCGTCGTGCGCTGACGCCTTCACGTCGGACCTCGCGCATGCCGAAGACCCCCCAACCGGATCCGTCGCTGTGTCGTTCTCTTTGGTGCGCGGTCCGGTAGGCGGTCCGCGCCGACGAGAGGGGCGCAGTGAACGTCGCATGGGAGGGGCTGCTCGAGCAGCTCGTGCGGGAGCGCTACCCCCGGCTGGTGGGGCATGCGCTGCTCATGACGTCGTCGCGCGACGACGCGCAGGACCTCGTCCAGGACGCGCTGGTGTCGACGTTCTCCAGCCGGGCGCGGTTCGACTCGGTCGCGCAGGCCGAGCTGTACGTGCGGCGCGCCATCGTGAGCCGCTCGATCGACGAGTCCCGTCGCCGCACCCGTGAGCGTGCCGCGACGCAGCGGCTCGAGGCCCGACCCGTCGCGGCCGTCGTCGTCGAGGAGCGCGGACTCGGTGCCGACGTCCAGCGCGCACTGCAGACCCTGTCCCCGCGCGAGCGCGCCTGCGTCGTCCTGCGCCAGCTCGAGGACCTCTCCGTGCGGGAGACCGCGTCGGCGCTCGGGCTGAGCGAGGGCGCGGTCAAGCGGTACACCGCGGACGGCACGGCGCGGCTCGACGCCGCACTGGGCACCACGACGAACGACCGGGAGACGACCGCGGTGCGGCTCGTCGACGCGACGGAGGCTCAGCGTGACCACTGATCTGCACACCCTCCTGGGACGCGCCCGCGACGACCTGGGCGCTCCGCACGTCGCTGACGACCTCGGGCTGGCCCGTGTCGTGCGCAGCGTGCGGCGCCGCCGGACGCAGCGGCACGCCGTCGAGTCCGTCGTCGGCATCGCGGCCGCGGGTGCGGTCGGCGTCGCCGGCTGGGCCGGGCTGTCCCGCGTGAACCCGCCGACCCCGGCGGACACACCGTCGCCGTCGGTGAGCGCGTCGCCGACGCCGACCCCGACGAGCACGCCGTCCACTACCCCTGCACCGCCGGTCGAGCCGACGCCGAGGGGGTCCGCCGGCCTGCCGGAGCTCCAGGAGCTTCCCGTTGGCCTGCTCGCTCAGACGACCCCGGGATGGGTCCTCGCCGTCTACGAGTCGCGGCCGTCCGGTGCGGACGTGGCCGTGGCGAACTCCGTCGTCCTGGTCTCGCCCGCGGGCGAGCGCTACCGCGTCGTCGACCTTCCACTGGACCGCAGCGTCACCCTGGCCGCGTGGACGGCGGGGGACCCGACGGCCCTCGTGTCGGTCGCATCGTCGCCCGGCGGCGAGAGGCTCTCGGCGCGCACCTTCCTGGACCTGACGACCGGGACCCTGACACCGGACGAGCAGGGCCTTCCCGTCGACGCGACGTACCAAGGGCTCTCACCCGATGCCGTGGAGGTCTGGACCTCACCAGGCGACCCGTTGGGGACCCTCTGGGAGGTCGGTCCCGTCGGTGCGGAGCCGCTCGGGGCGGTGTCCGGCGACCCCGGCACGTTCCTGATCGGTCCGGGGGGCTTCGCCGTGACCGAGAACGAACCCGGGTTCATCGGCGTCGTCGACCTGCGCGGCGGGCGCCTGCACCAGTACGACTACGGCGTCCCGGGCGCGTCGTGCGAACCGGTGGGCTGGGTGGACGAGAGGATCGTGCTCGCTACCTGCTGGGACGCCGGGGGTGACCCGCAGTCCGCCGACTCGCACCCGAGCCTCTGGGGGATCGAGTTCTCGGAGACGAACCGGATCGGTCTCAAGGTGGGCGACCTGGTGGCGGGGGACCCGTGGCCGCAGCCATGGAGCGGCAGGTTCGTCCGGCCGGGTGTGGTGGCGTTCGCCGCCGGCACCATCGACCTCCACGGCTGCGTGGACGGGGTGTCCACCTGGGAGGCCGGGGTCTTCACCCAGGTGGAGGGCCGGGGTGACCGCGGGGAGAACGTGTTCTCCGTGCGCGTCGGTGAGGCGCAGGACGTGTACGTCGAGTCGTCGCCGGGCTGCTCCGGCGACGCCGCACCGCGCCAGCTCACCGTGCACCCGAGCGATGGTGGCTCGACGCTCCTGGCGCCGGTGCCCGCGGACGACGGCACCAGCTGGGCCGCCGGGCTGTCGTCGTGGGTCGAGGGCGCGGAGGTCATCGGCGGCTGACACCCACAACCTCCTCGCGTCGGCGCTCGTTGTCCTGGTAGGACATCGAGGAGGAGGCGCCATGAGCAGGCACTGGGAGCCGATGCTCGAGCGGGTGGTCGCGGAGCGCTACGCCCGGCTCGTCGCCCGCGCGATGCTCCTGGTCCGGTCCCGCGCGGACGCCGAGGACCTGGTCCAGGACGCGCTCGTCTCGACGTTCGGCGGGCGGGCGCGGTTCCGGTCCGTCGAGCAGGCCGAGCAGTACGTGCGCCGCGCGATCGTCTCGCGGTTCATCGACCGGACCCGGCACGACCACGTCGAGCACGCGGCGCTGGAGCGGGTGTCGGGCCAGGCCGTGCCGACCGTCCCGGAGCCGGCGGAGCGCGGGCTTCCCGACGAGCTCCGCACGGCGCTCGCCCGGTTGAGCCCTCGTCAGCGGGCGTGCGTCGTGCTGCGGCACGTCGACGACCTGTCCGTGCGGGAGACCGCCACCCTGCTCGGCCTGAGCGAGGGCGCCGTGAAGCGTTACGTCGCCGACGGCGTCGCCACCCTCAACACCCTGCTCGGCACCACCAGCTCCGCCGACGTCGGCGAGCCGGTCCGTCTGGTCCCCACCCCGGAGGTGCGTCATGACGCGTGACCTGACCGACGTGTTCACCCACGCGCTCGACGCGCAGGAGCGTGACATCGCCGGGATCACCCCCCAGCCCGCGACCTTCGCGCGCACGGTCCGCCGCGTGCGGCACCGTCGGCTGGTCCGGCACTCCGCGGAGACGTCGCTCACCGTGGTCGCCGTCGCGGGGCTCGCCACGGCGGGCTGGCTCGGTACGCGCGGCACCCAGGCGCCGCCGCCCGCGCAGACGCCGTCGCCCACGGTGGTGACGCCGTCGCCGTCGACCACCCCGGTACCGACGCCGGTGACGCTGCCCGGGCTGCCGCCGATGCTGACGCTCCCGGACGGGGTGCTGACCGGCACGACGCCCGGCTGGGTGATCGCGACCTACCGCCCGGTGTCCTCGGACGGCACCGTGGCGGGCCAGTACGTCGTGCTCACCTCCGCCCAGGGCGAGCGCTACCTCGTCGCGGACGTCTCCGCGGCCGACGAGCTGCGGGTCATCGGCTGGGACGCGGGGTCGACGACGGCGCGCGTGCTCACCCACGACGTGCCCGGCACGCTCGACCTGCTCACCGGTGCAGTGACACCCGACCCGCGGGCGCTCCCCGCCGGCGCCGTGCACGTCGCGACGGTGATGGATGGCGCCGAGGTCTGGATGACACCGGTCGAGGGGGCCGACCCCCCGGCCACCTGGCTGCTGCCCCGCGAGGGCGATCCTCGGCAGACCGGCTCCCTCGGGTCCTCGACGACGCGCGTGAGCGTCAGCCCGGACGGACGGCTCGTCGCGTCCGACACCGCGTCGGCGCAGGCGGTCGTCGTGGTCGACGTGACCACCGGCGAACGGACCGAGATCGAGTACCCCGTCACCGACGGGCAGTGCAGCACGGTCGGGTGGACCGACGCCACGGGCGTGCTCGCGCAGTGCTTCGACTACACGGACGGCTTCGGCCCGCTCGAGTGGAACCCTCGGCTGGTGCGGGCCGACCTCACCGGTGCCGTGACGCTGGTCCGGCAGCAGGTCGCCGGCGACTCGTTCACGACGGCCGCGGCCGGGACGTACGTCAGCGACGGTGTCGTGGCGTTCGCCGGGGTGCCCCTCACACCCGAGCTCGGCATGGCGGAGTCGTGCCCGCAGGGCGTGTACCTGACCGACGGCACCCCGGTGCTCGTCGCCAGCGGGACGACGCGCGTCGACGCCGTCGGCGGGGCCGTGTACGTCGGGGTGACACCCGGGTGCGCCGCCGGAGGCACGATGACCGAGCTCACGGTGCACGACGCCGGGACGCAGGTGGTGCTCGGCCCGGTCCCGGCAGGCGACTGGTCGACGAGCCTGTCGTCCTGGGTGGTCGCCCGCTAGCCCGTCGTCCGGCTGCTGCGGACGGGTGACCCCAACCTGCCGAGGCCCCTCCGTCGTGTAAGGAGTACACGGCAACGAGGGAGACCGATGGGACGGCAGTGGGAACCCCTGCTCGAGCAGGTGGTGCGGGAGCGGTACCCCGCGCTGCTGGCGCGGGCGATGCTGCTGGTGCGCGAGCGGCACGCGGCGGAGGACCTGGTCCAGGACGCGGTGGTGTCGACGTTCTCCGGCCGCGCGCGGTTCACCTCCGTCGACCACGCCGAGGCGTACCTGCGTCGCGCCATCGTGTCCCGGTTCGTCGACGGCACACGGCGGCGCGGACGCGAGACCGTCGCGCTGCAACGGGTCGCCGCTGAACCTGTGCCGCTCGGTGCCGACCCCGCCGACCGCGGGCTCCCCGACGAGCTCGCCCGCGCGCTCGCCACGCTCGCTCCCCGCGAACGCGCGTGCGTCGTGCTGCGACACCTCGACGACCTGTCCGTCCGGGAGACCGCCGCCCTGCTCGGGCTCAGCGAAGGCGCCGTGAAGCGCTACGTGTCCGACGGCGTGCGCGCCCTGTCCGCCCTCCTCGACGTGGTCGCCGACTCCGACGACACCGCCCCCGTCCTGCTCACCGTGAACGAGGTGCACCGTGACGCGTGACCTGCACGAGCTCATGAGCGACGCCCTGAACCAGAGCACGAGGGCGCTCGCGGACACCGCCGACGACACCGACCGGGTGTTGCGTCTGCGCGGCGCCGTCCGCCGCCGCCGCACCACTCGCGCCGCCGTCCGGTCGACCTCCGTCGCGTGCGTCGCCGTCGCGGTCGGTGCGGTCGGGTGGCTGGTCGCGCCGCAGCAGGAGCCGGTCCCCGCGCACACCCCCAGCCCGAGCGTGACGACGGCGACCCCCACGCCGACGCCCACGCCGACGCCGACGCCCACCGTCACCCCCGTCATGGTCGTGCTTCCCGGCCTGCCGCCGATGCCTGAGGCGACCCCGGAGCTGATCGCTCGCACGACGCCCGGGTGGGTGCTGTTCCGGTTCTCCGGCCCTGCCCCGATCTCGTCGGACGACGGCCCGGAGAACGCAGCGATCGACGCGMTCCCCAGGTTCAACGCGCTCGTGCTCGCCTCGCCCGAAGGTGAGCGGTACCACGTGGTCGATCTGGCACCCGAGGTCACCTTCTCGGTGGACCACTGGATGGCGGGGTCGAGCACGGCCGACATCACCGTCTGGGACGCCGACGGCGTCACGTCCTGGGGGACGGTCGACCTGCTCACGGGGGACATGACCCCGATCCCGACCGTTCCGTCGTCGTCGACGGTGGGCTGGACCCGGACGGGCGAGCGAGTCGTGCTGACGGGAGTTCTGGAGGACCCGTCGCAGCGGACCGTGAGTGTGGTCGACAGGTCAGGGACCACCCGCACGGTCGGGGTCGAGGCAGGCGTGCGCGACGCGTGGAAGGTCGCCGTCGACCCGTCCGGTGTCGGGATCCTCCTGCAGGACCGGTTCTCGCCCGAGACCGCCGTCGTCGTCGACCTCGCCACCGATGAGTCGAGGGCTGTCGGTCGGTGGCCGGGGTCGCAGTGCTTCGTCGTCTCCTGGATCGACGACCGCGACGTGCTGGTCCAGTGCCTGGACGACGGTGCGCGACCCAGCCACTGGCGCGTCGACACCTCGCCCGGCGGCGCGGACCCCGTCTCCGTCCTCGTGGCACCGGACGACCCGTCCGGCGACGTCTACCCCGCCGACGGAGGCGTTCCGACCGGGGACGGTGGTGTGGCGTTCACCGGCGCGGGACCGGGTTCCTCGGAAGGAGACTGCGGCGGGAGCGTCTTCGTCTGGCGGAGCTCTCTCGACACGGTCCAGCTCCTGGCCACGAACGGCGACGACCTGACGTCCCTCTGGCCGCTCGCCGGAGTGGACGGCGATGTCTACCTCACTCGGATGCCCGTGTGCGCCGACATCGCCCTGCCCGAGACCAGCCGGGTCGACGGGTCGACGGGAGCCACGACGATCCTGGTTCCGGTCGACTGGGGGGCGACGGGCACGGGATCGGTCGGTCCGTACACGGTGGCGGTAGCCAGTCCCCGGCACTAGGCAGTCCGCCGCCCGTCGCAGACCAGAGACGTGGGGTGCCGGCCGGAGAGAAACTCGTCCGCACCTCCGACAACCTGAGCCCTCCTGAGGATCGTTCTTCTCGTGCAGGCACCGCGAAGGTGCCCCAGACACCTTCCAGGGGGTTGGCGTGAGTCGATGGGAGCCTCTGCTCGAGCAGATGGTGGAGGAGCGCTACACGCAGCTCGTCGCGCGAGCGATGCTGCTCTGCTCGTCGCGCACCGACGCGGAGGACGTGGTGCAGGAGGCCCTGCTCTCGACCTTCTCCGGCCGGGCGCGGTTCTCCACCGTCGCCGAGGCCGAGCAGTACGTCCGACGGGCCATCGTGTCGAGGTTCATCGACGGGACCCGACGCCGCGGACGTGAGCGGGCGCTCGCGGACCAGGTCGGCCAGGGTCCGCTGGTCGCGATCCCGGCGTCGGGTGGCGTCGCGGACCGGCTGGAGGCAGCGCTCGCCCAGCTCAGTCCGCGGCAGCGTGCGTGCGTCGTCCTGCGCTACCTCGACGACGTCCCGGTCCGGGAGACCGCGGCGCTGCTCGGGGTCAGCGACGGTGCCGTCAAGCGGTACACCGCCGACGGCATCCGCGCGTTGAACAGCCTGCTCGGCACGCAGGCCACGGTGAACGACCACACGGTGCAGGTCCTGACGTCGCAGAGGAGTGTCCACGATGCGTGAGCTGGCAGATCTCATGAACGACGCGCTCGCGGAGCGCTCCGGCTCGCTGGCGGACCTCCCGACCGCGCAGGTCGGCGACCGGCTGCACCGCAAGGTCCGGTTCCGTCGCGCCCGTCGGCACACCCTCGAGGCGGGCGGTGCCACGGCGGCGGTCGCCGTGCTGGGCGCGACGACGTGGTTCGGCATGAACAGGAGCGACGACCCGGCGCCCGCGGTCAGCCCGACGGTGTCCGCGACCCCGTCGCCCACCTCGTCGCCGACCCCGTCGCCCGAACCGTCGCCCACGCAGACCGCGGTCGCCGACGACATCCTCGGCCTCCCGCCGACCTACGCGATGCCCGCCGGCCTGCTGGAGCAGACGACACCCGGCTGGGTGCTGTCGATCTACCGGTCCGAGGCGTACGTCGAAGACGTGGAGACCGTGCCGGACGTGCACTCCGTCGTCCTCAGCTCACCGGAGGGCACGCTGTACAGGGTGGTCGACCTCCCGATCGACCCCTCGACGACGGTGACCCTGGATCGCTGGGACGCAGGCTCGTCGACGGCGGTCGTCAGTGTGCGTCCGCTGTACTCCTCGACTGCCGTCACCACAGGCCGCGCAGTGCTGGACCTCACCACGGGCGCCATCACCGAGGACCTGCGCGGCATGGCGCGGAACGTCGTCTATGTGGGTCAGGATGCGGCCGGCGCGGAGGTCTGGGCGCAGCCGACGCCCCCCTCGGTCGACTACACGGACGACGTCGACCTGCTGACGGTCGACGGCGACAGCGACGCGCGGTTCGTCGCCACGCTCGACCGCGCAGGGCAGAGCCACCTCCTGCTCGACCCGACGGGTACGCGTGTCGCGTTCGCCTCCTTGCCGCTGAACGGGGAGGTGCCGCCGTCGCTCGGCATCGTCGACCTGGCCACTGGCGAGGCACGCGTCCACGACTACGGCGCCGGCGACCAACGGTGCGACGTGGTCGGGTGGGTAGATGCGAGCACGCTCCTGACCACGTGCTCCGAGGACGACGACCTGGGCGACGAGTACGTCGGACTGTGGAACGTCGACATCACGTCGAGCTCCTTCACCGCGACCCACCTGAGGGACCTCGGCCCCACGGACGAGGCCCCCCAGGTATGGAGCGACTCGTGGCTCGCGGATGGTCTGCTCGCCGCGCCGGGATACGCCTCGTACCTCGCCGAGGCCTGCCCTGACGGGCTGTACACGTGGACAGCGGGAGTTCCGACGCTCGTGACGACGTTCCCCGACGAGCTCTACGCGCACGCGACCTCCGTCGACGGGCGCCTGTACCTGACGGCGATGTCGTCGTGCCACGACGCGACCCCGGAGTCCCTCACGGCGTATCCGGCGAGCGGGCCCGTCGTGCTGGCGCCGGAGCCGGCGCCACGGCCGGACGGGCTGGACTGGACGTACGGCATGACCTCGTGGGTCGCGGCTCGCTAGCAAGGACGACGAGGGCGGCGCGCATCCGCGGGGTGCGCGTCGTCGTCGTGTCAGCTCTGCGCTCGAGCCTGATGCCGGGCCGACGTCGTGGACCCACCGGCTGCTGAGCCGATCAGGAGAAGATCCGCGGATCGCACAACCTCGGGGGCCGATGTGTCGTTCTCTTGTCAGCTGGGTCGATCGACAGGGGGACAGATGGCACGCCGGTGGGAGCCGATGCTCGAGCGGCTCGTCGACGAGCGGTACCCGCGGTTGCTGGCGCGGGCGATGCTGCTGGTGGCGACGAGCCAGGACGCCGAGGACCTGGTGCAGGACGCGCTGGTGTCCGCGTTCGGCGGGCGGGCCCGGTTCGACTCGGTCGCCGAGGCGGAGCAGTACGTGCGCAAGGCGATCACGTCGCGCTTCGTGGACCGGGCGCGCCGCAGCACCCGTGAGCGGGCCGCGTTGACCCGGATGGCTGCGCTGCCGGTCGCCGAGGTCAACGACGCGTTGCCGGGTGTGGCGGGCGACCTGCGGGAGGCGCTCGCGCAGCTGCCTCCACGTCAGCGGGCGTGCGTCGTGCTGCGGCACATGGACGACCTGTCGGTGCGGGAGACCGCCGCGTTGCTCGGCGTGAGCGAGGGCGCGGTCAAGCGGTACGTCGCGGACGGTGTGGCGACCCTGAACAGGATCCTGGGGACGACGACCTCGGCGACGGCCGACGAACCGGTCCGACTGGTGCCGACGGCGGAGGTGCGTCGCGATGCGTGAGCTCGATGACCTGATGAACGAGGCCGCGGACGTCGCGGAGCTCTCCCTGGGCGGTCGGGCGCCGAGTGCGTCGGTGCGAGCAGCGACCGTGCGACGGGTCCGGCGCCGGCACGCGGTGCGGCACACCGTGCAGTCGGCCGGGGTGCTCGTGATCGGCGCGGTCGTCGCGGGCGCGTCGTGGTTCGGTCTGCAGCACGACGACGAGCCGAGGCCAGCGGTGACGACGACACAGTCCCCGTCGCCCACCCCGACGCCGGTCCCGAGCCCGTCGCCCACCCCGACGCCACCTGCGGTGGCCGACGACATCCTCGGCCTCCCGCCGACCTACGCGCTGCCGGCCGGCCTGCTCGAGCAGACGACGCCCGGCTGGGTCCTGTCGGTCTACCGGTCCACGGCGGCGGCGGACCCGGACGTCGTGGTTGCGCACACGGTCGTCCTGTCGTCCCCGGCCGGCGAGCTCTATCGCGTGGTCGACCTGCCGGCGGACGCCGAGGTGGAGCTGCTCGCATGGGAAGCCGGGACGACGAGCGCCGTCGTGCGTCTCGAGAGCACCACGACATCTGCTGACTCGCCGCGAGCGATCCTCGATCTCACGACGGGAGCGATCAGCGACGACACGCGGGGGATGTCGGGCTTCCCGTGGTTCGTGACCTCGACGCCCACCGGTGCTGAGCTGTGGTGGGACGCCCACGACGCGATGTCGATGTCCGGTCCGTTGCTCACGATCGTGGACGACGGTGCTGCCGAGCCGGTGGGTGAGGCCGTCGGTGAGCTCGCTGTCAGCCCGGCGGGCCGTTGGGCGGTGACGCTGCCCGACGCGAACCTCACCGACGGCCCGTCGTTCGCGCTCCTCGACCTGTCGACTGGCGCCCGGTCGGTGCGCGCCGTCGGAGCCGACGGCCGACAGTGCCAGGTCGTCGGGTGGCTCGACGATGAGGCCCTGCTGATGTGGTGCTGGGACGGGTCCGTCGGTGACGCGTGGCAGACGGCCGCAGGCCCGAGCCTCTGGCGGTGGGGCATCACCACCGACCAGCCCGCGGTGCACTTGCAGGATCTCGCTGCGGGCGATCCCTACCCCCAGGCATGGACAGGCGCGTGGGTGCGCGACGGTGTGCTCGCGTTCGGCGCCGGGACCGTGGACGCGTTCGAGTGCTGGACCGGCGCATACACGTGGGGCGGCGGGACGTTCAGCCTGGTCCAAGGCCCCGGAGCCCTGGGTGAGGACCAGTTCCACACATGGTCGCCGGGCGGCGGGGAGGTCTACGTCCAGGCACGCGGTGGATGCTCGGGCGACCACGTGCCCACGACAGTCACGGCCCACCGCGACGGGTCGTCAGCCCTCGTCGCACCTCTGCCATCGACCACGGCGGAGGTGCCCGCCTGGGTGGAGGGCGTCTACTCCTGGGTCGTCGGGACGGCTGGATAGGAACGACGAGGTGTGCGTGGAGACGACCCAACTTTTCAGGGTTGTGCTCCGTTCTTGTTGGCGACATCGGCCGTGTGGGCCGGGAGAGGAGTTCACGTCCTGTGAGCGCACGGTGGGAGACGATGCTGGAGCAGCTGGTGCGCGAGCGGCACTCCCGGCTCGTCGGCCACGCGATGCTCGTCTGCGGGTCTCGGGACGACGCCGAGGACCTGGTGCAGGAGGCGCTGATCGCGACCTTCTCCGGCCGGGCACGCTTCACCTCGATCGCCCAGGCGGAGCAGTACGTGCGGCGAGCGGTGGTCACCCGGTCCATCGACGAGGCCCGTCGCCGGACCAGCGAACGAGGCGCGGCCGCGCGACTTCGTGCACGGCCGACCCCGACCGTCGAGATCGAGGCTCGCGGGCTTGGCGCGGACGTCCAGCGCGCTCTGCAGACCCTCGCTCCCCGCGAGCGCGCGTGCGTCGTGCTCCGGCAGGTCGAGGACATGTCGATCCGCGACACGGCGGCCGCCCTCGGGCTGACGGAGGGAGCCGTGAAGCGCTACACGGCCGACGCGACCAAGCGCCTCGACGCGGCGCTCGGAACCACCTCGGACCACCGAGAGACGACCGACGTGCGACTGACTGGAGGTGCGGTGTGAGTGCTGACCTGGGATCTCTGCTGGTCCGGGCTGCCGAGGAGCTGTCACCGAGCGACGGCCCGGACGAAGCCCGGCTCTCGCGCGTCGTGCGGACGGTGCGACGGCGGCGGGTGCGCCGGCACGCGGTCGAGTCCGCGGCCGGGGTCATGGTCGCGAGCGTCGTCGGGACGGCGGTCTGGGCCGGACTCCGGCTCGTGCCGGTGCCGCAGCCCGCGGCACCTCCGGTCACCGCGACGCCGACACCGACCGCTGCGCCCGCGCCGACCGTCAGCCTGACGCCCTCGCCGACCCTGCTGGCCGTACCGCCTACCTTCGGGCAGCCCCCGTCAGAGCCCGTCACGGACGCGGTCCTGGGCTCCGCGACGGAGGGCTGGTCCCTCGGGCTCTACATCCCCAGCTACTACTCGGAGCAGACCCAGGAGCAGTGGGTGGGAACAATCACGCTGTACCTCCTGTCTCCTGACGGCAGGCGGTACAGGCTGCTGGAGCTCCCCGACGATCCGCCCGTGATGGTCAACCAGCTGACGTACTGGAAGGCGGGCGAGCCGAGGGCGCTCGTCAACACGTTCACCCGCGAGGGGCACAACGACTACGCCTGGCTCGACCTGCGGACCGGGGAGCTCACGGCGTCGGGGCGACCGGACGGTGCCCTCTGGCTGATCGGAGTCACGTCGACCGGATCGATGCTCTGGCAGGGGTCCGGCGTCTTCCACGCGGTGGCACCGGACGGTTMCGCAACGACGTATGCCGCTGCCGACTGCTCCGTCGCCGAGTGGCAGACCAACTCCTTCCCTGCCCTGGCGTGCGGGGGCCTCGACGACAGCGGCTCCCTCTACCGCACCCTCCCGACGATGCTCGCCGAGCCGTCGTTCACCGCCGGGTTCGGGTCACACCGCGCAGCGACCGTGCTGCCGGACGGGCGAGAGGTTCGCGTCACGACGGTGGACGGGGTCTTCGGGGTCTTCGCCGTGGCGTCCGACGGAACGACGACGCTCGTCCAGGACATGGGCGTCGAGGCCGACATGCCCGTCGTGGAGGCGACCGTCGTCGGCGACACCGTCTTCATCAACCAGGCGATGGTCGTCACTGCTCACGACCTGGCGTCGGGCGAGGCCCATGAGCTCATGGCCATGCCGACGGAGCCGGGCGAGCCGTACGGGCTGGGGACGATCTCGTGGGCCGGTGGACCCCGGTGGTGGGTGATGGGCACGGCGTACTGATCGCTGAGCGTCGGGCACGAACGACGAAGGCGCGCACCCCGTGGGGATGCGCGCCTTCGGCGTCAGCTCAGCGAGGGAGGAATCAGCGCTCGTTCTTGTGGTCGCGCTGACCTTCCGTTCCGCTGCGGGCGGGTGCGCTGGCGCGCCCCCACCCTCCGCTGCACTGCAGGATCAGCGCTCGTTCTCGCCGCGGATGAACGACTCCAGCTCGGCGCGGCCGAGGGTGTCCTCCATCTGGACGGGCGGGGACTTCATGAAGTACGTCGACGCCGACAGGATCGGGCCGCCGATGCCGCGGTCCTTGGCGATCTTCGCGGCGCGCAGGGCGTCGATGATGATGCCGGCCGAGTTGGGCGAGTCCCAGACCTCGAGCTTGTACTCGAGGTTCAAGGGAACCTCACCGAACGCGCGACCCTCGAGGCGGACGTAGGCCCACTTGCGGTCGTCGAGCCAGGCGACGTAGTCCGACGGGCCGATGTGGACGTTGCGGTCCTCCTTCTTGCCGCCCAGGGGGCCGGTCAGGTTGGAGGTCACGGCCTGCGTCTTGGAGAGCTTCTTGGACTCCAGGCGCTCACGCTCGAGCATGTTCTTGAAGTCCATGTTGCCGCCGACGTTCAGCTGGTACGTGCGGTCCAGCACGACGCCGCGGTCCTCGAAGAGCTTCGCGAGGACGCGGTGCGTGATGGTGGCGCCGACCTGCGACTTGATGTCGTCGCCGACGATCGGGACGCCGGCGGCCTCGAACTTCGCGGCCCAGACCGGGTCGGACGCGATGAAGACGGGGAGGGCGTTGACGAACGCGACACCGGCGTCGATGGCGCACTGCGCGTAGTACTTCGCGGCGATCTCGGAGCCGACGGGCAGGTAGCAGATGAGGACGTCGGCCTGGGTCTCGCGCAGGGTGGCGACGATGTCGACCGGCTCGGCGTCGGACTCGGTGATCGTCTCGCGGTAGTACTTGCCGAGACCGTCGTTGGTCACGCCGCGCTGCACGGTCACACCGAGCGGGGGGACGTCGGCGATCTTGATGGTGTTGTTCTCCGAGGCACCGATGGCCTCGGACAGGTCGAAGCCGACCTTCTTCGCGTCGACGTCGAACGCGGCGACGAACTCGATGTCGCGGACGTGGTAGTCGCCGAACTGCACGTGCATCAGGCCGGGCACGGTGCTGCTCGGGTCGGCGTCGGCGTAGTAGTGCACGCCCTGGACGAGCGACGCGGCGCAGTTGCCGACGCCGACGATGGCGACGCGGATGGAGGTCATCCTCGCTCCTTCTCGGTGGTTCGCGCGGGGGCGACGGTGTCGTCCTCCGCGGGTGTGTCAGCAGCGGTCGGACGACCGGTGCCTGCAGGACGGGTGCGACGAAGGCCGCGCTCGTTGTCGATCAGTCCGTCGAGCCAGCGGACCTCACGCTCGACCTGTTCGAGGCCGTGCCGCTGGAGCTCGAGGGTGTACTCGTCCATGCGCTCGCGGGTGCGGGCGAAGGACAGGCGGACCGTCTCGAGGCGTTCGGTCAGGCGCGTGCGCCGACCCTCGAGGATCCGAAGCCTGGTCTCGGCGTCGGTCTGCCCGAAGAAGGCGAACCGGACGTCGAAGTTCTCGTCCTCCCAGGTGGCCGGTCCGGACGACGCGAGCACCTCCTGGAGGTGCTCCTTGCCGTCGGCGGTCAGCTGGTAGACGATGCGTGCCCGCTTGGACGCCACGGTGTGCGGCGTCACGACGGACTCCGTGCCCTGGATCCAGTTGCGCTCCACCAGCGACTTCAGGCACGGGTAGAGCGAGCCGTACGAGAGCGCACGGAACGAGCCGAGCACGAGGTTGAGGCGCTTGCGCAGCTCGTAACCGTGCATCGGGGACTCGTGGAGCAGTCCGAGGATGGCCGGCTCGAGCACGTCGGAACGACCGCGCACGGGGGCACCTCCTCAGGATGTTGGGGTTCTCGATGTATCAACTCGATACATCCGGAGAGTATGTCGAATACGACGAAGCAAGCAAGTCGGTGACCTGGGCCACACCACGTGTGGACGTCGGGGCGCGGGTGCGTCGGCGGTTCGCGGACGCCGTGCCGATCGTGTGAAGGCTCGTCGGATCCAGGCCTGGGCTCGCCTCGCGCGCTCAGCGAGGTCCCCCATACTGGCTTCCGCGGCTGACGCCTGCCCGAAATCGGTCCGAGGACCGGCGGGGCGGGACGGCCGGACCTGGTCGTCGGACGGAAGGCAGAGCGTTGGCAGGCACGAATCGGAGGGCTCCCGCCCGGGGCAAGCGCGCAGCGCCCCGCGGCACGGCAACCTCGTCGCGCAGCAGCGCCCCCAAGCGACGCTTCTTCGACTACCCGCGGTCCGGCTACGAGGGCCTGCACCGCTGGCTGCCGTCGTGGCGGTTCTCCGTCGGCACGATCCTCGCGGTCGGGTTCCTCGGTGCCGGCGCGGTCGTGGCGGCGTACGCGAGCACGACGGTCCCCGACCAGGCCGACGACACCAAGTCGCAGACGACGACCGTGTACTACGCCAACAACCCCGACGGGTCCCCGGGTCCGGTGATGGGCACGTTCGCGGCGCAGAAGCGCACGATCGTCGACTACGCCACCCTCCCCGAGTACGTGGGCCAGTCCGTCGCCGCGGCCGAGGACAAGACGTTCTTCACCAACAACAGCGGCGTCTCGATCACCGGCATGGGCCGCGCTCTGATCAACAACCTGCGGGGTGGCCCGACGCAGGGCGGGTCGACCCTGACGCAGCAGTACGTCGAGCGGTTCTACGTCGACAAGACGACGACGGACTACGTCGGCAAGTTCAAGGAGACGCTGCTGGCGATCAAGATCGCCCGGGTGGAGTCGAAGTCCAAGATCATGGAGCGGTACCTGAACACGATCTACTTCGGTCGTGACTCGTACGGCATCCAGGCCGCCGCGCAGGCGTACTTCGGGGTCGACGCCGCGGCGCTGACCCGCGAGCAGGCCGCCCTGCTGGCCGGCATCATCCCGTCGCCCAACAACTGGGACCCCGCCAAGTCCCCCGACAAGGCCGAGGCGCGCTGGAACATCGTGCTCGACTCCATGGAGGAGGAGGGCTGGCTCACCGCCGCCGAGCGGGCGCCCATGGTCTTCCCGCCCACGGTCGAGTACCAGCGGCCCGACTCGATGGGCGGCCCCGTCGGCTACCTGCTCGAGAAGGTGCGCAACGAGCTCAACGGCGAGCCGCTCGCATTCTCGGACGACGACATCAACCGCCGCGGCCTCAAGGTGGTCACGACGATCCAGCAGCCGCTGCAGGTCGCTGCCCAGGAGCACGTCGCGGCGTTCCGCGCCGGCTCGCTCCCGGAGCAGGACGGCGCCATCCCGTTCGAGCGCACCCGCGTGTCCCTCACGTCGGTCGACCCGAAGGACGGTGCGATCCTCGCGATGTACGGCGGCGCGAACTTCCTCGACGATCAGAGGAACACGGCGACGTTCGACAAGATCCAGGCAGGGTCGACGTTCAAGCCGTTCACCCTGATCGCCGCCCTCGAGCAGGGCGTCCCGCTCACCACGAGGTTCGACGGCCACTCCCCGCAGACCTTCGGTGACTGGAAGGTGCCCAACTTCGGCGGCGGGCAGTTCGGCACCATCGACCTCGTCGACGCCACCGCACAGTCGGTGAACACCGTGTACGCGCAGCTCAACCTGCAGATCGGCCCGGAGCTCACCGCGGACGCCGCCATGGCCGCGGGGATCACGACGCCCGTGGACACCAACCGGGCCAACGTGCTCGGGACCGACGCGGTCAGGCCGCTCGACGTCGCCGGCGCCTACGCGACGATCGCCTCCGGCGGGATCCGGGTCGACCCGTACATCGTCCGCTCCGTCGCCTACGACAACGGTGACGTGGCCTACGAGCACAAGGACCCGACGGAACGGGTGTTCCCCCAGGACGTGATCGCCGACGCCACCTACGCGATGACCCAGGTCGTCGAGAAGGGGTCCGGCAAGGACTGGATCAAGCCGCTCGGCCGGCCGATCGCCGGCAAGACCGGCACGTCGAACGACAACAAGTCCGCCTGGTTCGTGGGCTTCACGCCCAACATCGTCACCGAGGTGTCGTTGAGCCAGATCGGCGAGGACGACAGGTCCCTGGAGACCATCCAGCCCTTCGGCAGGCCGAAGCAGGTGACCGGTGGCACGTGGCCGGCGTTCCTGTGGCAGTCGTACATGTCCGCGGTGTTCGCGCAGCCGCAGTACGCCGACGTGCTGCAGTTCCCCGCCCGCGCCGACGTCGGCAAGAAGCCGTCACCCTCCGCGACCGTGCCGACGGAGACCGTCGCGCCGACCGAGGAGCCGACGGTCGAGGCGCCGACGGAGATCGCCGTGCCGTCGGGTCTCGAGGGCAAGCTCGAGGGCGACGCGACCGCGGCGGTGGTCAACGCGGGGCTCGTCGTGAACGTGGTCGTGGAACCGTCCGACACGGTCACGTCCGGGCGCGTCATCCGGGTGGACCCGAAGGGCGGGACGCTCCTCGCATCCGGTGGGTCCGTGACGCTCGTCATCTCGAGCGGACCGAAGCCCGTCGCGACGCAGGAGCCCGTGCCGACGGCCGCACCGGAACCGCCACCGACACCGGAACCGACCCCCTGATCCACGGCGGGGGGCCAACCGTCCCCCGCCGAGAGCTTCCAGGTCCGCGCCCGTCCACAGCCGATTTCGKCGGTGGCTCCGGGCCGGGTAGCCTAGGAGATTGCTGTGCCCTCGTCGGCTCGTCGTCATGGACGGATCGTCGAGGCCAGCGACGCACACACCCTCCTGCCACGGATCGACCGTGGCCGCGAAGACCAGAGGAGGTGGGTATGAGCCTGCGTCAGTACGAACTCATGATCATCCTTGACCCCGAGATCGAAGAGCGCACCGTCGCTCCGTCGCTCGACAAGTACCTGACGGTCATCAAGACCGACGGTGGCACTGTCGACAAGGTCGACATCTGGGGCCGTCGTCGGCTTGCCTACGACATCCAGAAGAAGTCCGAGGGCATCTACGCCGTCATCGACTTCCACGCGACGCCCGCGACCGCCAAGGAGCTCGACCGCCAGCTCGGCCTCAACGAGGTCGTCCTGCGGACCAAGGTCCTGCGCGCCGACGCCTGATCTCATGTGGGTGGCCGCCCGTAACGTGCGGCTCCACAACTTCCGACTGATCGAACGAACGAGGAGCTGGGCATGAGCGGTGAGACCGTCATCACGGTGATCGGGAACCTGACCGGGGATCCCGAGCTGCGCTTCACCCCTTCGGGGGCCGCTGTCGCGAACTTCACCGTCGCGTCCACCCCCCGTACGTTCGACCGCCAGAGCAACGAGTGGAAGGACGGCGACACGCTGTTCCTCCGCTGCTCGATCTGGCGGGAGGCGGCCGAGTCGGTCGCCGAGTCGCTCACCAAGGGCACCCGCGTCATCGTGACCGGCCGGCTCGTGCAGCGCTCGTATGAGACCCGTGAGGGCGAGAAGCGCACCGTGTACGAGCTCCAGGTCGACGAGGTCGGCCCGTCCCTGCGCTACGCCACGGCCAAGGTCACCCGGACCCAGCGTTCGGGTGGCGGCGGCGGTGGCTTCGGCGGCGGGGGCGGCGGCGGCTTCAACAACGGTGGCGGTGGCGGCGGATTCGGTGGCTCCGGCGGCGGTGGCGGCAACCAGCAGGACGACCCGTGGGCGACGCCCGCAGGTGGTGCTGGCGGTGCCGGCTACTCCGACGAGCCCCCGTTCTGATCGGCGCCTGACACTCAGACATCTCCCATCCCTGGGCACGGCAACGCCCAGGGCTCCAGCAGACAAGGAGCACCACGATGGCCAAGGCCGTGGTCCGCAAGCCGAAGAAGAAGCAGAACCCGCTCAAGGCGGCGAAGATCGACGTCGTCGACTACAAGGACACTGCGCTGCTGCGCAAGTTCATCTCCGACCGCGGGAAGATCCGCGCTCGCCGGGTGACCGGTGTGTCCGTCCAGGAGCAGCGCGCGATCGCGCGTGCCGTCAAGAACGCGCGCGAGATGGCACTCCTGCCGTACTCGTCGTCCGCACGCTGAGAAAGGGGACCATCATGGCGAAGATCATCCTGACCCACGAGGTCACCGGTCTCGGTGAGCCCGGCGACGTGGTCGAGGTGAAGGACGGGTACGCCCGGAACTTCCTCGTCCCGCGCAACCTGGCGACGCCCTGGACCAAGGGCGCCGAGAAGGACGTCACCGCGATCCGCAAGGCCCGCAAGGCCCGCGAGATCGCGACGCTCGACGACGCCAAGGCGATCCGCGACTCGCTGCAGAGCAAGCCGGTCGTCGTGTCGGCCAAGGCCGGCGAGTCGGGCCGTCTGTTCGGTGCCGTCACGACTGCCGAGATCGCCGACGCGGTCAAGAAGTCCGGCGCACCGCAGATCGACAAGCGGAAGGTCGAGATCGGTCAGCCGATCAAGGCCCTCGGCGAGTACCAGGTGTCGGTCCGTCTGCACGCAGGCGTGTCCGCGACGGTGACCGTCAAGGTCGTCGCAGCCTGAGCTGAGCAGCACCCAGCAGCGCCCCGTTCCCCCTGTGGGAGCGGGGCGCTCCTGCGTTCAGCACCACAACGTCCGAGCATCTGGCCGCCCCGACGACCACATGTGCGGACGTCCTGTGTCTCGGACCTGTTGCGTCCGAGGAAGTGGCTGCTCCGACGCTCACTTGCTCGGACGTCCCGTCTCGTCAGACGCCCGTGACCATCCACGCCGTGCCGCGGGCGCGCCAGCCGGTGGTGACCGCGCGGGCCAGCATGAAGACGCCCGCGAACGCCGCCCACAGCCACGCCAGGCCCGCAGCGCCCGGCGGTGCGGCCTCGCGGACGGCCAGCGCGAACGGCACGTAGACCACCAGGGTGGCCATGCCGGCCCAGGCGAGGAAGCGGCCGTCGCCGGCGCCGATGAGGACGCCGTCGAGGACGAACACCCAGCCGGCCATCGGCATCGTCACGGCGGCGACGACGAGGGCGGCGATCGCGGCTGCCCGGACGTCGTCGGCCGTCGTGAAGAGCGGCACGTACACCCACGACAGTCCGCCGACGACGAGGCCGAGCGCGGCACCGGCGCCGACCCCCCACTGGAGGGTCCGTCGCAGGACCGCGCGGACGCGGGGSACGTCGGCGGCRCCSAGSSCGTGGCCGACCAGGGCCTGGGCGGCGATGGCCAGGGCGTCGAGCGCGAACGCGGCGAGCCCCCACACGGCGGCGACGACCTGGTGCCCGGCGAGCTCCACGGCCCCCAGACCGGTGGCCACCCACACGGTCAGCAGGATGGCGAGCCGCAGGGACAGCGTGCGGACGAACAGGGGCGTCCCGGCGCGCGCGTTGGCCCAGATGCCCCCGGCCGCCGGTCGGAGCTGCGCACCCGAGCCGCGCGCGCCACGGACGACGACGACGGTGAGCGCGGCGGCCATCGCCAGCTGCGTGAGGGCGGTGCCGAGCCCGGAGCCGGCGATGCCCATCCCGACCCCGTAGACGAGCACGACGTTGAGCACGGCGTTGACGACGGCACCGGTCGCAGCGACGACCAGGGGTGTGCGGGTGTCCAGCAGCCCGCGCAGGGCGCCCGTGGAGGCGAGGACCAGGAGCATTCCGGGCAGGCCCGGCGCCGACCAGCGCAGATAGGTCACGGCCTGCTGGGCGACCTCGTCGGAAGCCCCGAGTGCCTCGATCAGCCACGGAGCGCTCAGCCACGTGACGGCCGCCAGGACGATGCCGAGGCCCAGGGCCAGCCACATCCCGTCGACGCCGACCTGGAGCGCGCCCGCGCGGTCGCCCGAGCCGAGGCGTCGGGCGACGGCCGCGGTCGTGGCGTAGGCGAGGAAGACGCACAGCCCGATGACGGTCATCAGCACCGTCGAGGCGAGCGCCAGACCGGCCAGCGGGGCGGTGCCGAGGTGGCCGACGACGGCGGAGTCGACGAGCACGAAGAGCGGCTCGGCCACCAGAGCGCCCAGTGCCGGGACGGCGAGGGCGAGTATCTGGCGGTCGATGCCGGGCGGTCGATGTCCGACAGATGAAATCGCGGCCAACCTTTCTCGCATCCACAGCAGGTGCACAGCGTTCCTGCGGGTGACACGCGGATCTGAGGCGAACTTCACCCCTCTGTCCACACCCCTGTCCACGGACTGTGGACAGAATCGGACGTGATCCACAGCCTCGCTCACAGTAGGTGAGGGGTCGCTCCACAGAAGTCTGCACGTTGCCCACAGGGGCGCGCAGGGGCGTTTGGACGACGGGCTCGCAGCACCTAACGTCGCGAGTGCGAGGACCCGATGCTGCGCCTGGGAACTCGTCTGGGCGCGGATGTCAGACCCCCCATGGAACATGTGTTCGGATGACGACGATGGGGATCATGTGACGATCGAGGACCTCGAGTACGGCGCGCCGTCCGGGACCAACCGCGGTGGCGGCGGCTACGACCGGACCCCCCCGCAGGACCTCGACGCCGAGCGCAGCGTGCTCGGCGGCATGATGATCTCCAAGGACGCGATCGCCGACGTCGTCGAGCAGATCCGCGGCACCGACTTCTACCGCCCGGCGCACGAGGTCGTGTACGACGCGATCATCGACCTCTACGGCCGCGGCGAGCCGGCCGACGCGATCACGGTCGCGGACGAGCTGACCAAGCGCGGCGAGATCCAGCGCATCGGTGGCGCCCCCTACCTCCACACCCTCATCTCGTCCGTCCCCACCGCCGCGAACGCCGGCTACTACGCACGGATCGTGCGCGAGCGGTCCGTGCTGCGCAAGCTCGTCGAGGCCGGCACCCGCATCGTCCAGCTCGGCTACGGCACCGACGGTGGCGACGTCGACGAGATCGTGAACAACGCGCAGGCCGAGGTCTACGCCGTCACCGAGCGGCGGTCGTCGGAGGACTACCTGATCCTCGGCGACATCATCGGCGGGGCGGTCGACGAGATCGAGGCCGCCGGCCACCGCGGCGAGGGCATGATCGGCGTGCCGACGGGGTTCTCGGACCTGGACCGGCTGACGAACGGCCTCCACCCGGGCCAGATGATCGTGCTCGCCGCCCGGCCCGCCATCGGCAAGGCCCTCGCCCTCGACACGCCGCTGCCCACCCCGTCCGGCTGGACCACCATGGGCGAGGTCCAGGTCGGCGACCTGTTGCTGGCTGCCGACGGGACGCCGACCCGTGTCGTCGCCGCCACGGACGTCCTCGTCGGGCGTCCGACGTACCGCGTGACCTTCGACGACGGCAGCGAGATCGTCGCCGACGCCCTCCACCAGTGGGCGACGAGCACCCGCGCCGAACGCCGCCGGAACGCAGGCCTCTCGGCGATCCGCACGACCGAGGAGATTCACGCCAGCGTCCGCTGCGCGACCGCCGACGCTCGCGCGAACCACTCGGTCGCTACTGCCGCGGCCCTGCGTCTGCCCGAGGCGGATCTCCCGATCGACCCGTATGCGCTCGGGGTATGGCTCGGCGACGGTCACTCGGCGTCGGCGCGATTCACCAGCGCCGACCCCGAGATCGCGATGCTGATCGAGGGTCGTGGCCTCGTCGCACGAGCCTCCGCGTCGGGTGCCGGTCCCGCTCGGCTGTACTCCCTCCAGCTTCCGGTCGACGTGGTCGCCGAGCGCTGCTGCGAGGTCTGTGGCACGGCGTTCGTGCCGAAGCGGTCGCACGTCCGCACCTGCGGGCGCTCGTGCGGCGGCAAGGTGAAGACGCTCACGGGCCCGGTCCCCGTGCCGACGTGCCCCGACTGCGGCGTCGAGACGACAGGGCTCCTGCGGTGCCAGCCGTGCCACGACGCCAACGGGACGGTCCACGGTCGGCTCCGTACGCTCGGCGTCCTGGGCAACAAGCACATCCCGTCGTCCTACCTGCGCGCGAGCGAGCAGCAGCGGCGAGATCTGCTGGCGGGCCTCCTCGACACGGACGGCACCGTCAACCCGACCGGCTCGCCGCAGATCGCCCTCACGAGCCGCCGCCTGGCTGAGGACGTCCGCGAGCTGGTGCACTCCCTCGGGTACCGGACCGGGTGGTCGACCAAGCGAGTGGCCGGCCGGACCGAGGCCTCGTCCGTCGCCTACACGCTGACCTTCACGACCGACGACGAGGTGTTCGCCCTCGAGCGCAAGCGGCTCGTGCACAAGGAGCGTCGCCGACCGCCGACCGCTCGTCTGACGCAGCGGTTCATCGTCTCGGTCGAGCCGATCGAGAGCGTGCCCGTCCGCTGCGTGGAGATCGAGCACGCGACGCACCTGTACCTCGCCGGGCGCTCGATGATCCCGACGCACAACTCGACCATGGGCATCGACATCGCCCGGTCCGCCTCGATCAAGCACAACATGACCTCCGTCGTGTTCTCGCTCGAGATGAGCCGCAACGAGATCACCATGCGTCTGCTCTCGGCCGAGGCGCGCGTGCACCTGCAGAAGCTGCGCAACGGCCAGATGGGCGAGGACGACTGGGCCAAGATCGCCGCCACGATGGGAAAGATCTCCGAGGCGCCGCTCTTCATCGACGACTCGCCCAACATGTCGCTGATGGAGATCCGCGCCAAGTGCCGACGGCTCAAGCAGAAGCACGACCTCAAGCTCGTGGTCATCGACTACCTACAGCTGATGTCCTCCGGCAAGCGCGTCGAGTCCCGTCAGCAGGAGGTCTCCGAGTTCTCCCGAGCGCTCAAGCTGCTGGCAAAGGAGCTCGAGGTGCCGGTCATCGCCATCTCGCAGCTGAACCGTGGCGCCGAGCAGCGCACCGACAAGCGACCGCAGATGAGCGACCTTCGTGAGTCGGGTTGTCTCACGGAGGACACCCGCATCCTGCGCGCCGACACCGGTGCGGAGACCACCCTCGGTGAGCTGTATGCCCTCGGCACCAAGGACGTTCCGGTCTGGGCGCTCGACGAGCGGCTGCAGTACGTCCGCCGGCACCTGACGCACGTGTTCCCGACTGGCACCAAGCCGGTCTTTCGCCTGCGCCTGGCGTCCGGCAAGGAAGTCACCGCGACGGCGAACCACCCGTTCCTCACCTACGAGGGATGGACGCCGCTCGACGAGCTCGAGGTCGGGTCGCGCCTGGGGGTGGCTCGGCACGTGCCAGGCCCGGAGCGTCAGGTCARGTGGGAGGACCGCAAGGTCGTCATGCTCGCCCACCTCCTCGGCGACGGGTCGTTCGTGCGCCGGCAGCCGATTCGCTACGCGTCCGTCGACGAGGCCAATCTCTCGGCCGTCGCCACCGCCGCCACCGCTTTCGKGATCACCCCATTGCGCGACGAGTACGCCGCGGCCCGGGTGACGACGCTACGACTCCCGGCTCCGTACCGCCTCGCCCGCGGCAAGCGGAACCCGATCGCCGAGTGGCTCGACGACTTCGGTCTGTTCGGTGCGCGCAGCCACGAGAAGTTCGTGCCCGAGTCCGTGTTCAGCCTGCCGAAGGAACAGATCGCCCTGTTCCTGAGACACATCTGGGCCACCGACKGCTCGGTGACGGTCCGCGCAGACGGACGTGGCGGTCGCGTGTACTACGCGTCAATGTCCCGTCGGCTCGTGGACGGGCTCTCGCGACTGCTGCTCCGGTTCGGGATCTCGACTCGGATCCGGACGACGCGCAAGGCGGGCTACCGAGATGGCTACAGCCTCGACATCTCCGGTGCGGACGACCAGCGACGCTTCCTGCAGGAGATCGGCGTCCACGGCGCTCGCGGTGTGCAGGCCGACCGGCTGTTGGAGATCGTGCGTTCGACGACCGCCAACACCAACGTCGACACCGTCCCGCGCCGCGTGTGGGACGACGTCCGCGACCTCCTCGTCGAGCAGGGCATGACGCACCGTGACTTCGCCGCCGCGTCGGGAACGCAGTTCTGCGGCTCGACGATGTGGAAGCACTCGCCGTCCCGTCAGCGCCTCGGCCGCATCGCCGAGATCCTCGGCGACGAACAGCTGGAGATCATGGCGGTCAACGACCTGCTATGGGACGAGGTCGTTTCCATCGAGCCGCTCGGTGAGCAGCCCGTCTACGACGCCACCGTGCTCGGCACCCACAACTTCGTCGCGAACGGCATCGCCGTGCACAACAGCATCGAGCAGGACGCCGACATCGTGATCCTGCTGCACCGCGAGGACGCCTACGAGAAGGAGTCGCCCCGAGCGGGCGAGGCCGACGTCATCGTCGCCAAGCACCGAAACGGGCCGACGGACACGCTCGTCGTGGCATTCCAGGGGCACTACTCGCGATTCGTCGACATGCAGGCCTGACGCTTCATGTTGTCGACGTGCAGCCTAGTTTTCGCAATCGTGCAGATACGTTTCGTAGGTAGCACCAACCACCTTCGCGCTGCCGGCTGAACACCGGCGAGGCAGTTGGGGCCCACCAGGCACCAACCGAGGTGACAACGAGGAGACGACTAGCACGTGTCTCCCAGGAAGTCGGTGGCGATCTCCGCTCCCAGTAGGCCGGCGAGGGCGTCGGGGTAGAGCGGGATTGCAGGTTCAGCGGGTGATCGCCAGACGCCGGTGACGTTGGGCTGGTCGAGGCAGGCTATGCGGTCCCGTTCGTAGTCCGCCGGGTGGACAAGCTGGGCGTCGAACACGAGAACGATCTCGTGACCCGGTTGACCGGCGTAGGTGAAGAGGTTCTCGAGTGCACCGAGGTGGCGACCAACCGTGATCGCGAGCCCGTACTCCTCGAGAAACTCGCGCTCGAGGGTCCGCGAGGCGCGCTCGCCGAACTCGATGCCCCCGCCGGCCGGCCGGTGGAATGTCCGTCCCGTTCTGGGTTCGACGACCTCATCGACGAAGAGCTGCCGGGTTTCGGGGCGACGGATCACTGCGAGGGCGATAGCTCGGACGCTTGGCACGTACGGAAAGTAGCGTGCGGCAGCGCGCCATCTTGGTCAGCCGGTGGATTCGTTCTCGCCGGGGGCTGAGCGTGAGCGCGCCGCCACGGGACTCTTCATGGCCAGTTTGCCGACACCAGATATAGGGATGTGTCGGAGAGGCGCCGTCGGCGAGCATGGCGCACGTGACGACCGCTGAAGCTGCCGACGGCCCGTTCCCGCTCGTCGAGCTCTGCGACGGTGTCGTCACGCTGCGGTGCCTGGAGCCGTCCGACTCGGCCGCGATGCTCGACGGAGAGGACGACGGTCAGGTCCGCTGGCTCAACGAGGGGCACCGCTCAGAGCCGGTGAGGCAAGCGGTCTGGATCGCCAAGAACCAGCGGGAGTGGCAGACGGGTGGCCCGCGCCGGCACTTCGGAATACGTGACCAGGCCTCCGGGGAGCTGGCGGGAACGGTCGAGGCTCACCTCGCGCTGCCGGGCCTTGCCCCGGGCACGGTCAACCTGTCGTACGCGGTGTTCCCAGCGTGGCGCGGGCGGGGATTTGCGGCGCGCGCCATCGACCTGGTGTGCGAGTGGCTGACCATCGCTACCGACGCGGACACCGTCGTGCTACGGATCGACGCTGCGAACACGCCGTCGTTGCGCGTCGCGCGGGAGGCCGGCTGCGTGCCCGGTGGCACCGGCCGAGACGGGCTGCTGCACCACGTCCGTCCCCTGAGATAGCACAGCGCCGGGCGATCGGGGCGCTGTGGTGACMGCCCTGCCGGGCAGGTCACGCACGCCCTGCGCCGATGCGGCTGGCGCGGCCGTGCGCGACCCTGCTCACCGACGTGCCCCGCGGACACCTCCCCACCGGCCGGGCGGGCGGGCGTTCACCGACTGGCGGGCGCGGTCGATGTCGTCGGGGTCCGAGGGCGTCGGGGTGATCTCACCCGTCGAGGGGTGTCGTCCGGGAAGACGCGACCCGTGCTCCCGACGACCTGCTCGGCCACCAGCTCTGTACCGCCGGCCGGGCCGTCACCAGCCGACGCCCGGGAGCCGAGAACCGGCGACCAGCCATGAGGTGATCGTCTGGGCCCAGTGGTCCTCGCCGGCAGGTGCGGGCTCCGGCGCGAGCACCAAGGAGGAACCCGTGGCCAGGTCGTGCGCGGTCACCTCCGCCGCCAGCGACATCCCGCACGCTTCCGTGTTCCCGGAGTAGGCGACGTCGCCGACCGCGACACGCCACGTGTCATCGTCCGGGCCGGGCCGCAGCTCCTTGAGTGTGGTGAGGCTGTGGCCGTCCCACATCGAGACTCCTCCAGAGTCGCACGGGTCCCCGGGCCCGGAGTCGACCATCGGGAGCAAGACTCGGTCACCCGACACCGCCATACCGCCCCAACTCCCGGGCACCGGCTCGCCGTCGGCCAGCTCCAGAACGGCCGTGGCGTCCAACGACCCGCCGGACACGTCGAGGCGGTACAACGTCGCGTCCGTGAGCGCGCCCTCGTCGCTCATGACGTCACAGATCGCGAGCAGCGAGTCCCTTCCGGCCCATCCGATGAGGGAGCACCTCTTGCCGTCCACACCGTAGGCATACTCGGCACGCTCTCCCGTGATCACGTCGAGGACGACGAAGGACTTCCCCCCGGCATACCCGCCGTCGGCCCCGACTGCCAACCACCGGCCCGTCGCGTCGAACACGGAAGGGCCGTAGTCCTCGCCCGAGCCCATCGTCGCGATGCGCTCGGGCGCTCCACCGTCGACGATCCGGAACAAGCTAGCGGACTGCGCGGCGCTGTCGAAGGACTCCCAGAGCTCCGCACCGTCCGCGGCTCGCCCGACGTACGACCCGTATCCAGCCTGGTCGAACGGCTCGCCGGGCGTGATCTCGCCGGTCAGCAGGTCGAGAACTGCACGCCCCGTCTCGCCGTCGGAGCTGACGGTCGAGACGAGCGCGGTCGTGCCGCCCGCGTCCCACGACAGGAGGTGCACCCTCGTGTCGAGCGGAAGATCGGTGACGCGGTAGCGGTCACCCGTCGGCGAGACGAGCACCACGGTGTGGACCACCGGGTCGGTCTCGTAGATGTCGTCATCGGGCGACGGGCTCGACGGCGTCGACCGGTAGATCGTCAGGACCCACCCCTGTGTCGTCCGTTCGAGCAGGCCGAAAGGCATTGCCTGGGTCGGCGGCAGGCCAGGGATCTCGTCGAGCACCACGGGCACGGCCGTCTCGCTCGGCATCGGCGTCGGAGTCGTGGTCGGGGTGACAGTCGGTGCCGGAGTGAGCGCGGGGACCGGGGCCTCGTGCCCGCGCAGTCCGAACCAGGACGCCCCTGCGAGGACCCCGGCCACGGCCACAGCACCTCCGGCACGCAGGGTATGCCGCACGGCCCGGGAACGACGCACGCGACGGACGGCGCCATCGAGCGTGCCCGGGCTCGGCTGGATCCCGGCGATCGACTGCTCGCGGGCGACGACATTCGCCTGCATCAGCTCGGTCAGATCACGCACGACGCACCTCCTCGGTCCGGACGAGAACGACGGGGTCGCTGTCGGTGGTCATCGTGCCCAACGCCTTGTTGAGTGCGGCGACGCCGTCGGAGACGTACCGCTTGACGGCGCCCTCGCTCAGTCCCAGCAGCGACGCGGACTCCCGCACCGAGAGGTCGTCGAGATGACGCAGCACCACGCACGCGCGCTGCCGAGGGCTGAGCGCCGCGAGTGCGACCTCCAGTTCGGTGGACAGTGCTTGCTCACCGGGGCCGGGTTGCACGGTTGCTGCCGCGTGGCCGGCGGACGTCCACGCGGAGCGCTCGGTGCCGCGGCGACGGGTGCGGTCGACGAACCGGGACACGATCGCGCGGCGGACGTACTGCTCTGCCTGCCCGATCGAGTCGAACCGCGCCTGGGCGGAGAACGTGGACACCAGCGCCTCCTGGACCAGGTCCTCGGCGTCGGCCCGCGACCGGACCATCAACATCGCCCGCGCGACGAGCGCCGGATAGCGCTCACGCGCCACCTGCTCGAGCATCGGCTCCCATCGTCGGACCATCCGACCTCCCCTCAGCACCCGTAGAACGCATCGGCGTCGGGAATGGTTGGGGTGAGGCGGCGCGGATTCCGGGCGGGTCACGGTGCTGACCCTGAGAGCAGCAGCACGCCCGCGTCGAGGTGCGAGGCCTCTCTGCCCATCCGGGCTGCTCAGAGTGTGCCTGTAGCCGGCTTGGCCAACCACGCGGGATGGCCGTCCGGGCCACCTCTGTGTCAAGTAGCCAAGTGTCGAGCCGCCGGCCGGTGGTCTTCGGCTAGTGGTCGCGGTGGTGCATGCTGCCGGCGTGGCCTACTCGGAGAGCGCGTACGTCGACCTCACGGTCGATGATGCTCGTCGGCAGTGGCTCGATGTCGCTGCGCGACGAGTGCTCCCGCCGGGCGTGAGGCAAGTCCCGTTCGTCCCGGTCGAGACGTTGCTGTGCCTCGCCGCCATGTACGTCATCGACCATTCGCGGTTCGGCAGCGGTAGCGCGGGCCGTGCGCAAGAGCCGGTGCAACAACTGGCCCGCCTGTTCAAGCGCCCACCGACGAGCGTTCTCGCGAAGATGGCCAACCTGGACGGGACCCGTTCGCACGGCGCGAAGAACGACCTTGTCGCGGGGGCGACGCTGCGCTCGGACCCGTGGCGTATGGCTGAGACCTACCGGACCGTGCTCGTTGCGGCGCGGGCCGCAGGCGTCGGACCTGACGTACTGCCCGACTTCCTCGGTCTCGAACACGGTGGAGCGATCGACCTCCTGGGTCAAGACGAGCTCGTAGGGAGCGCCGTGGAATCGGCGCTTGAGCGTGAGCTGGCCTCATGGCTGCGCAAGTCCGACCTGCCGGACCTGACGACCGAGCGGCTGATGTGGGCGTCCGTGCGCGTCGGCCAACATCGGTTTGCGACCGGCGTCCTCGCCAACTGCGATCGCGAGTGTGTGTTCTGCGGCTTCGCGCTGAACGACGCCGGGCCCAGCCTGCTGCGCGCCTCACACATCAAGCCGTGGCGCAGCTCCGACCATCGCGAGCGCCTCGACGTGGCAAATGGGCTAGCCGCCTGTCCGACGCACGACTCAGCCTTCGACGTCGGCCTCATCACGGTCGATGAGCACCTCGTGGTGCGGCGATCGCGCCGGCTCGAGAACGCGATGGTCCGCAACGAGGCGGTCCGGCGAGCGTTCGAGCCCGGCGTGCTACGAGCGTCAATCGCTGCCCCGCAGCGCGCCGTGGACCCCGGGCGCCCATTCATCGACTGGCACCGGGAGTACGTGTTCACGCCGTAGTTGTACTTTGAACGCCGGTGGAACTTCGGGCCCCACCGATCAAAGTCGTTCGCGAGGACTCGTCAATCTGTCCCGCATCTCGACAGTGGTCGAGATGCCCGCCCCAGATAGCCCGAAGATCGGGCGCGGATACTTCAAGTACGACGACGTAGGTGTGTGGCCCGATCGAGCAGCCCAGGGGCGCCCGACCGGGTCGCTGGTCAGACCTCGGGGATCTCGAACGCGTAGGCCTCGCGGGTGATTGCCTCAACGGGAGGGCCGCAGCGCACGCCGGTGTCGAGGGCGTCGATCGCTGCGAGCCGGTCGAGCGTCAGCTCGAAGTCGAAGACGTCAGAGTTTTCCGCGATGCGGGCGGCCTTGGTCGACTTCGGGATTGCGGAGCGGCCTTCCTGGACGTGCCAGCGGACCATCACCTGCGCCGGGGACTTGCCGTGCTGAGTGGCGATCGCCTGGAGTGTCGCGTCGTCCAGGGTGCTCGTCGGTCGGCTCAGGCCGGGCTCTAGATTCGCCGGGCGACGAGCGCGTTCGGGCAGTCCGGCACGTCGACGACGTCGAAGCACTCGGTGGCCGCGACGACGGCGGGGGCACCGTGGTCCCCGGCGTGCTGCACGACGAGCACTCCGCCGGGCCGGAGCAGTCGTGCAGCGGCAGCGACGACGGCGCGCGTGACGTCGAGCCCGTCGGAGCCGCCGCCGTAGAGCGCGAGGTCGGGCTCGTGGTCGCGGAGCTCGGGGTCGTCGGGGAGTGTGTCGGGTGTGAAGTACGGCGGGTTCGCGACGACGACGTCGACGGTGCCGTCGAGCTCGGCGAGCATGGTCGGGTCGTTGACGTCGCCGAGGAGCGTCCGCTGGGTCAGCGTGCCGACCGTGCCGGCGTTGTGCCTGGTCAGCCGCACGGCTTCCGGCGACACGTCGACCGCGACGACCCGCGAGCCAGGGACCTCGACGTCGACGCTCACGCCGATGGCGCCCGACCCGCAGCACAGGTCCACGACGAGCGGCTCCCGACGCGCGGCGACGATCCGTGTGGCTTCATCGATCGCGAGTTGTGCGACGGCCTCAGACTCCCGGCGCGGCACGAACACGTCGTCGTCCTCCGACATGGTGAGCGTCACCTGGCGGAACACAGTGGTTCCGATGATCCGCTGGAGTGGCTCACGGTTCTGGCGTCGCTCGACGAGGTCGGGCAGCTCCTCGTGCAGGTCGACGGCACGCTCTTCGTCGACGGCCGGGCCGGTCGGCGGCAGATCGTCCCAGTCGACGAACGGCTCACCGAGCGCGTAGGCGAGCAGTGCCTCGGCGTCCTGCTTGGGCGTTGGCACTCCCGCTTCCGCGAGCAGGTCCGCCACGGAGTCGCGGTACCGCCGCAGGTCGTCCGTGGTCACGGTCTCGGGAGTCTCGACCTCGTTGAACAGCACTCGTCACGCCTTTCCTGTGCCCCGCCGGGCTGCCTCGCGCAGGGTATCCGCGGCGCGGAGCGGGTCCGCGTGCTGGCTACCGCCGTGAGACGGAAGCTCTGAACGTGGCTACGGACGACGCGTGCTCGGTGCGGTCTCGGTAGTGGTCGCTGCCCAGCTGGCCAGCATTCGGATGGCGTCTTCGTCGGGCGAGCCTGCCGGGCTGGTGAAGGTGATGAGAGTCAGGCCAGGGTCGGCGGGCAGGTCGAGGACCTCGAAGTCGAGGTGGAGCTCGCCGACGACGGGGTGGCGGACATGCTTGCGTCCGGTGCGGTGCAGGCGGACGTCGTGGGCAGCCCAGCGGGTGCGGAACGGTGGGCTCTGTGTGCTGAGCTCGCCGACGAGGTCGGTCAGGGCCCGGTCGTAGGGGTCGCGGCCGGCTTCGGTGCGCAGCTGAGAGACGGAGTCGTCGGCGGCGCGGTCCCAGTCGATCCAGAAGTCTCGGGCGCGGTCGTCCAGGAACGTGAAGCGGGCGTGGTTGGCAGGGCTGCCGGCCGGATGGGGTGTGGCGTACACCGGTGAGAACAGGGCGCGGCCGAGGGTGTTGGCGGCGACCAGGTCGAGGCGTCCGTTGTTCACGATGACCGGGACGGTGTCGCCGATGAGGTCGAGCAGGCGCTGCACGCCGGGTCGGATCTGACCGGGCGCCGGCTTGCGGCGTGACCGGGCCGCCGGGCCGGCGGTGCGGGCAAGGTCGGCCAAGTGGGTGCGTTCGGCCTCGTCGAGCTGCAGGGCGCGGGCAAGAGATTCCAGGACACTGTCGGAGACGCCGGCCAGGTTGCCGCGCTCGAGCTGGGCGTAGTACTCGACGCTGACCCCGGCCAGGTCGGCGACCTCGCTGCGCTTGAGGCCGGGCACGCGCCGGTTGCTGGCGAACGCAGTCAGCCCGGCGTCCGCGGGGGTGAGCCGGGCGCGGCGGGTGCGCAGGAAGTCCTTGATCTCGTCGCGGTTGTCCACGTCGCCACCGTACGACCGGCCGGTGGGCACTGGGGTGGGCTGTCGGTACACCCTCCAGCAGTGACTTCTTCGCCTCTCTCGTGGCGGGTTGCATGGCTCGTACCGCTCGGCCTGAACCTCACGACTTGGAGCCACCTTCATGAAGACCGCACACCTGGCAGACCTCGAGGTATCCCGCGTCGGGCTGGGCGCCATGACGATGGCCGGCACGTACACCAGCGAGGGGGCCCTGGACGACACCGAGTCGATCCGCACGATCCACCGCGCACTGGACCTGGGCGTCACCCACATCGACACCGCCGAGATCTACGGACCGTTCCACAGCGAAGAGGTCGTCGGGACGGCTGTCCGGGKCCGCCGCGACGAGGTCGTCATCGCGACCAAGTTCGGGCTCGTCCAGCACACGGGCGGCGAGCCGGTCCCCGGCGTGACCGACAGCAGCCCTGCCACCGTGCGGGCCGCCGTCGAGGGCTCCCTGCGCCGGCTGGGCACCGACCACATCGACCTGTACTACCAGCACCGCGTCGACCCGGCCACGCCCATCGAAGACACCGTCGGGGCGCTGGCCGAGCTCGTCACCGAGGGCAAGATCCGATACATCGGCCTGTCCGAGGCGGGTGCGGACACCATCCGCCGCGCGCACGCCGTGCACCCGCTCACCGCTCTGCAGACCGAGTACTCGCTGTGGACACGGGACGTCGAGGACGAGATCCTGCCGCTGCTGCGTGAGCTCGGCATCGGGTTCGTGCCCTACTCCCCGCTTGGCCACGGCCTGCTCACCGGGCAGATCCGCACCGTGGCCGACTTCGCCGACGACGACTGGCGCAAGACCAACCCCCGCTTCACCGGCGAGAACTTCGCGCGCAACCTCGCGATCGTCGACGAGGTGCGGGCCATCGGCGCAGAGAACGGCGCCACGCCCGCACAGACCGCGCTGGCCTGGCTGCTGAGCCGCGGTGAGGACATCGCCCCGATCCCCGGCACCCGCCGCGTGTCCCGCGTTGAAGAGAACACCGCCGCCGACGCCATCGAGCTGACCCCGGCACAGCTGCACCGCCTCGACAACCTCGAGCCCGCCGCCGGTGAGCGGCACGACGAGGCGAACATGGCCTCGATCGACCGCTGACCTCGAACACATCGATTGCGGCTTGGTCGGCCTCGGTCGCCGACTCGAACGTGGCGTCGAAGTTCCGATTGCCGATGCGCACCCTTTTTGGACTATCCGACCCGCTGGTTCAGCTACCCGAAATGGCCCGGTTCCGGATCGAGCCGGGTGGGCACTGTTCGGTACAGACCCAGGTCGTCGAACGACGCGACGAGTCCCTCGACGTGAGGGCCCCGTGCGAACGCGTCCGCGACCGCCATGACCCTCTCGTCCGACCCTTCGATCGCGACGCCAACCCCGGCGTACTCCAGCATCTCCAGGTCGTTGATGCCGTCTCCGAACGCGATGACATCGCTTCGCTCAGCCGCGAGGTGTCGTTGGACCAGCTCGATCCCGAGGGCCTTGTGGACGTCGACCAGGTACAGCTCGCCGGCAAAGTCGTGGGCCTCGACGATCGAGCTGGGCACGAAACCCACCCTCGGCCCCAGCGAGCTCAGCAGCTCGGTCCACGGTGCCGTTGCCGCCAAGTAGGTGACCTTGGCGAACGAGACCTCCGAAAGGTCCTCGAGCATGCGGAGCGCGCGGAGGAAGTCGTCGGCGCCATGCTGCTCCTGGTCGCCCCCTGGTCCGAGCAGCGCCCTCAACCGGTCGTCTACGCCGGGCGGTCCGTACAGCGCCTCCGGCGCTTCGAGGACGAACGCCGCGTCGTGCTCGACCAGGAGCGACACCACCCGTCTGGCCAGGTCACCAGGGAAGCGGCGATCCATGAGCAGGTTCCCCTCGACCTCGACATAGCACCCGGCCGAGGCGACCAGGCCGTCGAAGCCGACGTCGAGGATGCCGGTCGGCAGCAGCGCCTTGGAGCGGCCGGTGCACAGGAAGACGCGGTGGCCGGCCGCCCTCACGCGGCGCACGGCGTCTTCGTGACCCGGTGGCACCACTCCGTGCACCGCGTAGGTGCCGTCGATGTCGAGGAAGACGAGCTTGCTCCGTACGGGGCTCATGGCTGGCACGGGCCCATGGTCGCAAGAATTCTTCCGACGCCGGACTGTGACCGGCCGGGCTGGGACCACCCGACCGGTCAAGGTACGACGCTCAGCCGCGCCCTATCCGTCGTGCATCTCCACACGCGTGCAGGTCAAGAGGCAGGAGTGAGCTGCCTGTGCGGCTCCTCCCCGGGGGCACCAAAGAGGCCACGAACGCGCGCGGAGCGCGTCGTGACCTCCTGGTGCATTCCGGCGTGATGACGGGAGCGGGTGGGACGAGCCTCTACCGCCGGCGGGAGCTCCCCCCACGTCCCCGCCAGCCGCCGTTCACCGGCGACGAGCCGCCGACTCCTCCCAGGTGCAGCGCGAGGAAGAACAGACCGGCAAACATCAGCGTCTGTGGGGTAAAGGCGTCCCCGAGGTTCGCCTCGAGGAGGTCGAGGAGCAGGGCGAGGGCGAAGATCGCGGCAGCGACGAGCGCGAGCATGGGCACTCCAAGGGAGGGGGGTCCGGCGAGCCTGCCGGAGGGACTGATGCTTCCGGTGATTCGGAAGCACCCGGATCATGGCCCACGGTCACGACGACCGCGAGTTGGAGGAGGGCTCCGAGGGCTCGAGGGACTCAGGCGGGTGGCTCGACGGCAGCGGCCCGGAGCGTGTTCCGCCGGGCCAGTCCCACGAGGGGCGGCCATGTGGCCACGGGTCTCCCGGCGCATGTCGGAGCGCCGGCGATCGTCGGGTGCCGGCTCCCTCACGGTCCTGGGGGCGCGCTGCGACCCGGAGTGAGTCGGTAGTGCGGCGCGGGCTCGTGCCGCCGCGCCGCACCACCGCTCAGTGGTCAGCCGACCGTGTGGCCCGCCTCGTCGGTGACGTCGAGCCCTTCGACGAACCGTGCGGCGACCTCGCCCGTCCAGTGGAGCTCGGGCGGGAGCTGGACCGAGAGGTAGTCCCCGTCGCCCTCGGGCACGAACACCCCGAGGGTCCCGCCGGGCTCGCCGTCCGCGTCGAGCATCTCGTACACGAGCACCTCCTGACCGCCGACCGCGAAGGTCTGCGCCTCGAGGTCGCCGCCCGGCAGCGACTCCGAACCGACCAGGCTTGCGACGATGCGACCCTCGAAGCTGTTCGGGTCCGAGCCGTCGTCGTCGCTGTCGGCGAGCACCAGGCTGCTCCGGTCGGAGAACAGCACGTGCCAGCCCTCGGGGACCTCAGCGATGGTGAACCCCGCGGGCTGCTCGGCCGTGTAGGCGACGAGCTCGGCCGCGGCGGCCGACGGGGTGGTCGAGGTGAGCGGCGCGCCGACCGCGACCGCGGCCGCGAGGACGGCCGCCACGCCGGTGCCGACCAGGCGCGTGCGGCGACGGCGGGCGCGCTGCCCGCGGCTCACGTCGTCGTCGAGCACCGCGGCGGGCGTCGCGTCGACGGTGGCGGTCGCCCGGGACATCAGGGTGGTCAGGTCGCTCATGACAGTCTCCCAGCGGTGAGGGTGGTGTGGGTCGAGGGGATCGGGACGGTGTCGACCTGCGGGCGGCCGGGGTGGTCCGGGCGCGGACCCCGGTCGTCGCGCAGGGCCGGTCCGAGCCGGAGCTTGAGCTTCTCGAGCGCTCGCGCCGTCTGGCTCTTGACCGTCCCCTGGGTGCACCGCAGCGCCTTCGCGGTGTCGGCGACGCTCAGGTCGTGGAAATAGCGCAGCACCACCGTCGCCCGCATCCGGTCCGGCAGCTCGCCGAGCGCTGCGAACAGCAGGCGGGAGTCGTCGTCGACGGCCCCGGTCCCGACGGCCCGGTCGGGCAGCTCCGATCGGAGGTCCTCTCGCTTGCGCCGGCTCGTGCGCATCTCGTCGGTGAACGCGTTGACCAGGACGCGGCGGGCGTACGCGTCGCGGTCCTGCACGTCGCGCAGGCGCGGCCAGGCGAGGTACAGCTTGGTCATCGCGGTCTGGACCACGTCCTCCGCCGTGTGCGGGTCGCCGGCCGTCAGCAGCGTTGCGGTGCGGACCAGCGACTGGCGTCGCTGCGCGGCCCACGCCCGGAAGTCCTCGTCAGATCTCATGGGGTGCTCTCCGTTCCTTCATACCCCTCAGACGCGTCCGGCACGGTGAACGGTTGCACGCCCCACGGCACGGGGGGCGCGGGGACGGCGTTCATCGACGGGCTGCGCGCGCGCTCCACCCTCTCCGTGCCTGGCGGGTTCGGCGCCAGTATCAGCGTCTGCGACTCCGTGCACGTGCGTGGCTACGGACGCGACAGGCAGAACTGCGGGTCTTCGGCCGCTGGCACGAGTGTTCTGGGCCGGGTAGCTGAGGAGAGCCCGCCGGCGGAGCAGCACCGGTTGACGGGCACGACGCCGCCGGGCACCTGACGTGTCGTGCCACGTCAGGTGCCCGGGCGGTACCTCAGAGAGTGATCACGACGGTGGAGATGCTCCGGGCCGGCACGGAGACCGTCACCTGGCTCCCGTTGACGCCCGTCGTCTGGCCGGCGCGGCTGGAGTACCGCGACGTCATGGTCTGCAACGCGGACGCGACGTCCTCGGGCGCCTGGATGACGGCGCCGTTCACGGCGTTGGTCGTGCGGTTGAGGATGACGAGCGTGATCTTGCCGTCGCCCTGGTAGGCCGTGACGTCCAGGGGCGACGCCTTCGAGCTCTCCGTCACGCCGATGCGCTGGTAGCCCGGACGGACGTACTTGGAGTACTGCGAGAACGCCCACCCGCGCTTGAGGACGGCGCCGCCCGTCGTCCCGAACGCCGACTCCCCATCGCCGATGAAGGAGTAGTAGCGCCGTCCGTACCACCAGATGTAGGCGCTCCAGTTCGACTCCATCGTCCGGTTCACCGAGGGCATGATCGTGTCGAGGGTCTCGTTCCACGCGGCGAGGTTGGACGGGTCGCCCCAGATGTTCGAACCGTTGCCGTCGGCCTCGTGGAAGTTCCACTCGGTCATCCACTGGTTCTTGCCGTACTGCGCGGCGAGCGGGTACGCCGAGAGGTTCGGCCCGTTCTCCTGGCCGTAGATGTGGCCGCCGACGTACCCGATGTTGTTGCGGGCGGTCGCGTCGGAGAGCGTGGGGTCGGAGTAGGACCGGTTCGTACCCAGCGACTCGGCGACGAGGAGCTTCGTGTTCTTGATGGTCGCGCCGTAGTCGCGCACGAAGTTGCGCATCGTGTCGCCCGTCCACGCCATCGAGTCGTAGGCCGGGTGCCAGTCGGGCTCGTTCTGGACCGACGTCACGTCGATGGTGACGCCCTGGTTCCTCATGTACTGGACGTAGCTGTTCAGGTGGTTGGCGTAGTCCCCGTAGCGGGAGGTCAGCAGCGTGCCACCGTTGATCCGGCTGTTGTTCGACTTCCAGGCCGCCGGCGCCGTCCACGGTGAGGCAAGGATCTTCACGTCGGAGCCGTAGGACTTCGCCGTCTTCAGCGCACTGACCTGTGCGTTCCACTCGCTCGACACCGGGGATATCCCGGTGCGCACGATCGAGAGGCCGAGCTGGTTGTCKCCCATCCCGACAAGGGTCTGGGTGTCGGTCGTCGACCAGGCGCCGCCCCAGATGGAGACCGCGGCACCGAAGCCATCGATCGTCTGGTACTTGCGGCCAGTGTTCACGGTGATGTCCGCGGCCGCGGCCGTGGCGGTGGGTGTCGGGCTCGGCGTCGCGGTCGGGGTCGCGGTCGGCGTCGGGGTCGGCGTGCTGACCGGGCCGTTGCAGGTCGTCCCGTTGAGGGCGAAGGACGTCGGCGCGGGGTTGGAGCCGGTCAGGCTGCCGTTGAAGCCGAACTGCGTCGTCGCCCCGGTGCCGAGAGAGCCGTTGTACGACGCGTTGCTCGCGGACACCGTCGTGCCGCTCTGGGTGAGGCTCGTGTTCCAGGCCTGGGTCACGGTCTGACCAGCGGAGAAGCTCCAGGTGAGCCGCCAGCTGCTGACGGCGTCACCCAGGTTGGTGATCGTGACGTTGGCACCGAAACCGTTGGACCACTGCGATGAGATGACGTAGTCCACGCGGCACGCGGCCGCAGCGGACGCTACGGGCGCGTCGGCGACTGTTCCCGCCGTGATCAGCGTGGCCGCGGCCAGCACCGCCGGCCAGATCCGGCGCCATCGTTGAGATCTCTGCATGATTGTCCGATCGTCGTGGTGGGTTGATGTGCACCTCGTGTCCCCGCTGGCTGCCGGCGGAGAGGGACCCGGGCGCACCAGGTCGCCGCGGCTGTGATCCCGCGGGGTTGCTCGTGTCCAGAGGTCGGATCCGCTGTGGCGGCCTCGACGCGCTCGACGAGCAGGCCGGCACGCACGCGAGCGAAGGTGACGGGCTCGTCCGCGCCGACCGTGATGCCGGCTCAGCCCATCCGGACCAGCTGCCACTGCTGGTTGGAGCCGTTCCAGTCGGAGTACTGGACGATGTTCCCGCCGTCGGTGGTGGAGGCACCCTGCACCTCGACCGCCTTGCCGCTGTTGCGGCTGATCAGCTGGATGTATCCGTCGATCGTCTGGATGCTGAACTGCTGATTCGCACCGTTGTTGTCGCTCCACTGGGTGATCGCCGCACCGTCGGCTGTTGACTTCGCGGTCACGTCGAGGACCTTGCCCGACAGCCGCGACTTCAGCCGGTAGTAGCCGTTGCCGGAGCTGACGAACTGCCACTGCTGCTGGGTGCCGCTGTTGCGGGACCACTGGGTGATGCGTGCGCCGTCTGCGGTGGACAGGTTGTACACGTCGATGGCCTTGCCGCTGTTGCGGTTGACGAGCGTGTACCAGGCCGAGGTGTCCACCGAACCGGAGCCCCCGGCCGGGTTGCCGATGCTCCCCGGCACAGCACGCAGCGCGGCGAACCAGGTGGCCGCCATCTTGTCGTAGCCCGTCGCGTTGGGGTGCACGCCGTCGGCGAGGTCGGCGGTGGTCAGAGCCCTGTACATGTCGACGAGGTGGACCCGTTGCCCGGCGGCGGCCCTGCTCGACACGATGCCGGGGATGGCGGCGTTGTAGGCCCGGACCTGCGAGTCGGCGAACGACACCGGGATCAGGGTCGCGACGAAGACGTCGGTCTGCGGGGACGTGCTCGTGATCTTGTCGACGACGGCCGCGAGCCGGGCGGGTGCGTTCGCCAGGTCGCGGTTCTGGGTGATGTCGTTGGTGCCGATGTGCAGCAGCACGGTGCGCGGCTGGTACGTGCGCACCCAGTTGACGATGTTGGCGTCGAGCTGGTCGATCCGCCAGCCGGAGTGCCCCTCGTGGTCGTGGTCCCCGAGACTGGCGGGCCCGTTGTAGCCCGACCCCACGAAGTCCGTGGTGTAGCCGTTCTGTGCCAGCCGCTGCCACAGCCCGACGCGGTAGCCGCCTCCTCCGGAGACGCCGACGCCGTCCGTGATCGAGTCGCCCAAGGGCATCACTCGGGTGCCCCCGTTGCTCTCGGCGGAGGCGGGCCCGGACCCGGCCACGACACCTCCAGCCAGTGCGAGGCAGATCGTGACGGCGAGCAGCAGCCGTCGGGCAGTTCGGTGCATGTCGTGTGCCTCCTGGAGATGGCTGCGCGTGACCGTCCGGGCGCGCACCGCAGCACTGCGGTGGTGAGAGCGTCCTGCGACCTCTGGTCGGCGCGCCGTGCGTTCACGGCTTCTGACGTGTTCGGGGTTGGTGACGTCCCTGGCGATGAGATCCCGCCGATGTGAGCGCTAACACGGCGGGATCTGGCCAGTCTGGCACGGGGCTCGCGGGGGGTGTGATCGTCACAAACGATTAGGTTCGGGGCGTGCACAGTGCGGCCCGTCTCGACTCTCGATACGTCCGGATCTCCGCGCGCCGGGGCCCGGGCAGACCAGGTGCTTGAGTCTCAGCCGGTCGTTGCGGGTGGGGTCCACCTGCCGAACCACTGCTCGGTGTCGTACGCCTCGAACCGCTCGACCTCGACGAACCCCAGCCTCGCTGCGAGGCGCATCGACCGCGCGTTCGCAGTCTGGGTGGTGAGTACGACGGCTTCACCGGGGAGTGCGCCGGCGAACCAGCCGAGCACGGCTCGGCACGCCTCGGTGGCGTATCCGCGGCCCCATGCCTCCGGGAGAAGGAGGTACCCGAGGTCCACGTGGCCGGCCGCCGGGCGCACCTCGTAGTCGACGTCTCGGCGTTCGAGCTGGACCGTCCCGACCATCGTTCCGTCGAGGTCGACCACGAAATGACCCGGACGCCCCCGCGGAGTCGCAGGTAGCGCGCGTTCGACCGCCTCACGCGATCGTGCTCCGCCCGTATACGCCCCGACGTCGGGCGAGGTGTAGAGGTCGACGAATGCCGCACGATCGCGCGCCGCCGGGGGGCGGAGCACAAGGCGATCGGTGGCGATCGGTGCCGGTGGGCACGTGACGCGCCCAAGCTCTGCCATGCCCCGACAGTACGGACGCGGCCCTGACAGTGCCTCGACGCAGCGCCTCGATCGGCGGGAGCGCCTTCCGGTGGTGGGTCAGTGCTGGGCGGTGACCATGCTCTCGATCTCCTTCAGAACGAGCTCGGGTCGGTCTTTCAGGACGTCGTGAGAGCTTCCCTCTGCGGTGACCAGCGTGCGGCGGGGCCMGGCCTCGACGAACGAGGCGGCGGCGTCGCGCCAGCGCTGGACGTCTTCGGGGGATCCGTCGAACGGAGTCTTCTCCGAGACGATGACCGTCGCCGGCACCGCGTCCGGCCAGGCGGCCTGGTGGAAGGCGGTGCTCGTCGCGACGAAGCTCTCTGCGGTCGACAGGAGCTGACGGTTCTGCGGATCGTCCGGGTCCTTCTTCGCCGCGTCGAGCTGAGGCTGGCTGAAGGCCACCAGGCGGGCGATCTGCTCGTCGGTGAAGAGGGGCGGAAGGTTGGCGTCGACCAGGACCGCACCGGAGAGCAGCGCCGGGTTGTCCTGGGCGAAGTAGGTCGCGATCTGACCGGCCTGGGAGTGGGACACCAGGGTCACGTCCTCGGTGACGCCCAGCTGCTCAAGGCCCGCTTCGAGGTCGCTGACGGCACTCTCGACCTGCCACGGGCCCGGCACGACATCGCTCTTGCCGAGACCGGATCGGTCGTAGGTGATGACGGTGGCGCCCGTGGCTTCGTGCAGCTCCGGGACGAGGCTCTTCCAGTAGGTGGAGTCCTCGCCGCCCCCCGAGTCCAGGACGATCGTGGGGCCGGTTCCCTGCGTGACGTAGAACGCGAGGCGGTGACCGCCGTTGTCGATCATGTGCAGCGCCGCTTCCTCCGGCTGGCCGGTACCGGGCGTCGCGGACAGCGGGGTCCGAGGTTCGGAAGCCGACTGGGCGCCTGTGCAGGCGGTGACGGCGCTTGCCGTCAGGCCCACAAGGATGAGGGCTGACAGGGACCGGCTCGGTGACCGGCGGTGGGGCGTGGTGCGGGACATGACGGATCCTTCGTCGGGGGAAGTGTTCGATGTTCATGGTTCAGTGCGCCGATTCGACAAAGAACCCGGCAAGCACACGGTTCGGTGGTCCAGCAGGCAGGTGTGTGGGCGGTGGGTTGGCCACCGAGGTCGACCGGGGTTGCTCGAGCCGTTGGGTGTGCACCCCGACCATCGCCTGCGCGGCTACGGCCGCACGGTGTGCCTCGCCGCGGCAGCCCACCTCCGGGAGCTCGGCTCGTCGCGTGCGACCGTCTGCACCAACCGGGCCGCCGCGGTTGCCACCTACAGGGCGGCGGGGTACKAACAGCTCTCGGTCAGGTGGGACATGGTTCGGCGTCGACTGCACCGCAGTCCGACGCGATATGGAGGGTGACGTGGTCTCTGCCCAAGCGCTCAGCGAGGCTGATCGGCGCACGGTCGCCGGGTGGGCGGCGGCCTGCGCCGAGCGTGTCCTCCCGTTGTTCGAGTCCGAGGCGCCTGCCGATGATCGGCCGCGCGACGCGATCGCACGTGCCCGGGCGTTCAGCCGCGGCGAGCTGCGTGCCGCCGACGAGATCCGCCAGCGTTTCGTCGCAGGCCGTGCAGCGGGTGCCGTCAGCTCCCCGGCGGCTGTTGCCGCGGCCAGGGCAGCGGCGCAGGCCTCCGGTGTCGCCCACATGGGTGCGCACGCCCTGGGGGCCGCCGCGTACGCCGCGAAGGCTGCCGGCCTCGGGGCGCCCGACCGCGAGGAGGCGGTCGGCGACGAAGTGCGCTGGCAGCTCCAGCACATGACGGTGGCTGCGCGGGAGGCGCTGCGACGCCTGCCCCTGCTGGGTGAGGACCCGGCCGGCCCGCTCGGCTCCGGGCTGCTCGCGTCCGGTGTCCTCGGGACCGTCATCCGGGAGATCCAGGCAGCGCTGGCCGGCTAGATGCGGATCCCGCAGGGCGTCACCCCTGAGGGCCTTGACGTGGCACTCGCCCGACCTCCAGCATGAGGAAACTGGAATCGGTTCCAACTATTTCCAGTCCAGTCCACAACGCCGCACCCGGGGTGACACCGGGCCGACGCGACGCACCCGTACCGATGGAGGAACACATGCGCTCAATGGCGACGCATCATCACCGCTCCACGCTCCACCGCTGGCTCCTGGTCGCGGCACTGGTGGTCGGCATCTCGGCCAGCCCAGCGCTCGTCCTGCCCGCCCAGGCGGCCGGTGGCAGCTTCGTCGACAACCTTGACAGCGCCAACTCCCGTTGGGCCAAGGCCGACGGGTACAGCAACGGCTCGATGTTCAACACCGGCTGGCGCGCGGACCACGTCTGGCACAGCGGCGGCGTCATGGGGCTGAACCTCAACACCACCCCGTGCCCCAACGGCTGCTCCGGCAAGCCGTACGCCTCGGGTGAGTACCGCACCACCGACACGTACTCGTACGGGCGCTACGAGGTGCGCATGAAGGCCGCCTCGGGCGGTGCCGGCACCGTCAGCTCGTTCTTCACGTACACCGGACCGAGCGACGGCCAGCCCTGGGACGAGATCGACGTCGAGATCCTGGGCAAGAACACCTGGCAGATGCAGACCAACTACTTCACGAACGGCGTCGGCGGGCACGAGAAGGTGATCAACCTCGGGTTCGACGCCGCTGCCGGCTACCACAACTACGCCTTCGAGTGGTGGAACGGCGGCACCATCAACTGGTTCGTCGACGGCCGCCTGGTCCACCAGGAGAACGGCTCCCGGGGGCGGCTCCCCACCCACCCGGGGCGCATCATGATGAACCTGTGGCCCGGGACCGGTGTCGACAGCTGGCTCGGACGGTTCACCTACTCGGGGCAGCGCACCGCGACCTACGACTGGGTGAAGTACACCAGGTACTGATCACGGTCGGGCTCGTCGAGCGCCCGGCGCGACGATCAGGTCGCGCCGGGCGCGGAGCCGCGGACGACCAGCCGGGTGGGCAGGATGATCGGGGTCGGGGAGTCCCCGTCGATGAGGCGGACCAGCATCGTGGCCATCTCGTGGCCGAGCCCGCGGATCGGCTGGCGGACTGTCGTGAGCGCCGGCTCGGTGTGGCGCGCGATCTCCAGGTCGTCGAAGCCGACCACCGCGACGTCCTCAGGGACCCGGCGGCCGGCCGCCCTCAGTGCGCGGAGGGCCCCGGACGCCATGTTGTCCGATGCTGCGAACACGCCGTCGATGTCCGGGTGCGCCGCCAGGAGCCGCGTCATCGCTCGGGCACCACCCTCGTAGCTGAAGTCGGAGTGCTCGACCCAGTCCGAGGGAAGCCCCTCCACCGCCAGGGCGTCGGCGAAACCCCGGAGGCGGTCGACCGACGCCTGCAGGTCGTCGGGCCCGGCGATCGTGGCGAGGTGACGACGGCGCGACGACAGCAGGTGCTCGGCGGCCAGGCGCCCGCCCCCTCGGTTGTCGACGTCGACGTACCACCGGGCCTCCGCATCGAACGGACGGCCACCGAGCACCACGGGCAGGTCGGTCGCGGCGGCGACCCGGTTCAGCGGGTCGTCCCTCCGCAAGCCCATCAGCATCACCCCGTCCGACCGGCGCGACCRCAGGAGCCGCTCGAGCCGCGCCCGCCCCCGCTCCGAGGACGTGAGCATCAGCGTCAGGTCCAGCTCCGACCTGTCGAGGGCCGCTGCCACACCCACCAGGACCTGGGAGAAGAACGGATCCCCGAACAGCGCAGGGTCGTCGTTGGAGACCGCGAGGACCACCGACCCGACCGTGCTCGTCGCCAGGGCGCGAGCGGTGGCGTTCGGGACGTACCCGAGCTCGCTCGCCGCGCGCGCGACCGCCTCCCGCTTCGGCGCACTCACGTTGCGGGCGTTGTTCATGGCCCGCGACGCCACGGACCGTGAGACCCCGGCCCGAAGGGCCACCTCGTCGAGCGTCGCCACGTGGGGCGCACGGAGCGAGCCGGGCCCCTCCCGATGACGGTCTCCGGGACCAGCCGCGGTGGGGTCTGCCATGCGGCCGAGCCTACTGGCGCGCCGGTCTGGCCTGCKCTGATGTCAGGGGGCGTCGCGCAGGGAGCGCTCGGTCACGCGCCGCCTGCCCGGTGGTCGCACCCGCCACCGTCCCGACGCACGCCCGGAGCGAGGTGAACATCCGTCCAAAGTCACCGTCTCGGGGCGTTGACGTGTTGGTCCCGCTATGCGCAGAATGACTGGAAATATGTGGGAGCGGTCCCACTTTGCCGGTCAACGACGACTCAGGAGAGACATGTCCCGCACCCGCGCCCCGATGCGCCGCACGGCGCTGGCATCGACCGCGACACTGGCGGTCACGCTGACGATGCTCGCCCCCGCCTACGCGGCACCGCCCGCCCCCGCACCACAGCCCGCCCCGCAGACGGGCTCGACGTTCTACACCAACCCGCACAGCACGACCCTGCAGGCCGCCCAGTCGCTCACCGGGCAGGCGCGTGCCGACGCCCAGCTGCTCGGCAGCGTCCCGTCGGCGGACTGGTTCACCGGCGGTACGCCGCAGGAGGTGCGCGCCGACGTCGACGGGCTCGTCACGGCCGCGTCGAAGGCCGGTCAGCTGCCGGTGCTGGTCGCGTACAACCTGCCGTTCCGCGACTGTGCGCAGTACTCCGCGGGCGGGGCCGCGGACACGGCGGCCTACGCGGCGTGGGTCGACGGATTCGCCGCGGGGATCGGCAGCCGGCCAGCGACCGTCATCCTCGAACCCGACGGCCTCGGGATCATCCCCCACTACACCAACCTCGACGGCTCGATGGACTGGTGCCAGCCGGCCGAGACCGACCCCGCGACGGCCACGGCGAACCGCTTCGAGCAGCTGAACCACGCCGTGGACGCCCTTGCCGCCCTGCCGAACGTGAAGGTCTACCTCGACGGCACCTCGTCGGCGTGGTTGAACGTCGGCGAGATCAGCGACCGCCTGGTCAAGGCCGGCGTGCAGAAGGCCACGGGGTTCTTCCTGAACGCCTCGAACTACCAGTTCACCGAGAACGGCACGGCCTACGGAACCTGGGTCTCGTCGTGCATCGCCTACGCCACCGAGGTCGTTCCCGGCGACTACGCCAGCTGCGGGAACCAGTACTGGAACGGCGGGCCGGCCAACAACTGGCAGGGCGTCGCGATGTCGCAGTACGGCCGATGGTCGCCGGACGCGACCGATCCTGCGCTGAGCACCGCGGGGGTCGACTCTCGCTACGCCTCGATCCTCGGGGGCGTCCAGCCGACCGCCACGTTCGTCATCGACACGAGCCGCAACGCGGTGGGGCCGTGGCAGTACCCGCCGGACGTCTACCCGGCGCACGAGGACTGGTGCAACCCGCCCGACCGCGGGCTCGGCGTCCGCCCGACGGCCTCGACCGGTTCTGCGCTCGTCGACGCCTACCTGTGGATCAAGGTGCCCGGTGAGTCCGACGGGCAGTGCTTCCGCGGCACGGCCGGCCCGCTCGACCCTGAGCGTGGCATCGCCGACCCTGCGGCTGGTCAGTGGTTCACCCAGCAGGCGCGCGAGCTCATCGCCCTCGCCGTCCCGGCGCTGAACCCGCTCACCTGCAACGTCAAGATGATCGGCACCAGCGTCGGCGGCCCGAAGAAGCGCGGCTTCGTCGCTGCCCTCACGGTGGAGAACCGTGGGACGCAGCGACTGAGCCCGTGGCACCTGTCGTGGGAGTTCGAGGGCGACCAGCGGGTCAAGACGGTCGTCGGCGGCTCGTTCGTGCAGTCCGGCAACGCGGTCACGGTCACGGCGCCCCGAGTGCTGCCGACCCTGGCGCCGGGCAAGAAGGCCACCCTGGTCGTCACCGGAACGGGTGCCGCGCAGGCGCCGCTGCAGTTCCGGCTCGACGGCCAGGCCTGCACCTCCTAGCGGTCGCCGCACACCGAGGGGCCGGCTCCGTGCAACCGGCCCCTCGGCGCTGTTCGTGCCGCGTGATCGCTGGCTTGCTCGGGTCCTCGAGCGGGGTGACGAGAGCCGGAGACGACCTTGCTGATCCGACCTGAACGCCCCGACGATGTCGACGCCATCGATCGGTCGCCTGGCCTCAGGCGATCGCTCCAGCGAGGGATGGCAGCCGCTTGGTCACGATGCATCAAGCCCGCTGGCAGAGCCTGTGCGCACGGCGTACCCCTCGCCGTCGCACGTCGCGCTCTCCGGTGGCGGACGGTGGCGGCGCCGCGCCGACGCAGCTTCGTCGGACGCCGCGGGCTGGGCACCCTTGCCGCGCTCCCGACAGCTCGTGCGTCGCCGACGTCCGGATGGCGCTGGAGCGTGCGCGCGCCGACGATGGGACCGACCTGGTTCGCGACGGTCCGGGCTCGGCAGGAAGGGCGATCATGAGCGACTCACCGCAGGACCCGGACGCCCCGCAGGAAGGCGGCTACGGGTACCCGACCCTCGAGCAGGAGGTCACCCCGGAGGTGCTGGAGGCGGGTGCCGAGGCCTCAGGCGACTCCGCGCCCGACGGCACCGAGCCCGCCGAGGACAGCGGTGGTGGCGACGGGCCGACGCCGGGCGAGCTCGTGGACGACCCGTCGGCGGTCGAGCCCACCGACTGATCCACTCGTGGGCCGTCCGTCGGCGCGGACTCGCCGTCCACCGACACCGGAGGTGCGGCGTCACCCGCCGTGACCTCGGCTGCCGGCCGGTCCGCAGGAGCCAGCCGGGCTGTTCGGGCTGCCTAGTTCATCGACCCGACTTGTCTGGAAGCCGGAAGCCGCAGAGGCGGCGGCCAGCAGTGCTCGACGAGGGAGCGTCACCACGGGCCCACCAGATCCGGTGCGGGTGCCCGGCCCAGGAGCCAAGCGAGGAGCTCGGCGTGGCTGGCCCGGTCGGGCAGCGCGTGGAGACGCTTCGGCAGTTCGACCTCGACGAGGATCGAGGGCCAGTCGGACGGGTGATGACCGATCTCGAGATCCACATGGTGGACCTCGACGTTCCGCAGGTGGTGGCCAATGATCTCGACCATCGTCCGTGGGCCGGCGGCCATGATCCCCTGCCGGTCCCAGTGAGCCTCCTCCAGTGCCGCCCACGCGGCCTCGAGGAGCTGCAGGGAGTCGACCAGGTCGGCGCGGAGCTCAGCTGCGGGGCGGCCGGCACCTACCTCCGCTGCTTGGTCCACGTCGTACCCGTCCGGGTGGACCCAGCGGACCTCACCGACCGAAGCGCCCTCGAGGAGCACCACGTGGGCCCGGGCCTTGTTCGCGATGTGCGTCACCACGTGGCCCCGCGAGTAGCAGGGCAGCAGGCTCGGCGCACGAAAATCGTCGTCGGTGAGCGGTACAAGGCTTTCCAGCAGAAGCTGATGGCTCGTGCGGCACGCGTCGATGGTCGCGATCGGCTTCATCGCGCAACCGTAACCACGGTGCCCTGCGCCCAGCTGTCGAAGCCGTGCACATCGTGCCGTGCGAGTCCGGTGCGGCATCCGCGACGCCGCGTCATCTCCTTCGGGTGATGACCTGCGCGCCCTGCGGCAGGCAGTCTGTCGGGCATGAGCCGTCAACCCCGAGTTCCGCGGACGCGCCCGGTCGACGGGAAGGCGTGAGATGGGTGCCGAGCGCGAGCGGGTCGCGGCCTTCGGTCGGCTGGAGGACGGCTTGCTGCAGGCCAGCGACTGGTACCTGTGGGGGCCGTACCTGAGCGAGCGGCAGTGGGGCACTGTCCGCGAGGACTACAGCGCGGACGGCGAGGCCTGGGACCACTTCCCGCACGACCACGCGCGCTCGCGGGCGTACCGGTGGGGCGAGGACGGCATGGCCGGCTTCAGCGACGTCCAGCAGAGGCTCTGCCTGTCGCTCGCGCTCTGGAACGGTCGAGACCCGATCCTCAAGGAGCGGATGTTCGGCCTCACGGGCAACGAGGGCAACCACGGCGAGGACGTCAAGGAGTACTGGTGGTTCACCGACGCCCTGCCGAGCCACGCGCTCAACCGGTGGCGGTACCACTATCCGCAGGGGGAGTTCCCGTACGCCGACCTGGTGACGGAGAACGGCCGCCGGGGCAAGCACGAGCCCGAGTACGAGCTGCTGGACACCGGGGCGTTCGACCAGGACCGGTTCTGGGTGGTCGAGGTCGAGTACACCAAGGACGGCCCCCACGACGTCCTCATGACGGTCCAGGTCACCAATGCYGGTCCGGACACCGAGGTGCTGCACGTGCTGCCGACGGTCTGGTTCCGCAACACCTGGTCGTGGGAGCCGGACCAGCCTCGTCCCGCGCTGCGTGCCGGCGCCGGTGCGACGGTCGAGATCGACCACCCCGAGTTCGGGGACCTGGAGCTCGTCGTCGGGCCGGGTCCCGACGGCTCCGTCCCACCGCTGCTCTTCTGCGACAACGACACGAACGCGGCCATGCTCTTCGGTGCCGACGAGTCCCCGGCGTACCCGAAGGACGGCATCAACGACCACGTGCTGCACGGCGCGCCGACGGTCAACCCGGACGGAGCGGGGACCAAGGCGTCCGCGTGGTACCAGGTGGAGGTGCGGTCCCAGGAGACCGTGGAGCTGCGTCTGCGCCTGCGCCCGCGGGGCGGACCCGCCGGGGCCGTCGGTGCGTCGTTCGACCAGGTCACCGCGCTGCGCCGCGCGGAGGCCGACGAGTTCTACGCCGAGCTGACGCCGGCGGGAACCACCGCCGACGAGGCCCTCGTGATGCGGCAGGCATTCGCGGGCATGCTCTGGTCCAAGCAGCTCTACAGCTACGACGTCGCGCGCTGGCTCGACGGGGACCCCGGGCAGCCACCGCCGCCGGAGTCACGCAAGACCGGCCGCAACAGTCGGTGGCGCAGCTTCGATGCCTTCGACATCATGTCGATGCCCGACACGTGGGAGTACCCGTGGTTCGCGGCCTGGGACCTCGCGTTCCACTGCGTCGCGCTCGCGCACGTCGACCCGGCCTTCGCCAAGTACCAGCTGATCCTCATCTGCCGTGAGTGGTTCCAGCACCCCAGCGGCGCGCTGCCCGCGTACGAGTGGTCGTTCGACGACCTCAACCCGCCCGTTCAGGCGTGGGCCGCGCTCGAGGTGTTCTGCGTCGACGGCGGGACGGACCTCGACTTCCTCCGCCGGGTGTTCGACAAGCTGCTGGTCAACTTCACGTGGTGGATCAACCGCGAGGACTCCGACGGCTCCAACCTGTTCGAGGGCGGCTTCCTCGGTCTGGACAACATCGGTCCCATCGACCGCGACAAGCTGCCTGTGGCGGGCACGCTCGAGCAGTCCGACGCGACGGCCTGGATGGCCCTGTACTCGCTGCACATGGCCACGATGGCGCTGGTCCTGCACCGGCAGGGTGGCCAGCCGACGCAAGACCTCACGATCAAGTTCCTCGAGCACTTCGCACTGATCAAGAACGCGCTCGACGACCAAGGGCTGTGGGACGAGCCCGACGGGTTCTTCTACGACCGCATCCAGCTCGACGACGGCGAGCGCATCCCTGTGAAGGTGCGCTCGATGGTCGGTGTGCTGCCGGTGCTCGCCGGGGTCGTGATCGACGAGCCGCTGATCCGTCGCCTCGAGCTCCTCGGCAAGAGCTTCGCCGACCTGCTGGGCTCCGAGCCTCATCTCGCACCCGACGCCGGCATGATCCGCGGCATACCAGGCGATCGTCGGATGCTGATCGGCGTGGTCGGCGTCGAGCGGATCGAGCGCCTGTTCCGGCGACTCTTCGACGGGACGGAGTTCCTGTCGCCGTACGGCCTGCGCGCGGTCTCAGCCGCCCACCGGGACCATCCGTACGTCCTCGACATCGGTGAGCTCAGGGCGAGCATCGACTACGAGCCCGCGGAGTCGACGACGGCGATGTTCGGCGGCAACTCGAACTGGCGAGGCCCGATCTGGTTCCCCCTGAACTACCTGCTGGTCAGCTCGATCAGGGTCTACGGCACGTTCTTCGGCGACCAGGTCCAGATCGAGTACCCGACCGGGTCCGGCGAGCGCGCGGGCCTCACGGAGATCGCCGAAGACCTGCGGAGGCGGCTGATCTCGCTCTTCACCCTCGACGGCGACGGCCGACCCTGCTACGGGTACGTGAGCCAGTTCCGCGACAACCCCCACTGGCAAGGGATCGTGCAGTTCAACGAGTACTTCCACGGGGACGACGGCGCGGGCCTCGGCGCCACGCACCAGACCGGGTGGACGGGCGTCGTCGCGGATCTGGTCCGCCGCCGGCCGGGCTCGGGCGTCGCCTCGCTGAGCGACCTTCTGCACACGATCGGGCTGGCGCCCGTGGACGACGGGCCCACGGGCCGGCCTCTCGCCGGGCTGAGGTCGGAGCGCCCCGGTGCCCACGACTGATGACCTCTGCGCCGACGTGTCGGTGCAGCCACTCACGATTCACCGCTACGGAGATCCGGGCGCCGCGCCRGTGGTGCTGGTGCACGGGCTGACCGAGGCGGGGACGGCCTGGCCGGACCTGGTGAGCCACTGGGGTGGTCGATGGGACCTGCACGCCCCGGACCTGCGAGGTCATGGGCTCTCGCCGCGCCTCACCGAGGACGAGCTGGCGGATGCGTCCGCGGTCCTCCTCGGCGACGTCGTCGCCATCGTCGATGCCCTGACCGAGCCGGTCGCGCTGGTGGGGCACTCGCTCGGTGGTCTGTTGGCGCTTCGTACGGCGTTGGCGCGTCCGGAGAAGGTGTGGGCCTTGGTGCTCGAAGACCCTGCCAGGCCCGAGGGCGGCGGTCCTGACCAGCAGTTCGTCGCGGCGAACGAGGCCTTCCTCGACTCCATGAGTGACGTCGACCGGCACCCCGAGCGTGTGGAGCTGATGCTGGCCGAGACGACCTGGAGCCGGCGCGAGATCGAAGCATGGGCAGCCTGCAAGCCGGCCGTCGACCGCGAGTACGTCCGACGAGGCCTGCCGCTCGGCGACGCCGCGTGGGAGGAGCTGTTCAACGACCTCACGGTGCCGACGCTCCTCGTCGTACCGCCCGCGTCAGAGATGGCGCCCCGCCCCGAGCTCCTTCACAACCCTCGTGTCCGGACCGTCGTCATCCCGGACTCGGGTCACTGCGTCCGGCGCGACCAGCCCGGCCGATTTCACGAGGCGGTCGATGCCTTCCTCGCCGCGGCGGCGGACCGGGCGCGCCACGACACCCCTCTGAGCCACGACGGTCCTGATGCACGGGCTCAGCCGGGCCCGGCAGGATGGGCCACGTCGTAGGCCCGGGCGATCTTCTGCGGGACGACCATGCGCCAGGCTTCGACGACGAGCTCACGCGCCTCGGCCGGATCGAGCGCCGCGAGGTCGGCTTGCACCCAGTTGAACCGCAGGTCGGATTCCCCCGGGAGCTGGAACTTGCGGGTGTCGCTCGCCACGAGCGCTGCGCGCTCGTCCCTGGGGAAGGCGAAGCCCATGACCCGCTCGTCGAGGGAGAACGCGACATAGACGATCTGCCCGACGCGGAACTTCAGCCGGCCGCGCACGACGACCGGCGAGGACCGCTCCAGCTCGGTGGCCAGCGATCGGACATCCTCGAGGACGGCCATGCCTCATGTTCACACGTCGCTCAGGGGACCGGCGATGACGACAGCCGCACGCGCGCCGCGTCCGAGAGTCGCTGCGCACGGCCGGTCGACGAGGCTACGGTGGCAGCCGTGTCGACGCCCGACCTGTTGCGTCACCGGCTGCACGAGGCAGGACTGACCGACGTGAGGCACGTCGAGGAGCTGCACGGGGGCGTCGTGCATGCGGCCGGGCTGGCGCACAGCATGTCGGCGCCGCCCGTGTTCGCCAAGACGGCGATGCGTCGCCGTGAGGGCGACATGTTCGCGGCCGAGGCGGACGGCCTGCAGTCGCTGCGGGAGCTCGGCGGCATCCGGACGCCCGACGTGCACCTCGTCACCCGCGACCTGCTGGTCCTGGAGGCGATGGTGCCGCGCCCCGACACCGCCGACTTCTGGGAGCGGCTCGCGCAGGACGTCGCCCACCTGCACACGTCGACCGCCGGCCCTCGGTTCGGGTGGCACCGCACGACGTGGCTCGGGCTGGAGCCGCAGGACAACACGTGGGAGGACGACGGGTTCGAGTTCTTCGCGCGTCGCCGCCTGCTGCGTTGGCTGCCCGAGCCGCGCGTGCAGGGCGCGTTCGACGAGGCTGACCGGCGTGCTCTCGAGCACCTCTGCACCCGGCTGCCTGAGCTCCTGCCGGACCGTCCGGCGTGCCTGACCCACGGCGACCTGTGGTCGTCGAACGTGGTCGCGACGACCGACGGTGACCCGGTGCTCGTCGACCCTGCCGTGTCCCGTACGTGGGCGGAGGTCGACGTGGCGATGCTCTGGTCCGAGCCGCGGCCACCGGAGTCGGACCGGTTCTTCGAGGTGTACGCCGAGGTCACCGGCCTCGACGCGGGGTGGCGCGAGCGGATGCCGCTGCTCTATCTCCGGCAGAACCTCGCGGTCGTCGCGCAGTTCGAGCCCGACTGGGGGCACGCGGAGATGGCACGCGCGGTCCTGGCGCCGTTCCGGCGCCGATCGACCGACCCGGGTGTGCAGCCCGGCGGTGGGGAGTGGGCCGACCGCCGGCTGCTGCTCTAGGTCCGAGCCGGAGACTGGTCCCACCAGTCGAGCGCGCGCGCTCCGATCAGAGTGAGCCACCGCGACGGCTCACCCTCGGGGACCTCGACGTCGAACCACGTACGGCCGGGCAGGGGAGCACCCTGCAGCCAGGTGCCGTCCGGCTGACGAGCTGCCCGCACGACGTCGACGGCATCGGCGAGGCGCGGATCGGGAGGCGTCCCGTCGAGGAGCGCGGCGTCGCGGAAGTGATCGAGCGCCACGAGCGCGCTGTACCGGTGCCGGCTCGGGAACACGAAGTGCGCGACGAAGTCACCGACGGGTGAGCCTGTGGTCGCCCGGTTCAGCAGGTGCCGGCTGAGCAGGTACTCCTCGCCGGCGTGCCGGGCTGAGCGGACGCTGGTGTCACCGCTGATCCGCTCGTAGGCGAGCGCGCCGCGCAGTGCGTTGAGGGTCGAGTGGAACGAGGAGCGTGTCGAGCGGCCTTCCTCGGCCTCGCAGTTCCAGCCGCCGTCGGCGAGGCGGTGGGCGGGGAACCATGCGGCAAGGGCGGAGACGTCGGCKCCGAGCCACGCCCCGGTCGCGAGCGTGTAGGAGTTGATGCAGACGTCGACCTCGCCACCCCAGTACGGCAGGTCGTCGTACTCCCAGCGACTGTTCGCCGCGAGCTTGTCCGCTGTCCCGGTCAGCACGGACGCGTCGAGGMCCCACTCCCGGAGGTCCTTCAGCGCCCAGGTGGTCGCGGTCCACGGCTGGCCCGGACGATCGGCTTCGGCACTGCCGAAGAATCCGGCGGGGAAGTACGCGCCGCCCGCCCACTGACCGTCCGCGTCCTGCTTCGAGAGCAGCTCGGCGCCGAAGCCCTCCGTCGCGACCCGGGCCCGCGTCGCCTCCCAGGTCTCCGGCGGGGCGCCCGCCAGATCCCGCTCCACCTGCCAGCGGAGGGCAGGATCGGAGTCGAGCAGCCAGGTGAGCAGGCGCTGGTCCGTTGCCACCGCTCCACGCTAGCTGCGACCTCACGTGGACGTCGACGCTCACGGTGACGGCCCGTCCACGACCACCGTGGCCGGTGAGCATCACGCGACGCGGTGCAGGACACCGTCCACACGTCCGTTCCGAGCGTGAGGGAGCCCGCCCGGATCGGCACCTGGCTCACGTGGCGCGCGCTCGCGGCCCGCTGGTGACCCGCGGTCGGGCGGGGGCCGCCGCACGATCCAGGCGTCCATCGAGCAGCCGGACGGTCCCGTCGACCGAGTCCAGCGTGGACGCGTCGTGGGACACGATCAGGGTCGCGGCGCCGAGCTCACGACCGAGGCGGGTGATGAGCTCGATGATGCTCGTGCCACGCTCGTGGTCGAGCGCCGAGGTGGGCTCGTCGACGAGCAGGACGCCGGGCGACCCGACCAGGGCGCGGGCGATCGCGACCCGCTGACGCTGGCCACCGGAGAGCTGCGCCGGACGCTTGTGCGCCTGGTCGGCCAGGCCGACCTCCGCGAGCAGGGCCATCGCCTGGGCTCGGACACTGCCGGGGCGGCGACTGCGCAGGTGCGCGTGCAGCTCGAGCTGTTCGAGCGCGGTCAGCGACGCCAGCAGCTGGGGCGCCTGGAACACCATCCCGATCTGCTCGAGCCGGAGCCGGGTGGCGTCCGCCAGCGTGGTGGTGGGTTCGAAGACGAGGTCACCGCCGATGCGGACGCCACCGGCCGTGGGCCGCGTCAGGCCGCCCGCGACCGCGAGCAGGCTGGACTTCCCCGAGCCCGAGGGGCCCAGCAGCGCCGTCGTCGTTCCGGAGGGAACTGCGAGGCTGACGTCGTCCACCGCGGTGAGGGTGGTGTCTCCGTCGGGGTAGACGAGGGTGATGTGGTCGAGGTTCAGGTCCATCGGAGGGTCTCCAGTCGGTCGATCGGTCGGACGGTCGGGTCAGTGCGCGGCGAGTGCGGCGTGCGGGTCCACGCGCGTGATCCGCAGGATGGCGAGCGACGCACCGGCCAGACCCATCAGCACGAGCAGGACGGCCGGGACCAGGGTCGTGGACGCGCTCACGACGACGGGCACCGCGCCGGACAGGAGCGCCGCACCGGCGGCTGCCAGCGCAGTGCCGACCCCGACGCCGAGCACGAGGACCACGGCTGCCTGCCCGATCGCGTCGCGCAGCAGGTACCCGGTGGACGCGCCCAGGGCCTTCAGCACGGCCACGTCCCCGGCACGGCTGATCGTCCAGACGGTGAAGAACGCGCCGACGACGAGCGCCGAGATCGCCAGGAGGAAGACCTGCATGAGGGTCAGCGACCCGTTCTCCGACGAGAACGAGCTGATCGCGCTCCGAGCCTGGTCCGTCGTGACCGTCGTCGTCCGCGCGGCGGCGTCCGTCTCCGCGATCGCGGCGCGCGGTGCGTCCAGGGTGAGCGCGACGACGGTGGCCGTGGTGGCGGCTCCGCCCGGTGCACCGATCCCCTGCCAGTCGTCCAGGGTCGTCCAGACGACCGGCGTGTGCGCGAACGAGCGCTCGACGTCCAGGACGGCCCCGACGCGGAAGTCCTGCCCGGCCACGCGCACCTGGTCCCCGACGCCGGCGGACAGGTCCGAGGCCGCGGCCGCGGACAACAGGATCGTGCCGTCGGCCAGGCTCTCGGACCCGGCTGGCAGCAAGGCCGACCCGGGGTCGACGCCCAGCGCCGTGACGGCCGCGGTCGTCGACGGCGACTCCGCGCGGGTCGTCGCCACGCCGAGCGGGTCGGCGTGGACCACGCCGGGCGCCGCGGCCCACGCCTGCCACTGGTCGGCCGTGACGGCGGACGCCGTGAACTCGGGCGCGTCGCCGGGGCCGGGCATCGCGAAGGCCAGATGGTCGGCGGGCAGTCGGGTGATCGCCGACGTCGACTCGCGCGACAGGCCCGCTGTCAGTGACGCGAGGAACGTGACGAGGAACGTGATCAGGGTGATCACGACGAGCATCAGGGCGAAGCGCCCGCGGGCGTGCCGCAGGTCGCGCAGGGCGACGAACATCGGTGACCTCCAGGTCGGTGGAACGACTTGCTCCAGCCTGTCGATCCGGACGGCCGAGCCCATCGGGCGGGCGATCGGTCCTCAGGAACCGTGGGGATGCTCCCGACCTCCACCCTTTGGCCGATCCCCGCGGGTGGTGGGTGGCTACCGTGGCAGACGTGCTCGCCCACACCCCGCTCCCGGTGACCCGTGGGCTGCTGATCGCCAACGACGTCCTGGTGGTCGCACTGCTCACGACGGCCGCGCTCCAACCCGACCCGTCGGTCGCCGCCGGGGCCAACCTCGTCGTGGCCCTCGCGTTCGGCGGGGTGTACGCGTGGGGCCGAACCGTCGTCCGGGTCCACGAGGCGCCGCTGTCCGCGCCGCGCGGAGCCTGGTGGCCCGGGGGCGCCTGGATCGTCTGCCTGCTCGTGCTCTGGGCGGTGCTGCTGGCCACGAGCTCCGCGGCCCTGTGGATCGCGTTCCCGCTGATGCTCCTGCAGATGCACGTCCTCGGTCCGCACCGTGGCGTCCTCGCCGTCGCCGGCACGACGGTGGTCGCCGTCGGTGCCGGGCTGCTCGGTCGGACCGGGACCGACAGCGTGATCGGGTTCGTGCTCGGTCCCGTCGTCGGCGCCGCCGTGGCGGTCGTGGTGATGCTCGGGCTCGAGGCGCTGGCGCGTGAGTCCGAGGAGCGCCGACGCACCGTCGAGGAGCTCACCGAGGTCCGCGAGCACCTCGCCGCCGCGGAGCGGGACGCCGCGGTCGCGGGCGAGCGGGAGCGCCTCGCCCGCGAGATCCACGACACCCTCGCGCAGGGCTACTCCGCGATCGAGCTGCTCCTGCGCGCCGCGGGGGCCAGCATCGGCGCGGACGACGCCGTGGCGCGCGGCTACGTCGACCAGGCGCGTGCCACCGCTCAGCAGAACCTCGGCGAGGCGCGCCGGTTCGTGCGGGCGCTGGCCCCCGCGGACCTCGACGCGGCGACCCTCGTCGAGGCCGTGCGGCGGGTCGCCCAGCGGACGCAGGACACGGCGGTGGGCGGGACGCTGCAGGTTCGGGTGCAGACCACGGGCACCCCACGACCGCTGCCGGTCACCGTCGAGGCCGCGCTGGTGCGTGTCGCGCAGTCGGCGCTGGCCAACGTCGTCCAGCACGCGCACGCCCGCAACGTCTCCGTCACCCTGACCTACCTCGACGACGAGCTGATCCTCGACGTGGTCGACGACGGCCAGGGCTTCACCCCGGCGTCGGACGCCGGGGGCACCGGGGCCGGCGGGTTCGGGCTGGTCGCGATGGCCTCCCGCGTCCAGGAGCTCGGTGGCACGCTGACCGTGGAGAGCGCGCCCGGCGAGGGAACCGCCCTCGCTGTGCGTGTGCCGCTCGGCGACGTCGCGGACGAGCCGCCCGGCCATGACGACCTCGAGGAGAACCCGTGATCGACGTCGTCCTCACCGACGACCACCCGGTCGTCCGAGCCGGTCTGCGGGCCGTCATCGACGGCGAGCCCGACATGCGGGTCATCGCCGAGCTCGGCACCGCGGAGGAGCTCGTCGCCAGAGTCCGCCGGGGCGAACCCGCGGACGTCCTCCTGCTCGACCTGCAGTTCGGACCCGGGCGGCTGGGGGGAGCCGAGGCCACCCGCCAGATCGTCGCGGCGGGCGGCCCGCCCGTGCTCATCCTCACCACGTACGGCTCGGACGCCGACATCCTGTCCGCGATCGAGGCCGGTGCGAGCGGCTACCTGCTCAAGGACGCGCCGACCGACGAGCTCGCCGCCGCCATCCGGGCCGCCGCCACCGGCGCCGTCGCCCTCGGCCCGGCGATCCAGGCCCGCCTGCTCGACCGGATGCGCCGCCCGACCCTCTCGCTGACGGCCCGCGAGCTCGAGGTGCTCCACCTCGTGTCGCTCGGCCGCTCCAACGACGCGATCGCCCGCGAGCTCTTCCTCTCCCGCGCGACCGTGAAGTCCCACCTCGCCCACGTCTACGACAAGCTCGGCGTGCAGTCGCGCACCGAGGCGATCGCCGTCGCCCGGCAGCGCGGACTCCTCCCGGCATAGCTCCGCAGTGTGTGACGCTGGCGAGCGTGATCGACGACTTCGCCAAGGCAGGGAAGACAGCAATGATGTGGTCCGCCGAGGCGCGACTGACCGAGCTGGGGATCGTCCTGCCCGAAGCCAGCACGCCTCAGGCTGCGTACACCAACTGCGTGCAGGTCGGCGCCCTGCTCTTCGTCTCAGGCAAGGGGCCGAGCGACCCTGCGACAGCGGGGAAGCTCGGTCGTGAGCTCACCACCGCGCAAGGGTCGGACCTTGCTCGCACGGTCGGGCTGGAGGTTCTTGCCGTGGTGCGGGACTTCCTGGGCTCGCTCGACCCGGTCAGGCAAGTGGTCAGGGTGCAGGCGCTCGTGAACGCGACCGAGGACTACGCGGAGCATCATCTCGCCGTCGACGGACTGTCCGAGCTGTTCGTCGAGGTCTTCGGCGACTCCGGCATCCACACGCGATCGGTGCTGGGTGCCGTCTCGTTGCGCGGTGGGTTGCCGATCATCGCGGAGTGCATCTTCGAGGTCGACGAGCAGGCACGGTTCGCGGGGCCTCGTTCCGCGCTCGACGGAGGCTCGGATCGGACGCGTCGCCGGTAGTCGGAGCAGCTCGCGCTGGAGGTGGCCGAGCGGTGCTCAGTGGCCCGTGGCGTCGAATGCGGGGGCGAACCGCAGCTCGCCACGCGGCGTGGGGCCGGCGAAGGTGATGTGCTGCACGATGGTTGGGTCCAGTCCTTCGTGCGACAGCGCGCCGTCGCCCGTGAAGCCCATGCGGCCATAGATGTTCGGGTCACCGATCAGCGCGCAGCCGTGCGCCTCGCGGTCCCGCAGCCGGCGCAGACCCTCGGCCACGAGTGCCCGACCGACACCGCGCCGTTGCCGGTCGAGCCGGACGGAGATCGGCCCGAGCCCGAACCAGCCGTCGTGCGCCCCGTCGATCGTCACGGGCGAGAACGCGACGTGCCCGATGACGTCGCCGTCGTCCTCCGCCACGAGCGAGAGCGTCAGGTCGCCGGACGCCCGCAGCGCTCGGACGATCGGTGCCTCGGAACCGTCGCTGAACCACTGCGGCTCGAAGGCGGCGACGGTCAGCCGGTCGATGGCGTCGACGTCGTCAGGGCGTTCGGGTCGGATCAGCACCGTCGTCTCCGGCTCGCGGGGCGCGCCCACCTCGGGCGCGCCTCGCAGCGTAGAGCCGGGTGGCGCGGAGCCCCAGCGGATATGCGGGGCGCGGTCGCGTCAGGTGGTCGGCGCCGCGGCGGGTCCGCTCGGGGCCGCTACCAGCTCGCTGTCCACCTCGGGCGATGCGGTGGTGAGGAGGACGCGCCCGAGCAGCGCCACGACGACACCTGCCGCGACGACGCCGAGGAGGGCGACGCGCAGGCTCGAGGCGTCGGCGATGACACCGACGAGCGTCGGTGAGACGAGGAAGCCGACGCGCAGCAACCAGCTGACGACGGTGAGGCCGACGCCGGCGGGCAGCCCCGGGAGCTCGTCCGCGGTGTGCATCACCGCGGGCACCAGGGTGGCGACGCCGAGCCCGGCCAGCGCGAACCCGACGAGGGTCGTGGCGAGCGACGGCACGGCCAGCGCCAGGCCCATGCCGATCGCGATCGCGACGCCGCCGACGCGGGCGACGCGACGCTGGCCGAACCGGTCGACGACCCGGTCACCGGTCAGCCGGCCGATCGTCATGGCGACCTGGAGCGAGACGAACGCCAGCCCGGCGGCCGCGGCACCGACGCCGACCTCGCCACGCAGGTAGAGCGCGCCCCACGACGAGCCGGCGTCCTCGACGAACGCACCGCACGCCGCCAGGACGCCGAGGGCCGCGAGCATGAGCACCGTGCGGCCGGCCACGTGCCGGAGCGACCTGGTCGCGGGCGTGTGCTCCGATGCTGCTTCCTCGGACCGTTCGGTGTCCTCCGGGCCGCGCAGCATGAAGCGGTAGGCGACCACGGCGACGATGCTGAACACCACGGAGGTCGTCGCGATGTGTGCGGGCAAGGAGATCGCGAGCCCGGCCGCGACCGAGCCGATGACGCCGCCGAGGACCGCGCCGACGGACCACAGGCCGTGGAACGCGTTGACGATCGAGCGCCCGTACAGCCGCTGCACGCGGAAGCCGTGCGCGTTCTGCGCGACGTCGATGATCGCGTCGAGCGCTCCGGCCAGGAGGAAGAGGCCGGCCAGGACCGCCCATCCGCCGGCGAGCGGGATGGCGGCGACCGCCACAGCCAGACCGACGAGCCCGAAGGAGGCGACGGCGGCCGAGCCCAGCCGCTGGATCAGCAGCGGGGCGAGCAGACCGGCCAGCAGCGCACCCAGCGGCATCGCGGCGATCGCGGTGCCGAGGGCGGCGTTGCTGAGGCCGAGGTGGTCCTTGATCTCCGGGAGGCGCGGCACGAGGTTCGCGTACAGCACGGCGTTGACCAGGAACACCGCGGACACGGCTGCGCGGGCGCGACGCGTGGAGGTCGAGACGGTGGGCGGCGACGAGACGGACATGGTGCTCCGGGAGAGTTGAAGGGCTGCGGTGCACGCGGCCGGTGGGCGCACCATATGGTCAATCGTACATACCATCTGTACGATCGAACACATGAGTGCCGAGCGGGAGCCGATGAGCGCGGGTGACCGCGCACCGGTCGCGCACGAGAGAACCCGGACGTGCGCCCGATGACCGAGCGGCGGGCCCGGCGGCACGACCCCGACCGGCGCGAACGCATCCTTGACGCGTGCCTGCACGTGATCGGTGAGGTGGGCGTCGCAGGCGCCTCGACCCGGCGCATCGCCGCGGTCGCGGATGTGCCGCTCGGGTCGATCACCTACCACTTCACCGACGTCGACGAGCTGCTGCGCACGGCGTTCGAACGGTTCGCGCACCGGGTCAGCGACAGGTTCGAGGACTACATGTCCCGCGCGGCCGACGTCGACGAGGCGCGCCGCGCGGTCGTCGAGCTGATCAGCGTGGACGTGCTCGTCGACCCGGAGGAGCTGGTCCTCACCCACGAGCTCTACACGCTGGCGGCCCGTGACCCCGGGTACCGACGCCTCACGCACGAGTGGATGGCGCGCAGCCGCGATGCCCTGGAGCGGCACTTCGACCCCGCCACCGCTCGGCTCCTGGACGCCCTCATCGAGGGCCTGACGATCCACCGAGCCCTGGACACGGAGCCGCACGGACCCGAGGAGGTCGTGCGCGCCGTGGACCTGATCACCCGCGCCCCGGCACGGCAGCAGCCGTAGTAGGCGTCACGTCGAGCCGAGGGCGATCTCCGTCAGCTCCGTCAGCGACCGGATCCGATGGGTCGCCTGCGAGAAGTCGTGCGACGTCGTGAACTCGTTGTGGACCACGGCGCAGTCGATGCCGGCCGCGACCGCGGAGCGAAGCCCCCTCGACGAGTCCTCGACGACCAGCGCCTCGTCCTTGTCCGCCCCGAACCTCCGCAGGGCGGTGAGGTACGGCTCCGGGTGCGGCTTGGCGTGGTGGTAGTCGTCGCGGACGAGGACGAAGTCCATGTGCTGCATGATGTGCCGGTCTCGGTGGATCAGCTCGAAGTCCTCGCGCTTGGACGTGGTCACGATCGCCATGCGCACGTACGGGGAGAGCTCCGCGAGAGCCGCGAGCACGCCGTCGATCTCGATCGGCTCGGTCCGCAGGTACTCCTGGTAGTACTCGTTGCGGGTCCGGCGGAGTCGGTCGATGGTGCCGTCGTCGATCCCGGCAGCCCTCGCCTGGGTCCACGTGCCTGCGCCGTGCGCCATGTCCCGCAGGTACTGCTCCTTGTCGAGCGTCACGCCGATCTCGGCCAGCGCCCGTTCGCCGGCGGTGTAGTACCAGTGCTCGGTGTCGACCAGGACGCCGTCGTGGTCGAACAGCAGGAACTTCTTCACGTCGGAGATCATCGCCACCCGCGACCGTCACCGCCACAGAGCCGTGCTCGGGTTTCCCCCTCCGGCTGTTCGCGGGAGCATCGGCTGGTCCAGCCTGCGTGGCGCCCGTCCCTCCACACCTGGATCGACCCTCAGCGGCGGCGAGCACTGCGCATCGATCTCCCGTGCGCGACCTCGGAGGCACCGTGAAGCTCTTGCTGACGTCAGGAGGCGTCACCAACGCCAGCATCCACTCGGCGCTCGTGCAGCTCCTCGGCAAGCCGGTCGCCGAGTGCCATGCCCTCGTCGTCCCGACCGCGCAGTGGGGCCACCCCCTGTGCGGACCGGCATCGGTGCGCGGTCTGGTGGCGGCCGAGCCCAGGTTCCGGCACTTCTCCGGTCTGGGCTGGGCGTCGCTCGGTGTCCTCGAGCTCACCGCCCTGCCCACCATCGGCGCGGAGCGGTGGGTTCCCTGGGTGCGGCAGGCCGACGTGCTCCTGGTCGACGGTGGCGACGCGACGTACCTGTGCCACTGGATGCGGGAGTCGGGGCTGGCCGACCTGCTGCCGTCGCTGCCGGACACGGTCTGGGTCGGGGTGAGCGCCGGGAGCATGGTGATGACGCCCCGGATCGGGGCGTCCTTCGTCGAGTGGCCGTCCGCGCCGGACGACACCACCCTGGGCGTCGTCGACTTCGCGATCTTCCCGCACCTGGACGCCTTCCCGTCCAACACCCTGGCGCACGCGCAGCGGTGGGCGGCCGAGCTCGGCGTCCCGTCCTACGCCATCGACGAGCAGACGGCCATCGTGGTCGTCGACGGCGCCGCCGAGGTGGTCTCCGAGGGGCAGTGGACCCGGTTCGAGGAGTGACCGGTCGCACCGATCCGCCGTGACCAGCGTCACTTGAACATGTTCAAAACGAAGGCTAGCGTCATCACTGTTGAACACGTTCAACTGGCCGACGACCTCTCGGCTGACGCCCGCGTCCCAGGAGCGATCCGATGAACCCCACCGTCGTCACCTACCTCATCTACATCGCAGTCAGCGTCGCGCTCACGATCTGGGTCGCCAGGACCCTGACGCGGAACGGAGAGGTCTTCCTCGTCGACGTGTTCCATGGCGAGGAGAAGGTCGCCGCGGCGACCAACCGGCTCCTGGTCGTCGGGTTCTACCTCGTGAACCTCGGCTTCGTGTCGCTCATGCTCCGGGTGAGCTATCCCGTCACCTCGGCCCAGGAAGCCATCGAGTCCCTGGCCTCCAAGCTCGGGGCCGTGGCGCTCCTGCTCGGCGTGTTCCACCTGGCCAAYGTCCTGGTCCTGAGCYGGGTCCGCCGACGCCGCCCCGTGCCCGCCCAGCCGCAGGGCCACCTGTCGGGGCAGGGCCCTCGGCCGTCGGCGCCGCCCGCCTACGGTGACCCGTTCGTGCCGCGCGCCTGAGGCGCCGGCCCACGGCAGTCGAGCACCAGTGCATCGGGACGGACGACGCGATGCGCTGGTGCGAGGCACGCCGCCGGCGGTGACGCTCGCAGTCGGCTCAGCTCGTCCCGTGGACCCGCTACGACGTCTCCGACGCGCGACCGGCCCGGTCGTCCCGCAGGAGGCGTCGTGCCCGCTCCACCGGCTCGTCGGTGGCCAGCTCCCGCCTCGCCTCGGGGCTCGTCGCGTACAGCTCCACCATCTCCTGGTAGGGCAGCGCGGGGAGGAAGGCATGGGGGATCGAGACCGCGTCAGCCTGGAGGATCGTGCGGCGTCCGCCGAGCAGCGGCAGCGTGCGACGTCGTCGCGCGGGGCGCCGCGTCTCGACGATGAGCAGCCTGGGGGTCGTGACCAGACCGCGCACGTCGTCCCACGGCACGAAGACGTCCGACCCGCCCCACAGCTGGTGGATGCCCTCCGGGGTGAGCGTCAGCGTCCCGTCGCCTGCCCGTCCCGTGGCGCGCGCCCAGCCGAGGTAGACGAGGAGAGCGCCGACGACGAGGAAGAAGGCGGCCGCGTACGGTGCCGGTCGCAGGGTCGCGACACCGACGGCGAGCATGCCGAGGGCGAAGGCCCACGCCAGCAGGGGAAGCAGGCGGTGCCCACGCTCGGGGTGGATCGCCAGCGCGCACGTTCCGTCGGCCGGCTCCAGGGTCACCACGTCGTCGACCGGTCGCCGTCGCAGCGACAGGAGAACGGGCACGGCGCACACGAGCACCAGGACCGCGATCGTCAGCGCACCACCCAGGGCACCTCCCACGCGACCACCTCGTCGTCCATGCTGCCCTCGCAGGGCAACGCACCATGGAGGTAGGAAAGCGCCTCGCGCGGCACCGTGCACGTCGGTGAGCGGTGCCGGGTCGTGTCTATCCGTGCTCGGCGATATAGCTGCGTGCGCGCCGCAGGGAGTCGTCGAGCGTCGCGCGCATGGCCGTGAGCTCACCTCGGTGGGCGGGGCAGGGCTGTGGATGTGCCGGCCCACGAGAGACTGCGTCCCATGACGGTGCTTCGATCCCTGCTCCTGTTCGCCGTCGCGGCGGTCGCCGAGATCGGTGGCGCCTGGCTGATCTGGCAGGGGGTACGAGAGCACCGCGGCGTGCTCTGGATCGGCGCCGGGGTGGTCGCCCTCGGTGCGTACGGGTTCGTCGCCACCCTGCAGCCCGATGCGAGCTTCGGACGGATCCTGGCCGCGTACGGCGGGATCTTCGTGGCCGGCTCGCTGGCCTGGGGCATGGCCGTCGACAAGTTCCAGCCCGACCGCTGGGACATCACGGGCGCGGCCATCTGTCTGCTCGGCGTCGCCGTCATCATGTACGCACCGCGCACCTGACGGCGCCCGCTCCGTGCACCAGACCCGACCCCTGCTCTACCCGAGGTGCTGCACGTCCAGGTACGGACCGAAGCTCTCCGGTTCCCAGCTCTGCACCAGCGTCGTGCCCGGGCTGAGGGTGAAGACGTCTGCCTGAGCCAAGGTGTCCCGGTCGTTGGCGAAGTCCGGCTGGTACGGGCCCGGCACGACGGCCCCCACTGTGATGTCACCCGCCGGCAGCCCGGTGATGCGGTACCTGTAGCCATCGATGTCCGCCGGTCCGGACCTCAGCGCGAGGCCGGTGACGGCGTCGTACACCGTGACGGTCCCGCCCGCCACGGGGTCCAAGCCGGAGAGGACCTGGCCCTCGATCGCGGCCCCCGCGTCCGCGACCAGGACACGGTCGACGTCGTGCAGCCGGCGACTGCTGCTGTCGCGTGCGACGAGGCGGTGCGGACCTGTTCCGACGAGGGTCACGCCGGTGAAGGTGTGCGTCCCGCGGTCGGCTCGCGTGAAGGTGTACGCCTCCGGGAGCGTCCGCACCAGCACGTCGTCGGTGGCGAAGCGAACGGTGCCGCGGTACGCCGTCGCCGGTCGTCCTGCCGCGTTGAGGACCGCCACCGTCACGTCGAACGGGACGCCTGCGACGACTGTTGCGGGGACCCTCAGGGCCAGGGTCCGCCACCCCGTCGCGGATGCCGACGGCGCCGCGACGAGCACCAGTCCGGCCACGAGCAGCACGACGACCGACCACCACGCGGTACGACGAGCCACCGATCGCTTACCTGCTCGCTCCGTCGCCATGGCAGCCGCTCCCCACGGGGGCGGCTGAGGCGGCGCCCCGTGGCGGCCACCCCTCTCGTCCGGGGTAGCCCTCACGACGCGTCGGCGCAAGGGAGCAAGGAGGACTTCACCCAGTGGTCGCCCGCGCGCACCGCAGCGGAACGGGTTCGCACTCCGAGCACGGCCGGCCGGGTCGGTCCTCGATGGCTAGAGTCGCGGCCCATGGCCGTCGTCACCGTCCCAGGCTCCAAGTCGGTCACCGCGCGGGCCTTGCTGCTCGCGGCGGCGGCTGACGGTCGCACCACGCTCGTCGACCCGCTCCACTCGGACGACACCGAGGCGTTCGTCCTCGGCCTGCGAGCTCTCGGCTACGAGGTCGGCGCCGACGGGCGGGAGTGGACGATCGAGGGCCGCGCGGGAGGCCCCTCGGTGACGCGTGCCGAGGTCTTCTGCCGCGACGGTGCCACGACGGCCCGGTTCCTGCCCGCCCTCGCGGCGACCGGGCACGGCACGTTCGCCTTCGACGCCTCCGACCAGATGCGCGCCCGACCGATGGCGCCCCTCACGCACGCCCTGCGCTCGCTCGGTGCCGGACTGACGTTCCAGGGTGAACCTGACCACCACCCGTTCGTCATCGCGACGGACGGGATCGTCGGTGGCTCGATCCGACTGGACGCCGGGACGTCGTCGCAGTTCCTCACGGCGCTGCTGCTCGTGGCGCCGCTGTTCCGCGACGGTCTGGTGATCGACGTCGACGACCTCGTGTCCGTCCCGTACGTCGGCATCACCCTCGCGATGATGCGCGCTTTCGGCGTCGACGTCGCGGTCGACGGGGGCACCTACACGGTTCCCGCGCGGACCTACCGGGCGCGGACCTACCAGGTCGAGCCCGACGCATCGTCGGCCAGCTACTTCTTCGCGGCCGCCGCCGTGCTGGGCCGCACGGTGACGGTTCCTGGGCTCGGTTCCGACGCCCTGCAGGGCGACCTGGCGTTCGTCCGGGTGCTCGAGCAGATGGGCGCGGAGGTGCGGCAGACGGGCGACTCGACGACGGTCGTCGGCGGACGGCTGCACGGCATCACCGTCAACATGCGCGACATCTCCGACACCATGCCGACGCTCGCGGCGATCGCCCCCTACGCGGACGGTCCGACGACGATCGTCGACGTGGCGAACACCCGCGTGAAGGAGTGCGACCGGCTCGAGGTGAGCGCCCAGAACCTTCGCCGGCTCGGCGTGGACGTGGACACGGGGCCGGACTGGATACGGATCCACCCGGGCACCCCGGTCGCCGGCCACGTCGAGACCTTCCGCGACCACCGCATCGCGATGGCCTTCAGCATCGCTGGTCTCCGCACCCCCGGGATCACCCTGGACGACCCCGCGTGCGTCAAGAAGACGTTCCCCACGTTCCACGAGACCCTCGCCGACGTCGTCGAGGAGCTCGCGCTCGAGGCCGTCTGAGGCTGAGGCGGCTCGAGTGCTGCGGAAGAGGTCGTCGCCTGGCAGCGCCGCGAGGGGTGCACCGTCCGGGAGAGACACTGTCGGTGGTGGGTCCTACAGTGCCGGGAATGACGGAGATCGGGACGGACTGGCGGGTGCTGGACGGCGTCGCGACGGCATGGTTCGACGCGCCGTCGCTGATCGAGGGGGCCGCTCTGGCAAGGCGCGTCGTGGAGCTGTCGGCCGAGATCCCGGTCGACGTGCGCGCGACGGGCGTCCGGGTGCGGCTGGACTCGGCCGAGCACGCCGAGGCGGTGTCGGCTGCCGCGCGGGATCTCGGGCTGACCGCGAACCCCGCCGCGCTGCAGCAGCTGAGCGTCGTGCTCGAGTCGGCCGACCCGTCGGCGGTGCGGCCCTTCTGGCAGCGCGCGCTCGGCTACACGCCGGGGGAGGACGGTGGTCTGGCGGACCCGCTGCGTCGCGACCCCGCGCTACGGATCCGGCCGTCGACCGAGTCACGGCCGTTGCGCAACCGCATCCACCTCGACGTGGTGCGGCCGGCCGCGGTGGTCGAGCAGGTGGGTCTGGGCGAGGCCTACGGAGCGTTCGGGGTCTGTCACGCCGACCCCGACGGCAACGAGGTCGACCTGGTGCCGGGCGGTGCGCTCGACGAGAGCGTCGGGACAGCCGACTGGCACGCGGTGTTCAGCGCGATCGCGTGCTACCGCACCACCTCGACCACGCAGCAGCGAGAGCTCGCCGCCGCGGCAGCGGCACTGGCCGACGACGCGGGCTTCCCGCTGGTGGTCGACCTGCGCCCCGGGCTCGTGATCATCGACAGCGGCAAGGACCAGTGGGAGCCCGACGCTCACGGCCTCGCGCTCGACTTCACCGACCTCGCCGCCCGCATCCAGACCGCTGCCCGCGCGCTCGGGGCCGTCGCGGATCCGGCGCTGCCGCGCTTCGCTCAGCTCTTCCTCGACGCCGCCGACGTCACCGCGGCCCGCGCGTTCTGGGTCGCCGCGCTCGGCTACACGCACGACCGGCGGACGGGGACCAGCGACATCTACGATCCGCGGCGGCTGAACCCGGAGCTGGTGTTCCAGGAGATCGACACGTCGGAGACCGAGCGGCGCCGGCAGCGCAACCGCATCCACGTCGAGCTCGCCGTGCCGTCGGACGTCGTCCAGGTGCGCCTCGCCACGACCCTCGCAGCCGGTGGACGGCTCCTCGACGAGTCGGAGGACCGCTGGCGGGTCGCCGACCCCGACGGCAACGAGCTGGTGATCGTCAGCGGGGCGTGAGCTCGCGCCCTCGTGGCTCCCGGACGGCTCCGGTGCGTCGACGAGGGTCGGGTCCGAGGCGCGGTTGTCGGCCAGGTGAGCAGCCCGGAGGACGCTGAGCGCACCGTGGTTGACTTCGGCTCGTGTCGGACCTCCCGGAGCGTGTGGTGATCGGCGACGCAACCTTCTCGCGCACCGGCTCGGACGACTCGATCGCGTGCTGGACGTCGGTCGCGGATGCCGAGAGCGGCGGTGCGGCGCGGGTGGTGAACCTCGTCGTCGAGCCGGCGGCCGTGCCGGACGCGGCGATGCGCGGGCTCGCCGAGACCGTGCTGTCCCGGTTCGGAGAGCTTGCCGAGCTCGCCGCCGACTACCTGCGTCAGCGGCTGCGCGAGCCACGGTTCGGTCTTGGTTCCGCCGAGCTCTCGGCCCTGGACGCGCCGGTCGCGCCGTTCGGCGAGCCCGCGGCCGTGATCTGGGCGGACGGGACCTGGATGGTGCGGTTCGCCGAGTCGAGCCTCGAGATGGGAGACCCCTTCGGGGTCGGCGTCGTCTTCGAGGGAACGACGCCCAGCGCCGTCGAGGACCTCTCCGGCGCCGACCTCGTCGAGGAGTAGGCCGTGGCACGGGTGGACGACCTGAGAGACCTGCGTGCGCGCTGGTCGGGGGTGGATGCGGCCGAGGTCGCGCAGCTGGCCATGCAGCTCGTCCGAGGGCGACCGATCCCCGACGGGCCCTTCGGGCACGTCGAGCAGCGGGTGGACCTGCGCGGGTGCCCGGTGTCGCAGACCCTCGCGCGAGTCGAGGGCAGCGCGCGTCGACCGGCGGTCGGTCAGGGTGTGGACGAGCCCGCCTGGTCGAGCCTCGACCTCTCGGGCGCGGACCTCAGTGCGATGTGCTGCACGGGGCTTCCGCAACGCCCGATTCGGCGCGACCGACTGGGGGTGGAGCGACCTGGTCGGCTGCACGTTCGCGGGCATCGTCCAGGGGCTGACCCTGGGCGCGAGACCGGACGCGGAGAGACCCCCGGGATGGACGTTGCGGGAGGTCGACCTCACGTCGGCTCGGCCCCGCGAGCTCGTCCTGATCGGGGTCGATCTCGGTTCGCCCGAGGTCGACGTCCGCCTCCCGTCCGGTGACGAGCACTGGCACGTCGAAGACTGGCCGGCGTTCCTCGACCGCGTCGCGACGGTCGTCGCCGCCATGCCGGACGGCGAGGAAACGGCGGTCGCCGCCGTCTGGCACGAGTCCGCGAGCAGGAACAGGGGCCTGCGGCAGTCGGAGGGGTTCATCGCCACCTGGGACGTCCTGAGGCTCGGCGGCGACGCCCTCCTCGACACCCTCCGGGCGTGCGTCGCTGGGGACACCTCGGCGGGCTGAGCCTGGCCGGGGGGCGTCGGAAGTCGGTCCTACTCTCGGGGCATGTTCCATGTGACCCGGGGGTCGGGCACCCCTCTGCTGCTCGTGCACGGGTTCTGCGTCGACCACCGGCTGCTGCTGGCGCTCGACGGTGCGGTCGCGGCGCACGGCGGCTGGCGGCGCGTCTACGTCGACCTGCCGGGGATGGGTCGCTCGGACGCCGGCCCGGAGGTCGACAGCTCGGACGCGGTCGCCGACGCCGTGGTCAGGTTCGTGCGGGAGGAGCTGGGCGACGAGCCGTTCGCGGTGCTCGGCAGCTCCTACGGCGGCATGATCGCGCGGCACATGGTGGCGGCGCTGCGCGACCAGGTGCTCGGCCTCGCCATGCTCGCCCCGCTGATCGAGGCGGAGCCGGCCGACCGTGACGTGCCGGAGCGGACCGTCCTGGTCGAGGACGCGGCGCTGCTCGCGTCGCTCGACCCCGCCGATGCCCGCGAGTACGCGGACATGGCCGTCGTCCAGTCGCCCGAGGGCTGGGCCCTGTTCCGGGAGCACGCGCTGCCCGGTCTGCGGGCCTCCCGGCCCGAGGTCATCGAGCGGCTGCTCGCCCGGTACGCCCTCACGGTCGAGCCAGAGGCCGGCTCCGCGCCGTTCGCTCGTCCGACACTCCTGGTCACCGGGCGCCAGGACCATGTCGTCGGCTACCGGTCGGCCGCCGCGCTCGTCGACCGGCACTACCCCCACGCGACGACCGCGGTGCTCGACCGCGCCGGCCACAACGTGCACCTCGACCAGCCGGCGCTCACCGCAGCCCTCCTGGTCGACTGGCTCTCCCGGATGGACGCCGGGCGGTAGCCGGGCGAGTCGGACGCCCCTGTATGGTCGTCCGCACCGCGCAGCACGGACGAGGGAGATCTCCACAGTGCCCCTGGCGAACGGGGAGAGTGCACCGTCGCTGCGTCGGCGTGCCTCGGCGCTGCGCGACGCGGCGGCCCGAGGTCAGCGCGTCGCAGGGTCGCTCGGGACCGCTCTGGACGCTGACGTCGAGACCGCCCAGTCGGCGGGGCTCTGGTACGGGACCTACGCCCGGGACACCACGGCCGCCCTCGTGGAGCAGCGCGACGCGCTGCGCCAGATGGCCGAGGACCTGCTGGGCGACACGGCCTCCTGGCTCCGTGAGGCGCAGCGCCTGGAGGACCTGGCCGACGAGGTGCAGAAGGCCGCGTCGGCGCCGGCGGGGGCGATATGAGCTACACCGGGTTCGACGTCGACCGGTTGCGCACGTTCGCCGGGAGCCTGCGACGGACGGGGGACAGCGCCGGCGACATCCGTCGTGACGTCGCGGCGGTCCTCGATGACGCGGAGAAGGCCCTGCGCGGACGACCGGCCACCACGAGCGCGGCGCTGACCCGGACGCAGGGGTTCCTCCCTTTCGGGCTGCCGTCGTCGCTGGCCTGGTCGCTGCCGGACGTCGCCGGCAGCATCGACCGCCGGTGCGACCACCTCGCGGCGTGCCGGGTCCTGTTCGAGGACGGTCACCTGGTGGATCCCCGGCTCGTGTTCGAGGACGCCGTGCCGCCGGATCCGGCCAAGGTGCAGAAGGCCGTCGACGCGCTGGCGGGGCTCGCCGACCTGGACGCGGGCATCAACGGCAACCGTGACGACCTCCGTCGGATCGCGGACCTGCTCACCGGTCTGACCGCGGCTGAGCTCGACCTGTTCCTGGACGACGCCCCCGCCGCGGACCTGCACGCGTTCGGCGAGGCCGTCGCGGACACCTCCGACTCGGGCTGGTCGCCGTTCKACCACAACGGGCTCCCGGTGGGTGAGCGGATCGCCCTCGCCAGCGACCTGCTCGCGCTCACGGGGTCGACCCACCTGGACGAGCTGGGCGACGCCTTCCCGTGGATGGCGCCGGGCTTCGACACGACCGACGTCTTCCTCGACGGCGCCAACCCCCAGACCGGAGCGGACGCGAGCGGCATCACGTACGGGATCCCCGAGGGCCCGCTGTTCGCCGACGGGGTCTCCAGCACGGACGTGTACCAGGGGCGCCTGGGCGACTGCTGGTTCATCGCCTCCCTGGCGGCGACCACCCAGATGGACCCCGACTTCGTCACCCGGAACATCCGGGAGAACCCGAACGGCACGATCTCGGTGCGGCTCTGGGACCACGACGGCACGGCGCGGTGGGTGACGATGACGCGTGACCTGCCGCTGGCCGACGACGGATCGCCCCTGGGCGCCCACGGCGACGGCGAGCTGTGGCCCGCCTACTACGAGAAGGCGTTCGCGCTCCTCTACGAGGAGGACAGCGGCGGTGCCCCCGACGGGAAGGGCGGGGACCCGCTCTACGACCGGTCCGAGCAGGGGACCTACGGGGCGCTCGAGTGGGACTGGACCGAGAAGGCGCCCCCGTACGTGTCAGGGAACGACGCGCGCGGGCTCGACGTGAGCTTCGAGGACGTCAAAGACGCGTTCGACTCGGGATCCCCGGTCATCGTGGCGACCTCCGGCGACAAGGACGACGTGCCCGAGCACCTGAAGGCCGGCTACTTCGGTCGGCACGTCTACTACGTCACCGAGATCACCGACGACCACGTGCTCGTCGCCAACCCGTGGGGCGCCGACTACGAGCCGCTGCGACTGACCCCCGCCGAGTTCGAGGAATACTTCGACTCGCCCCAGGCCATCGACCTGCGAGGTGCCCCGTGACCCGCCTGACCGTGCGCCCCGGCATCCCCTACCGGCTCGGTGAGGGCGACCGGAAGGTGGCCCTGGCGCTCAAGGAGGTCAGCGACGACCCGCGGGCCGCCACCCTGGGCGTCGTGCGGGACCGCCGCACGGTCGAGCACGAGCTGCACGTCGGCGACCAGATCGAGCTCGCAGGGCTCGCGTGGACGGTGGTCGGCATCGAGGCGTCGCCTCGCCCGCGCCTGGACCTCGAGGAGGCGTCATGAGAGCGCGGCGGGTCGTGCCGGCCGCGGTCGTGTCCCTGCTCGTCCTGGCCGGCTGCACCCAGCCGACGGAGACGCCGGACTGCGTGGGCGATGTCGTCGAGGGCGCCGAGCGCATCGCCGTGATGGTGCCGACGCCGCTGTCGGGCGGGGGACGTGCCGTCGCGGCCGAGGTCGACATGACCGCCTCGCCGCCGACGGCGGACCTGAGCGTGACGTCGCCGTCCCTCGACGAGTCCCTGCGGGTGGACGTGTCGGTCGGCACGACGTTCGACGGCGAGAGCACCACGTACGAGGTCGTGCGGATCTGCGAGAGCGGGCTCGACGTGGTTCCGGTCGCCGACTGACCGGCTCAGTCCTTCGTGAGCTCCTGGGCCAGCATCACGAGGATGCCGCTGGGGCCGCGGACGTAGGTGAGCCTGTAGACGTCCTCGTACGTCGCCACGCCACGCAGCGGGAAGCAGCCGTGCCGCGCGGCGATCTCCAGGGCGTCGTCGATGTCGTCCACCGAGAACGCGACGCGGTGCATGCCGATCTCGTTCGGGAGGGTGGGCTCCGTCTCGATCGCGTCGGGGTGGATGTACTCGAAGAGCTCGAGACGGCCGTGACCGTCGGGCGTCTGGAGCATCGCGATCTTGGCGTGGTTGCCGTCGAGGCCGACGGCCGTGTCCGTCCACGCACCGCTGACCGTGTCCCGGCCGACGACCGTGAGGCCGAGGTCCGTGAAGAACGCGATCGTCGCCTCCAGGTCGCGGACCGCGATGGCGACGTTCTCCAGCTTGATGGGCATGCGGCGCATGCTACCGAGCGGGCGGACGGCCCCTCCCGTGGCTACAGGGTGTAGTCCTCGAACTCCCAGTTGCCCACCCGCGCGAGCTTCTCGGCGAGGCCGCGCCAGTCGGGTGCCTCGAGGGCCTCGACGTGATCGCGCAGGAAGGAGACGGCGGCGGGCAGGTCGAGGGTCCCGACCAGGAGCAGGTGGCGGCCAAGCTGGGGCCCGTGCTCGTCGACGATCTCCTGCAGCCACGCCGGCGTGCACACGAGGACGTCGAACGACTCCTCGCCGTCGCCGTCGGCCGGCCCGACCATGAGCCGCACCCGGACGCCGTCGTTCGTCGGGTCGCGCGGGACGTAGGTGTCGATCTCGACGCCGTCGTCGAGGCTGTAGGTCTCGCGCAGTGCAGCTCTCATGATCCCTAGTCCGTGATGTCGAGGTGGGCGTTGCTGGCCCAGATGTCCTTGAGCGGCCTCTTGGGTGGCAGGGGCGGACCCGACTCGAAGTTCGACTGGGTCTTGCCGAGCGACGGCTTCACCGCCGGAGGACGATAGCGCTTCTGGCCGTCCGCGCTGACCCAGTAGCCCTTCGGGGTTCCCACCGGAGCGACGGCCAGGCCCGTCCACAGCAGGCCCGCCTCGTTGGAACGCGCCGTCGTCGCGGACCCGATCGCCTTGTCCCTCACGGGGTTCACCGCCGCTGCGACGATCTCGGCGGCGGTCATCTCGGCCGGCGCGCCGTCCTCGTCGTCGCTGTCCCCGGGCTCGCGACGGACCGGCGTGTGCTGCGCACCCCCCTCGTCGAGGACGTGAGCGATCTCGTGGGCGAGCACGTGCTCGCCGCGCTCGCGGGTCGGGTCGACTCCGGCGCCCAGGAAGACGTCGTTGCCGACCGTGAACGCCTTCGCGCCCAGCGCTGCGCTGTGCTGCGCGGCCGACGGGTCGTCGTGCACCCGCACATGACCGAGCGACGTGCCGAACCCTTCCTCCATCCGGCGTCGGACGGCATCCGAGAGCGGTGCGCCGCGGCCGAGCGTGCTGGAGATCTGGTTGCTGCGTGCCGTCCGGACGGCTCCGCCCGAGCGGCCGACCTCGACCGGGGCGGTCGACGAGCGCGCCGGGCCGGGTCGCGACACGCCGCCGAACCGGCGCAGCCGTGAGACGACCGAKGTCGCGCGGGCTTCGGCGGCGACCTCGGCGGGGTCGTCGACGCGCCCGACCGCGAGCCCGGCGACCGGTGCCGGGCGCAGCGGAGACGCGGCTGCGTGCTCGGGCGAGCCGGCGTCGGCCTGCGTCGGCGACCCGGGGACCGCGAGCTTTTCGACGTGCCGTGTCATGGCGCCCCCTCCGTCTGCCTCCCGCCAGCCTGCGTCGGAGGGTCGTGTCCCCGCATCCGTACTTTCTACGCAACGGGACGCGGCAGGTGCGCTGGCGGGTCGGTGCTGCTCGATCCCGACCGGGCACCGCGCGTCGGTTCGTCGCGACGGTGCCCGGTCGTGGATACGAGCGGAGTGTCAGTCCTCGGAGCCCTCAGCAGCTGCGGAGCCGCTCTTGCGGGACCGCTGGACGATGGCCACGACCAGCAGGGCCACCCCGATGCCGGCGAAGGCCAGCGCGACAGGCACGGGGCCGACGGAGTCGAGGAAGCGCGAGATGCCGCCGTACCGGCGGCGGGTGCTCTCCGGGTCCGCGATCTGCTCCCAGAAGGGCGTGAAGGGGATCGCCGCAAGGGCGAAGAACGCGATCGGGAGGAGGAAGTCGGTCCAGGACGACTCCTCCTCGTCGACGTCGACGTCCTGCTCGGGCGTGGTGCTGGGGACAGAGTTCATGGGTCCGTTTTCTCGCGGCGGGAGGGACGCCTGTTGTCGGCGCGGGTGGCAGCGTAGCCGGAGACCCGGAGGTATTTTGCCGGAAATGTCCGCTTCTTCACTCGTCCGGTTCGTGGTTCACTCGCGCGTGCGTCGGCGGTTCCTCACCCCGCTCGGAGGCCACCCTGCGCGCTCGGCAGGCGGGTGGTGAAGTTGATCAGGCCGACCCAGTCGGGCTGCAGCACCAGGCGAGCCTGACGCGTGCCCKGCTGGTCGACGGACGCGAGCAGGTCCCTCGCCTGTGCCACGCCGAGGTAGCGCTGTGCCGCTGCGGCGTACTCCGGTGCGATGCCGTCCACCTCGTCCACCTCGATCCGGCCACGCAGCTGCAGGGCCGTCGGAGGCATCCCGTCGGTGTCGATGCTGATCGCGACCCGGGGGTCGGCGCGCAGGTCGGCGATCCGTCGCGCCGGGTGCGCGATCCCCGCGTTCGGGCCGGCGACGTAGGTCACCATCACGACGTGCCGGCCGGTCCAGTGGAACCAGGTGGGCACGACCCGTGGTCCGCCGTCGCGGGCCACGTAGGCCAGGCGGGCCAGGGTCGACGACCTCAGCAGGTCCTGCGCACCCGGCTCGAGGAGCAGGCGGGGATCGCCCTGCGCGAGCTGGTCGGTCTGGCTGGCCCGGTCGGTCATGGTCGGCTCGCTCTCGTCTGTCGCGCGCGGCGACGTGGTCGCGTCGGCGTTCACCTGGATGACGATCGGCAGCGGCCCGGATCGACAGCCGGTGAGCTCAGGTCTGGTCGGCGGAGGCGGCGGCGAGGCGTTCGAGCGGGGTCGGGCCGTCGTGCGGGGTCGGCGGGGCGCCGAGGTGGCGGACGCGGAGCTCGTCCATGAGCTCGTCGAGGAACGCCGGGCCGCCGTCGCGCAGGAGCTGCTGCCGGCTCCGGAGACCGGCGCTGCCGGGGCGCCAGTCGAGGCCCCAGCTGCCGAGGGCGGCGATGATCGGGACGGTCTGGATGCCGGCCTCGGTGAGGCTGTAGCGGGCGCGCTGCCCCCGGGCGGCGGCGCCACGGGTGAGGATCCCCGCCTCGACGAGCCGCACGAGGCGGTCGGCGAGGATGTTCGACGCGATGCGCTCGACGGACCCGGTGAGCAGCACCCGGAAGTAGCGGCGGTCGTCGAACACGACGTCGCGCAGCACGAGCAGCGTCCAGCGGTCTCCGAGCACGTCGACGGCGGCGCTGACCGGTTCCACGACTCCTCCTTGACACCCGTTTCGGCCTCAATATAGTGGTTGCAGAACGCAATCACTATGGGAACGAGGAGATGATGGGCCGCTTCCTGTACGCGATGAACGTCTCCCTCGACCTGCGGATCGAGCAGGTCCCGGGCGACAACGGCGCGGGCGAGTGGCTGCGCATCGACACCGCGCTGCACCGCGAGCTGAACGCGCGGGCGCGAGCGGTCGCGCTGATCGTCCACGGCCGGGTCTTCTACGAGGTCATGGAGGAGTACATGCCGCGGGCACGCGAGGACGCGTCGCTCCCCGACGTCCTGCGGGAGTACGGCGAGATCTGGACCGCGAAGCCCAAGGTGCTCGTCTCGCGCACGCGGCAGAGCGCGGACCACAACACCCGGGTCATCGGCGGCGACGACGCGATCGAGCAGCTCGCCGCCCTCCGCGCCGAGACCGACGGCACCATCGGCGTGGGCGGCGCCGCGCTCGCCACCCAGCTGCTCCGGGCCGGGCTCCTCGACGAGCTGCTGCTGACCACCCATCCCGCGATCCTCGGCTTCGGCCGCCCGCTCTTCGACGACTACGACCGGCCGATCGAGCTCGAGCTGCTCGACCACCGGTCGTTCGACTCCGGGGTCACGGTCCGCCACTACACGATCAGCGAGGCCTCCTGATGCTTCGACAGGTAGCGGACGGCGTGCTCGTCCACCAGAGCGCGTTCCTGCAGAGCAACGCCGTGGTCGCGCGCGGCGGGGCCGGTGTCCTCCTCGTCGACCCCGGGGTCCTCGACGACGAGCTGGCCGGCATCGCGACGGACYTGACCGCGCCCGTCGTCGCAGGCTTCTCGACGCACCCGCACTGGGACCACCTGCTCTGGCACGCGCGGTTCGGCGACGCCCCCCGGTACGGCACGGCCCGGTGCGCTGCCGCCATCGACGCGCGGCTGGCGGACCCCGACTGGAAGGCGTTCGTCGCCGGGATGATCCCGGCGGACATCGTCGACCAGGTGACGCTCGACGGCCTGTTCGGCCGCATCACCGGTCTGCCCGCCGGGACGGTGCGTGTCCCGTGGGACGGCCCCGAGGTCCGCGTCATCGAGCACTCCGCGCACGCCCCCGGCCACGCGGCGCTGCTGATCGAGGCGCGCGGCGTGCTCGTCGCCGGCGACATGCTGTCCGACGTCCTCGTCCCTCTGCTCAGCCCGTTCGCCGAGGACCCGATCGAGGACGGCCTCGTCGCGCTCCGGCTGATCGAGGACGCGGCGGGCGGCGCCCACGTCGTCGTCCCCGGCCACGGGTCCGTCGGGGGTGCCGACGACCTGCGCGCACGCATCGACCTCGACCGGGCCTACCTGGAGGCGCTGCGCGACGGGCGCACCCCCGACGACCCCCGGATCGGCCCGTCGGCCAAGGACGGCTGGGAGTGGGTCGCCGACGTCCACGCCGGGCAGCTGGAACGGCTCACCCGCGACCGCTGACGCCTAGGAGGACACATGGGAAAGCTCATCTACTCGATGATCACCTCGCTCGACGGCTACACCGAGGCGGCGCAGGGCGACCTCGGCACCGGGGCCGAGGTCCCGGAGGTCCACACCTTCATCGGCGACGTCTTCCGGCCCGTCCGCACGTTCCTGTACGGCCGACGGATGTACGACACGATGGTCTTCTGGGAGACCGCGCACACCGATCCGGACGCCCCGCCGCACATCGTCCAGTACGCCCGCGACTGGCAGGCCGCGGACAAGGTCGTCTACTCCACGACGCTGGAGCAGGTGTCCAGCGCGAGGACCAGGATCGAGCGGACCTTCGACCCCGACGCGGTGCGCAGGCTCAAGGCCGAGTCCGACCACGACCTCTCCGTCGACGGGCCGAACCTCGCCGCCCAGGCGATCGCCGCCGGCCTCGTGGACGAGTACCACCTCTTCATGACCACGTCGGTGGTCGGCGGTGGCACGCGGTTCTTCCCCGACGGCGTGCGCCTCGACCTCGAGCTGGTCGAGCAGCGCGCCTTCGACAGCGGGCTGATCTACGCGCGGTACCGGACCCGCTGAGCCGGATCCCCGGCGTACCGAGGCGGTGAAACCGTTCAGCATGGGGGCGAACTGGCACGCTGCGGAGATCGTGCCCGGTCCGGTGCTGACCAAGGAGTGCCCGTGCCCCGATCTCGCTCGGTCCTGTCCGGCCTCGTCGCCCTCGCCTCGGGGGTCGTCGTCGCGCTCGCGGCGAGCAGCTCTCCGGCGTCGGGCGCGGCCGCGGTGGCGGTCCCCTCGCCCACCGTCGTCCCGAGCCCGGGGTTCACCTCGGGCACCGGCACGGTGACGCTCAGCGGTCGCGTCACCGACGACGACGGCGTCGCGGTCGCGGGGATCGGCGTCCACGCGTACGGGTCGGGCAGCGGCTCGGCGAGCACCGACCCGTCGGGGGCGTGGACGATCCCGGCGCTGCCGTCGGGCGGCTACCGCGTCGAGTTCCGGCCGCCGATCGGCTCGGACCTGGTCGGCGAGTACTGGGACGACGCGGGGTCGTACCTCAGCGCGACCTACGTGCGGGTGGCGGACGGTGACGTGGTGACCGGGCTGGACGCGCAGCTCGCCGAGACGGCGGTCGTCCGGGGGCGGGTCACCGACGCGTCCGGGGCGCCGGTCGCGGGCGCGTCCGTCTCCCTCGAACGGACCGACCTGCTCGGGGGCATCGAGGTGGGCGCCTCGACCCGGGCCGACGGCACGTACGAGGTCTGGCCGCTCGCCGCCGGGACGTACCGGCTCCGGGTCGTCCCCGAGCCCGGCACCGGACTGAGCACGACCTACTGGTCCGGGGTCGCGGACGCCGCGGCGGCGACCCCGATCACGCTGGAGGCCGGGCAGGTCCTCGACGGGATCGACGTGACCGCGCTGCCGGCCCAGGGGCTCGCGGGCCGGGTCCGGCTGCCGGCCGGCGTGGAGATGTCCGAGGTGCGGGTGGTGGTCCACCAGGTTCTGCGGGCCGGGTCGGTCGTCGTCGCCGGGACGACCCCCGCCGCCGACGGCGCGTTCCGGTTCGACGACCTCGTCGCCGGCTCGTACCTGGTCCACGTCGAGCACGTCGAGTGGAACGGACCGCTGCTGCCGGAGTACTACCGGGACGCCACCGCCCCGGAGCGTGCCGTGCCCGTCGAGGTCGCGGCCGGGACGGTCGTCACCGGGATCACCCTCACCCCCCTGCTCGCCGGTCGCATCACCGGGGTGGTGACGGGTGCCGACGGGCCGGTGCCCGGCGTCGAGGTCACCCTGGTCCCGCGCAGCGGCGAGGTGGGTACCTGGGGGCTCTGGACCACCGGGCCCGACGGCCGGTTCCTGATCGGCCGCCTTCCTGCGGGCTCGTACTCGGTGAGGCTCACGTCGCCCGACGGTTCCGTGCGGTACTTCCGGGCGCCTGCCGGGACGACGCACGACCTGCGCACCGCGACCAGGGTGAAGGTCAGGACGGGCCAGGCGGTCGAGATCTCCGCTCGGCTGCGCGGCTGAGCCCGGGTCCGGTCACGGCAGGCGGTAGGCCACCAGCCCGTCGCCGAGCGCGAGGAGCCGGATGCCGTCACCGGCGTCGACCCCGACGCCCTCGACGACCTGCGGCGTGACGGTCGTCGTCTGCCCCCTCGACTCCGGATGACGTACCGCGCGGCACGGTAGCCGTCCGGGGCCCGAGTGGGGTCGGTCTGTCCACAGGCGGGTCAGGTGGTGCTGTGCCGGTCGATCCCGAGCGTCGCGACGAGGTCCTCGTGGAGCTCGAACCAGACACGGTGGCAGGAGTCGACGTCCGTGCCGTCGACCCAGCCCACGTCGCCGGTCCCGGCGCGGTGTCGCGCCACGGAGAAGCGCGCGTCGTACCCCTGGAACCGTGCCAGGAGCCGTCCGAGCCGGGCGGCGAGCGGGGTGAGGCCTCGCTCGATCGCCTCGAGCTCGTCCAGGGTGCGACGGTCCCACTCGACGTCGGTGTGGTCGTTGGTGGCGAGCCGGTCCGCGGGGGTCGGCCGCAGCTGCCAGTCGGTGCAGGCGCGCTGCAGCCGCTCGTTCAGCGGGAGGAACTCGCGGTGGACCTCGCGCACCTCGGCCTCGCCGTCGACGCGCGCGAGCTCGGCCGCCAGCAGGCGCTCGTCCTGCGCCCGGCCGCGCTCGGTCAGGGACCAGCCGCCGAGGTCGGCGAACGCGGAGTGCTGCACCCAGCCGTGCGCCTCGGCGTCGAGCAGCAGCTCGCCGGTCTCGTCCGGTTCGAGGCCGTAGCGGCGCGCGACGGTGGCGGTGTCGGCGAACCCGACGATGCGCACGGAGTGCAGCACCAGCAGGTCGACGGTCGACTCGTGCGTCATGACGCCACGCCCCGCCGGGCCGCCAGCCTGGCGTAGTGCTGCTGACACGCCTGCCGGGACCGGAACCCCATGGCGTCGGCGATCTGCGCCCAGGTAAGTCCTGCGCTGCGGGCGACGAACAGCAGCCCGTCCTCGAGCCCGTCGACCTCGGCCCGCGCGGCCGGGAGCAGGGCCAGCGCGCTGAGCACGTCGTCGGGCTCCAGGTCGGCGGCGCGCCACAGGGCGAGCTGCACGAGGTCCACCGCCGACGCCGGCACGGGAGCGGGACGCCACGGGCGAGCGTCGAGCCCGTCGGCTCCCAGGCGGCGCAGGTGCTCGCGCGCCTCGGACTCGCGGCGGGCCTGCGCCTGGTCCGCGTGCGCCGCGCGGCGGGCGTCGTCCTTGCTCCCCATGCGCCACATCGTGCATAGTCAACAAAACGTTGTCAACGGAGGAGGTCCCCCTCGTGCTCGTCCTGCTCGGCGACGCCGTGAGCGCGACGTGCGGCGGCAAGGCGGGTGCGCTCGGCGCCCTGCTGCGTGCGGGACTCCCGGTTCCTGACGGCTTCGTCCTCCCGTTCGCCACCTACCGCGCGGCCGCGGGCGGGTCGACGCTCCCCGCCGACGTGCGCGAGGCACTCGCACGCGCGCTCGGCGCCGGACCCGTCGCCGTGCGGTCCTCGGCCGACGTCGAGGACACCGCAGGCGCGTCCGCGGCCGGCCAGCACGAGAGCGTGCTCGCCGTGCAGGGCATCGACCAGGTCGCCGACGCGGTGCTCGTTTGCTGGGCGTCTCTGCACTCGCCGCGCGCTGTCGCGTACCGGGACGGGGGCGGGGAGCCGAGCATGGGGGTGCTCGTCCAGCGGCACCTGGACGCCGACGTGTCCGGCGTGATGTTCACCGCCGGGGACACGCAGATCGAGGCGTCGTGGGGTCTGGGCCCGAGCGTCGTCGGCGGCACGGTCACCCCCGACGCGTACCGCGTCGCGGCGGACGGCACGGTCACCCGCACGGTCGCGGACAAGCGCACCCGTCTGGACCGGCGAGGCACGCGCCTGGTGACCAGCGACGTCCCGGAGCACGACCGGCGGCGAGCGACCCTCGACGACGCCACGGCCGTCCGGCTCGCTGCGCTCGGGCAGACCGTGGCCGACCTGCTCGGCGGGCCGCAGGACGTCGAGTGGGCGGTCGTCGACGGTGACCTCTGGGTCCTGCAGGCCCGGCCGACGACCGCGGACCTGCCCGAGCGGCTCGCGCAGCCGGTCCATGACGTCTCGACCGCCACGCTCGTCGGGACGCCGTGCAGCCCCGGCACCGCGACCGGCACCGCGCGGATCGTCCGAGGTCCGGGCGACTTCGGACGCGTGCGCCCGGGGGACATCCTCGTCTGCCCGTGGACCGACCCGAGCTGGACGCCGCTGCTGCGCGTCGCCGCCGGCGTCGTCACGGAGACCGGCGGGGTGCTCTCGCACGCCGCGATCGTCGCGCGCGAACGTCGGATCCCCGCCGTCCTCGGCATCGCCGACGCGACGACCACGCTGCACGACGCCACCACGCTCACGATCGACGGCACCGCCGGCACGGTCACGACCCACCGATGAGGACCGCCATGGGAACCCGCCACCTCTACCTCGCGCGTCACGGCGAGGCCGACGCCCTCGGCGAGCTCACCGAGGCCGGACGCCGGCAGGCGGACCTGCTCGGCGCACGCCTCGCGCGCATCCCGGCGGACGCCGTGTGGCACTCGCCCCTGCCGCGCGCCGTCGCGAGCGCGCACGAGATCGGCCGGCACCTACCCGGGGTCCCCGTCGCGCAGGCCGCCGAGCTGGTCGACCACGTGCCGTACGTCCCGCCGGCGAGCGAGACACCGCGGCCGTGGCTCGGCTTCTTCGACGGCTACGACGAGGACGAGGCGGCGTCGGGTCGCGCCCTCGCCGACGCGCTGGTCGACCGGTTCGCGGGCGACGACGCACCGTCCAGCGACACCCACCTCGTCCTGGTCACCCACGCGTTCCAGATCGGCTGGCTCGTGCGGCACGCCCTGGGCGCGCCGCCGTCCCGGTGGCTCGGTCTGAACAGCGGGAACGCCGCCCTGACGGTGATCGAGTACCGCCCGGCCCTGCCTCCCGCGCTCGTGCTCTTCAACGACATGAGCCACCTGCCGGCCGAGCTGCGCTGGACGGGGTTCGCCGACACGGTCAGGCCGTAGACCGCGATGCTGGGCTCGTGCACAGCCGGGTCGACCCGGCATTGAGCGCAGTCCCGAAAGGCTTAGGCGCCTTCCGCGGGTCGCTGACCTCTCTCTACTGTGAGCGATCACAGGGTGGAGCTCGCCCGCGGAGGGCAGTGCACACCGCACGACAGTCACTGGAGATTGCGTGAGCACTCAGAGGCGTTTCACCGCGATGGGAGTGGCCGCCGTGCTGGCGGCGGCCGTGGCGCTGGCGGTCCCCTCGCCGGTCCAGGCAGCCAACAGCCTGTCGATGCTGGGCGGTGACGTGTCGAGCCTGCAGCGCAGCCTCGACCTCGGCGTGAAGTACTACGACGCGAACGGGAGCCAGAAGCACCCGCTGGACATCCTCAAGGGCGCCGGCATGAACTACGCGCGGCTGCGGGTGTGGAACAACCCGGCGTCCGGGTACAACAACCCGGGCAAGGTCGCCGCCTACGCCAAGGAGGTCAAGTCGCGCGGCCTGAAGCTCATGGTGGACCTGCACTACTCCGACACCTGGGCGGACCCGGGCAACCAGTGGAAGCCCGCCGCGTGGGCGAACCACAACATCCAGCAGCTGCAGAAGGACGTCTACGACTTCACCTACGGGATCTGCACGACGCTCAAGGCCCAGGGCACGACGCCGGACAGCATCCAGATCGGGAACGAGATCAACGTCGGCATGCTGTGGAACGAGGGCAAGGTCTCGAACAGCAACTTCACCAACCTGGGGCTGCTGCTCAAGTCCGGGTACAACGCGGTCAAGGCGTGCAGCTCGTCCACCCAGGTCATCATCCACACCGCGAACTCCGACAGCACCGACCATTTGACGTGGTTCTACGACGGCATCGCGAGCCAAGGTGTGAAGTGGGACATCACCGGGCTGTCCTACTACTGCTTCTGGMACGGCGGGCTGGACGCCCTGTACTCGGCGGTGTCCACCGCCCGCACCCGGTACGGCAAGCCCGTCGTCCTGGTGGAGACCGCCTACCCCTTCACGACGGCGAACGCGGACTCGCAGGCGAACAGCGCCAACGGCACCTGCGCGGGCTTCGACGCCAGCTGGAGCAGCCAGGCGACGATGTTCCAGTACGTCCAGAACACCGTCCGGAACGCGGGCGGGATCGGCGTCTTCTACTGGGAGCCGACCTGGACCGCCGTGCAGGGCAACGGCTGGGACCCGTACAACATGAACGGCACCGGCGACGGGTGGGACAACATGGCGGTCTTCAGCTGGAGCGGCCGCGTGAACCCCGGCTTCCGCTGGACGCCCTGACGACAGGTGGGAGGCCCGAGCCGGTACGTTCAGCCACCATGAGCGGCCCCCACCTCCTGCTGACCCTCGCGATCCTGCTGCTGCTCCTCGGCCTGATCGCCCTCCCGGTGGGCATCGTGCTGCTCGTCCGTGCCCGTTCCGTGCCCCGCATCCAGCTGCCGGCACGCGTGGTCAGCAAGGTCGACGTCGTCGCGGGCGACGTCATGACCGTCGAGTACCCCGGCCCCGACGGCGCACCTCTGCGCGCCGAGGTCTTCGCGGCGTTCCGGCAGGGTCTCGGCGCGACGCCGATGTTCCACGGCTACGTCTACGTCAACCCGGAGGACCCCACCGACGTCAAGACCCGACCCCAGGGCAAGGTCGGTCCGGGGTGGACGGTCACCATCATCGGCATCGTCCTGCTCGTCCTGGGGCTCGTCCTGCTGCTGGTTGCCCTCATGGGCCTGTGGATCCAGAGCATCCCGGTCGTGGGCTGACGAGGCCGGTCCCTACCGCCGACCAGGGTCGCCGTGAGACCGTCGCGACCGTGGTCGTCGACAGGTTCGCCGGGGTGTGGTCCCTCGACCGCGCCATCCACGACGCGCACGCCGGTCTGGCTGGCCACCTGAGCGGCACCGCGCGGTTCGAGCCGACGGGCGACGGCGCGCTGTCCTGCGTGGAGGCAGGGGTGCTGACGTTCGGCGGGGACGTCCGGCCGGCGAGCCGACGGCTGCTGCTGCGGGACGTGGGCGGACCGACGGTCGACGTGCTGTTTGGCGACGGCCGCTTCTTCTACCGGTTCGACCTCGTCGACGACCGCTGGTCCGGCGAGCACCCCTGCGCCGAGGACGCCTACTCGGTGGAAGGGCGCTTCCTCGACGTGGACCGGTTCGAGGAGGTCTGGCACGCCGTCGGCCCGCACAAGGACTACCGCCTCACGACGACCTACCGCCGGTCCGCGGGCTAGTCGTCGATCTGCGCGGTGCCCAGCCGGTCGAGCTCGTCCAGGTGGTCACGCATGGTCCGGAGCTGCTCGGGCGGGTGCCCGACCCAGTCCTCGATCTCCCCGACGACGCGGACCGGCTCGCGGGTGCGGTAGGACCGGGTCGGGTTGCCGGGGAACCGCTTGTCGGTGACGTTCGGGTCGTCCTCGAGGTCGCCCGTCGGCTCCACGACGTAGATCCGGCCACGACCGTCACCCTGCGCCAGCTCCGCGCCCCACGTCGCCGCGTCGAGCGTCGCGGTCACGTAGACGTGGCCGGCCGTCCTGCCGCCCCCGAAGTTCGACCGGCGGCCGGGCTCGAGGACGTCCCCGACCCGGAGGTCCGCCTTCGTGCCGTGCAGGAGAGCCCCCGACTCGTGGACCTCGAAGGGTGTCGGACCGGTGCTCATGCGCGTCCCCTCTCAGCCGGCCGGCGTCTCCCACCGGGGCTCGTCCGTGCCCCACGGGTGGGGCGGCCGGGTCCAGTCTTGCGCGACATCCTCGACAGCGATCGGGGACAGCGCATGACGGAGCCGCCCCCAGGGAGAGCCGGTCTCGACGAGCCACCGGTCGGGCGAGCCCGCCGGTGGGGTCGGTGCAGCGAGCGGGGTGGTGCCGAACAGCCACGTCGCGGTGCCCGCCAACGACAGCCGCACGTGCTGGCCGCCGCCCGTGACCGCCCGGGCGGTGAGCGCACGCAGGACGGCCGCCGCGACCAGGTAGCCCGTGCCGTGGTCGAGCGCCTGGACGGGCAGGGCGCCCGGTCGTCCGTCGGCGGTCCCCTCGACGACMGAGACTCCGGTGCCGGCCTGGACGAGGCTGTCGAACCCGCGTCGTCCGGCCCACGGGCCGTCCCAGCCCCAGGCGCAGAGCTCGGCGACGACCAGCCCGGGCCGGCGGGCGACCAGTGCGTCCGCACCGAGCCCGTGGCGGTCCAGTGCGCCGGGGCGGTACCCGAGGACGACGACGTCCGCCGCGTCGAGCAGACCCTCGAAGGTTGCGCGGTCGGCTGCGTCCCCGAGGTTGAGCCGGGCCGTCCGTTTCCCGAAGCCGGTGTCGAGGTGGGTGCCGTGGTCCTCGGGCAGCCACGGGGCGTCGACCCGCAGCACGTCGGCACCGAGCAGCGCGAGCGTCCGGGTGGCTACGGGCCCCGCCAGGACGCGGGTGAGGTCGAGGACGCGGACGCCCTCGGCGGGGAGCGTGGCCGGCGGCAGGGGTGCGGTGTCGTCCGTGCCGTCCGTGGCGCGGGTCACGAGCGGCTCGTCGAACGACCCGGGCGCGGCGACGGCGACGGCGAGCCCGCCCGCGGCGTAGACGGTCTCCTGCACGTCACGCGCTGCGCGCTCGCGGATCGCGGCGGAGAGCCGGTCGACCAGGGCCGCGTCGTCGCCGGACTCCGGCAGCTCCAGGGCGGAGAGCAGCCGCGCCCGGTGGTGCGGGTAGTTCGCGTGCGTGCGCACCCAGCCGTCGGCCGCGGGCCAGAAGCGGGAGAGCGGGGCGAACAGCGGGATCGGTCGTCCGTCGACCCGGAGGTGGCGCTCGCTGGCGAAGGCGGCCGCGACCGACCCTTCGTCGACGCGGACCGCCGGCAGCGCGCGTCCGGTCCGCAGCGCGAGAAGCTCGGCGGCGGCGAGCGAGCAGACGCCGACGCTCGCCCGGGCGAGCTCGCGCGTCGGCAGGGTGCCACCCAGCTGCGCCGACCCGGTGTAGGTGACCTGCTCGGCGAGCTCCGCCGCACCACCCAGCGCGTGCCAGGCGTGGGCGGTCGCGGGGTCCACAGCGCTCATCTCCCGGAGGCTAGCGCCGACCTCGGTACAGCCTTCTCTGAATACAGCGAAATGTGTATCGTCGCGTCCATGGGGACAGCCACGCTCACGCACACCTCCGCGCTCTCCCGGCTGGGGCACGCCCTGTCGGACGAGACACGCACGCGGATCCTCCTGGCCCTGCGGGAGGCACCCGCGTACCCGTCGGACCTGGCCGACGCGCTGGGCGTGTCCCGGCAGGTCATGTCGAACCAGCTTGCGTGCCTGCGCGGGTGCGGGCTGGTCGAGTCCGTCCCCGACGGGCGCCGGACCTGGTACCGGCTGGCGGACCCGCACCTGTCGTCGGCGCTCGCGGACCTGCTGCAGCTGGTGCTCGCGGTGGACCCGACGTGCTGCGGACCGGACTGCACCTGCGCATGAGCACCACGACCGCCGACCGCCGACCGCTGCTCGAACGGCGGATCCGGTGGATCGTCGCCGCGACGATCGCCTACAACGTCGTCGAGGCCGGCGTCGCGCTGGTCGCCGGCCGGCTCGCGTCGTCGTCGGCACTGATCGGGTTCGGCCTCGACTCCGTCGTGGAGGTGCTGTCCGCCGCTGCGGTGGCCTGGCAGTTCTCGGCCCCGGACCCGCACACCCGAGAGCGCGCGGCGATGCGGACCATCGCACTGTCGTTCGTCGGCCTGGCCGCGTTCGTCACCGTCGACGCCGTCCGGACCCTGCTGAACGCGACGGAGCCGGAGCACTCCACCGCCGGGATCATCCTGGCGGCCGTGAGTCTGGCAGTCATGCCGGTCCTGTCCTGGGCCGAGCGCCGCACCGGCCGCGAGCTCGGCTCGGCCTCTGCCGTCGCGGACTCCAGGCAGACCCTGATCTGCACGTACCTGTCCGCGGTCCTGCTGGTCGGGCTCGTGCTGAACAGCACCGTGGGCTGGTGGTGGGCCGACCCGATCGCGGCCGTGGTGATCGCCGCGTTCGCCCTCCGGGAGGGCATCGAGGCCTGGCGCGGCGACGCGTGCTGCACCCCCGTCTCCCAGCTCGTCGCCGGCGACGTAGGCCGGTGCCCGGACGACCGCTGCTGACCTCAGGGACGACGGGCGACGAGCTGCCACATCCGGGCTGTCCGGACGAAGGGCTCGCGGTCGCAGAGCGTGAGCTCCAGCGCCTCCAGCTCGGCGTAGAAGTCGGGGTCGCTCTTGCGGTCGTCGTCGGCGATGTAGTCGGTGACGCACCGGATGCCGTAGCGCGTGAGGGAGGAGAAGCCGACGTCCTGCAGGGCGACGACGACCTCGTCGGCACCGACCCGCCGCACGTCCTGGTCGAACGTCGCCGTCCGGATCGTCGGTGCGTCGACGAGGTGCGCGGCCTCCTGCAGGTCGGCGCGCCGGATGACCGCCGCCAGCACCTCGGCGGGCGGGTTGGGCGCCATGAGCGAGATCGCGCCACCGACGGCGACGACGCCCGCGAGCACCCCGACGACCGCCACGGTGTGGGGCCGGTACTGGATCACGTTGTGGCACAGGACGAGGTCGAAGGTTCCGAGTCCCAGCCCGGGAAGGTCGTCCAGGTCGGCGCAGACGGTGCGCAGGTCTGCCCGCGAGCGCGCCTGGGCGAGCAGGACCTCGGACCGGTCGAGGACCGTGACGTCGTGGCCGGCGTCGGCCAGGGGGGCCGAGTCGCTCCCGTCGCCACCGCCGACGTCGAGGACCCGCAGAGGCCGCGCGGCGACCGCCCCGCACGTCCGGGCGAGGGTGTGCGCTGCCACGCGGTAGCGGATCCGACCCCACGGGGACTCCTGCCACGCACGCCAGTCCTCGAGATGGCTGTCGAAGGCGGTCACCCGCGCGACCCTACGACCAGCGCCCGCGCCCGCAGCTCGCCCACGTCGATCGCTCCCGCGAACAGCGCAGCGAGCACGAACCCGATCGTCTCGCTGCGCTCCGGGGTCAGGCCGTCCACCCCGACGCCGTCCTGCCGACCCGTCCGCCGACCGTCGGGCAGCGTCACACCGGGGTCCCGGTGGCTTCCCGCCACGCGACCACGGCCTGGGTGACGGCGTCGTTCAACGTCCTGGTGAGGTCGCGCGGTCGGTAGGTCGAACCCGCGTCGGCCCGCAGCGGTACGGAGTCCTGGATCTCCMGCGCCAGCCGGTCCAGGTACGTCCGCCCCTCGCGGTCCAGGGCGGCACGCTCGTCGTCGTCGAGCGCGATGAGCAGCGACGTGCTGAACGGGCCGTGGCTGACGACCGCGTCGAACAGCAGGTCCCCGTCCGACGCCAGCAGGAACCAGCTCCAGCGCTCGTGGTCGAGGACCTCCATGGCCGCCATCATGCCCGTCCGGTCACGCGGTGCGGTCGGTGTGCGCACCGAGCAGCTGGTCGACGCTGCACTCCGTCGGCGACTTGTCGGTGCGGACCGCCAGGATGCGCGGCTGGTAGAGCACGGRGTGCTCGGGGTCGACGACGTACAGGAAGGCGACCTCGACCACCTGACCGACGGAGATGCCGGCGGCACCGCCCTTGCCGATGGTGGTGACGTTCCCGATCCGCACCAGGGCGCCGTCGTGGTCGTGCACGCCCAGCACGGCGGTCTGCTTGCCGCCGCGCCCGGTCTCGACGACGACGGCGTCGAGCGTCTTGACGAACTTGTGCCGCAGCAGCCCGGCGGACCGCCCGACCGTGTACGGGGCGTCCGCGGCGCGGAGCATCACGCCCTCCTTGCGTCCCGACTCGGCGTCCGCCAGGAGCGTCCGCTTCGCCTGCGGGCCCGACGCGATGCCCACGACGCCGACCGCGACGGGGTCCGGCGCCAGCGCCCCCACGACCGCCACGAGGGCGGCGTGCCGCAGCCGGAACGGGGTGCCCGCGCCGACGTGGTCCGCCGCGGCCGGCAGGTCGAACAGCCACAGGGTGCGCCCGACGATCTCCCCGTCGAACACCCACCGACCCGCGGTCAGCGCCCGGAACGGCGCGAGCATCGCGGCCCCGACGTTCGAGGCCTTCGCCTGCCCGTTGCGACCGAACGCCCGCACGGCGCCGTCCACGACCTCGACCAGGAGCCGCTCGCCGTCGAGCTTGGGCTGCGCGACCCACGCCTCGTCGTCGAGCAGCCCGTCCAGCCGTGCCGGTTCCACGTTCTGCGCGAGCATCGGCAGCGGGGTCGTGGTGCCGGGCATCGCGGCGGGCGTGGGCAGGTCCAGCGCGAGCAGGGCGTCGGTGACGCGCGCGAGGGCGGCAGGGTCGTACGGACCGTCCGCGACCGCCGCGACGGCAGCGGCCTGCCGGCGCTCCTGCGGCACGACGACGGCCACCGCGAGACCGTCGGCAGGGAGGGCGCCCGCCCAGCCGTCCAGGTCCGCGTCGGTCGGTCCCGTGTCGAACGCAGTCTCACCCGTGCGGGTCACCACGTACCCCTTGGCGACCTTCCCGGCCACCGCCTTGAGCGCCGCCGCGCGAGCCGCGGAGACGTCGGCGAACACCGTGCGTGCCGTGAACGAGCCGTAGGTGCCGTTGCGGCCGTACTGGCAGGTCATCGCGTCGCCGACCGTGAACACCCGGTAGAACTTGTCGCTGCTGCCCTGCGTGAACTCGAGCGTCACGACGGAGCCCATGGTGTCGGTCATGCGCCGCACGGTAGCCGCGCCCGGTGACAGACGAGCCCGGCGGTCGACGAGGTCAGCCGGTCGGAGCAACGCCGGGCGGGCGCGGTTGCTCCGCTGGCACACTGCACCCCGTGACGACGGTCGAGCCTGCCCTGGACCTCCCGTGCCGGCGGGACGTCGACGACGTGCCGACCGGGGTCGGCGACCGCCGATGACGCCGGGACGGACCGTCCACGTCGTCGGCGGGCTGCTGGTCGCCGGGCGTCGCGTGCTCCTGGGGCACCGCCACCCGGGACGCCGGTGGTACCCCGACGTGTGGGACGTCCCCGGAGGACATGTCGAGCCGGGCGAGTCGAGCCGCGAGGCCCTCGTGCGCGAGGTCCGCGAGGAGCTCGGCGTCACGGTGCTGTCCGCCCGCGAGCACGACCGGGTCTGCCTCCCCGACGGCGTCGTCATCGACGTGTGGCTGGTGACGGCGTGGGCCGGGACGCCCGTCAACCGAGCGCCCGAGGAGCACGACGCGCTGGAGTGGTTCGGGGTCGACGACCTGCCGACGGCCGACCTGGCGCACCCCGCGCTGGACGGCCTCCTGCGGGCCGCCCTGGACCAGGCGGGGCGCACCGCGCCGTAGTGGCCGCACGCCTGCGCAGGCAGGAGCCGGGCTGCCTCTAGCCTCGGGCCATGATCGTCTGGCTCAACGGCACGCACGGCGCAGGCAAGACGACGGTCGCCGCGCTCGTGCAGCCCCTGCTCCCGGACGCCCGGGTCCTGGACGCCGAGAAGGTCGGCGAGACGCTGATGGACATCACGCCCGGGTTGCCGGAGACCGACAACTTCCAGCACTGGCCGCCGTGGCGTCCGCTCGTCGTCGAGACCGCCCGCCGGGTCCTCGACTACGCCGGCGAGACCCTGGTGATGCCGATGACCGTCCTGGTCGAGCCGTACTGGCGCGAGATCAGCGCCGGCCTCGCCGCGCACGGCATCCCCGTGCGGCATGTCGTCCTGCACGCCGACGAGGACACGCTGCGCGCGCGGATCGACGGGGACACCGTCATGGGTCCGTCCGCGTTCCGGCACCAGTACGTGGAGGCGTACACCGAGGCGGCCCGCACGTGGCTGCACGCCGAGGCCGAGGTCGTCGACACCAACCACCTCACGCCCGCGCAGGTGGCCCAGCAGATCGCCAGGACGAAGGGGAACGGCTGTGAGCGCTAGAACGCTCATGCGAGCGCTATAGTGGTCGCATGACTGAGAGGGCGGGTGCGTGACGTGGACCTCGGCACGCCGATCCGCAGCGTCCTGCCCACCGCATACGCACCTGTCCTGACCGTCCTCGCGAGGTCCGGCACTCCGCTGACCGGCCGAGCCGTCGCGGACCTGACCGACCCGCACGTCTCCCAGAGCCACGTGTCTCAGATCCTGCGGGCGCTGACCGAGGACGGCATCGTCACCGTGACGCCTGCCGGCAGCGCCTACCTGTACGCCTTCAACCGCGACCACCTCGCCGCCGACGCGATCTCTGCGCTCGTCGACCTGCGCGCGAGGTTGTGGGACGCGATCGTCGAGCACACCCGCACCTGGGCTCACCAGCCCGACGGGCTCATCGTCTACGGGAGCGCTGCGCGTGGAGACGGTGGCAGCCGCAGCGACGTCGACCTCCTGGTCGTGCGCCCCGACGCCGTCCCGCAGGACGACACGGACTGGCAGGCCGGCCTGACCGGTCTCGCCGACGCGGTCCACCGCTGGACCGGCAACAGCGCCGAGATCCTCGACCGATCCCCCCGCGACCTGGCCGTGATGGCCCTCGAGCGGCAGCCCCTCCTGGACAACATCCGTCGCGACGGTCGTGCCCTGGTCGGACGCCTGAGCGCGGTCCCGKCTCCGGCCACGGCGGGCTGAGCGTGGAGCCGCTCGCTGCCGCCCGCCATCATCTCGCCAAGGCCCGGGAGTTCCTCACCGCGGCCGACGTCGAGCTTGCCGGGGAGCTGTACAGCGCCGCGGCGTCCAGCGCCGTCCTTGCCGGGATCAACGCCAAGGACGCCCTCTGCTACCGGTTGACGGGACGGACCGGCAAGACCGACGACCATCGCGCGGCCGTGACGGAGCTCGCCGGCGCGGGTCCGGCAGGGAAGCGCCTGGAGTCGACGTTCCGGCGGCTGATCGAGATGAAGACGGCAGCGCAGTACCAGCCGACTCCGGTCAGTGCCGCCGACGCGGAGAAGGCGGTGGAGTGGGCGACGCGCATCGTGGACGCGGCCGACGACGTCGTGCGCGGCTGAGGCTCACGTGCGGAGGGTCAGGATCTCGGCGCCGTCGTCCGTGATCGCGATGGTGTGCTCGCTGTGCGCGGTCCGGCAGCCGGTGGCGCTGCGCAGCGTCCACCCGTCGTCGGCGTCGGTGACCAGCTCGTYGGTGTCGGCCATGACCCACGGCTCGAGCGCGAGCAGGAGCCCGGGGCGCAGCGTGTACCCGCGGCCGGGCCGTCCGGTGTTCGTGACGTGCGGGTCCTGGTGCATCGTCGACCCGATGCCGTGCCCGCCGAACTGCGTGTTGACCGGGTAGCCCGCCTCGCTCAGCACCGTGCCGATGGCGTGGGAGAGGTCGCCGATGCGGGCACCGGGTCCGGCGACGGCGATCGCTGCGCTCAGCGCCCGCTCGGTCGCGTCGATCATCGCCACGCTCTGGGCGGGCCGTGCGTCGCCGACGAGGAAGCTCACGGCCGAGTCGGCCGCGATCCCGCCCAGGGACACGGCGAGGTCCAGGGTCAGCAGGTCGCCGTCGGCGAGCGAGTAGTCGCGGGGGCGGCCGTGCAGCACGGCGTCGTTGACGGACGTGCAGATGTAGTGGCCGAACGGCCCGCGCCCGAACGTCGGCGCGTAGTCGACGTAGCAGGACTGCGCTCCGGCCTCGACGATGATCGCCTGGGCCCACCGGTCGATGTCCAGGAGGTTCGTGCCGACCGTGGCGCGGCTCCTCAGCGTCTGGAGGATGTGCCCGACCAGGGCGCCGGTCTCCCGGGCGCGGGCGATCTCGGTGGGGGTCAGGATCTCGATCATGCGTCGTCCTCCGGCGAAGTCCAATAACTATCCCGGCCATATTATCCCGGCTAGGATCGCGGTCATGGTCAGGCTGCCGCTCACCCCGGACGAGATCGAGCGCGGACAGCGCCTCGGTGCCCTGCTGCGTCGTGCACGGGGACAGCGTCCGATGCTCGACGTCGCGCTGGACGCCCGCGTCTCGCCCGAGACCCTCCGCAAGATCGAGACGGGCCGCGTCGCGACCCCGGCCTTCCCGACGGTCGCGGCCATCGCCGCGGTGCTCGGGCTCTCGCTGGACGAGGTGTGGGCGGAGATCAGCGCTCCCGGGCGCGACGCCCGGGAGCCGCTCGCGTCGTAAGCCGTCTCCCTGGCCGGTGTGACCGCAGCGCAGATTCGTCGGTCGAGAGCGAGCGAGAGGCAGAGATGAGGGCGGTCGATCTCGTCGCGCTGCTGCGCCGATGACGCTCGGCAGCGAGTACCGCCGGATCTGGGCCGGCAACGCCTCGGCGAACCTGGCCGACGGGATCACGTTCGTCGCGCTCCCGCTCCTGGCGGCGACCCTGACCCAGAGCCCGATCGCGATCGCGGGCCTGGCCGTGGCGTACTCCGCGCCGCGGGTGCTGTCCGTGCTCGGGATCGGGGTGCTGATCGACCGGGTCGACCGGCGCCGGCTGCTCGTCGCGGCGAACGTCTCCCGCGCCGCCCTGTTCGCCGCGCTCGCCGCGCTCGTGCTCACGGGCGCGACCCCGCTCGCCGCGCTGTACGTCGTGTACGCGGTCATGGGCGTCGTCGAGACGCTCTCCGACAGCGCGTCGTTCGCGGTCCTGCCGCAGGCGGTGCGACCCGACGCGCTCGACCGGGCCAACTCGCAGGTCGCGGCCACGCAGACGGTCGTCGACGAGTTCGTCGGACCGCCGCTAGGTGTACTCGGCCGTCACGTTGGTGACAGTCGGCTGATCGGTGGGAGGCCTCCGAGGGCGCTGTGGCGTCGTCGAGTGTTGTAGTGCTCGAGCCAGGGGGCAAGGGCGGCGGTACGTTCGGCGTTGCTGGTGAAGACCTGCCGGTAGGCCCACTCGGTCTGCAGGGTGCGGTTCAGGCGCTCCACCTTGCCGTTCTGCCAGGGGCAGTGCGGCCGGATGAAGACCTGCTTCGCCCCGAGGTCCGCAGCGAC